>JBKBWW010000101.1:0-12701 GCA_046314475.1 Hydrogenophaga sp.
CGCCCGGGCCTTGGTGTGCGACGGTGGGTCCGCTTCCAGGATCAGGCTCTTGGGGCGGAACGGCGTTTCCTTGTTGAAGTTGGCCAGCCCGACGCCGGCACCCGAGATGTAGGTGGCGTGGTCGTTGAAGACGGCGTGCACGGACTCGTGGCGGGCGCAGGCGTAGATGCCGTAGGCGGAAATCCACACCACCGGTCCGGCTTCACGCAGTTGGCGGTGGGCCTCGTACGGGTCGGTCAGGAAAGCGTCGCTGTAAGGGTCGACGTCGACCACAGGCACGCCGGCAGGAGGGGCAGAGACGGCGGCGGAGTGGGTGGCAGTGTTCATGGGACTTCCTGTCGTGTGTGTTGTGTCAATGCGCGCCAGCCACGCCGACGTAGCGCTCCAGCAAATCCTTGCGCTGGCTCAGCGCCGCGCTCTCACTCTCGTGCACCACCTCACCGCGTTCGAGCACCACGGCCCGGGGAGCAAATCGCAGCGCGTCGTCGACCTTCTGTTCCACCAGCAGCACGGCCACGCCGGTGTCCTGCGCGAGTTGCTCGAAGGCGCGCATGAGTTCGATGCAGATGATGGGCGCGAGGCCTTCCAGCGGTTCGTCCAGCAGCAGCAAGCGGGGTTTGCCCAGCAGGGTGCGGGCGACACTGAGCATCTGTTGTTCGCCGCCCGAGAGTTGTTGACCGCCGTTCTGGCGCCGCTCGGCAAGCCGGGGAAAGAGTGCGTAGGCTTCGTCCAGCGCGCTGCGCGGGCGGCCCTTGAGGCCAGCGAGCAGGTTTTCTTCGACCGTGAGCGAGGGGAAGATGTCGCGCGTCTGCGGCACATAGCCGATACCGGCGTGTGCGCGTTCGCGGGCCGACCACTTGGTGATGTCTTGCCCGTCCAGGCGCACCTGGCCGGCCTTCACGTCGGCCAAACCCATCACTGCCTTGAGCAGCGTGGTCTTGCCCACGCCGTTGCGACCGATGAGTGCCAGCCGCCCGCCCGACACGAGCGAGAGGTTCACGCCGTGCAGCACCTGGATGGCGCCATAGCCGGCGGTGAGGTTGTCGATGTGCAGCAGGGCGGTCATGCGGTCAAGCCTCCGCACCGAGGTAGGCCGTGCGCACCGCTGGGTGGCGGCGAATCTCCTGCGGTGTGCCCTCGGCGAGCAGCGCCCCTTCGGCCAGCACCAGCATGCGGTCGGCGAAGTTGAACACCAGGTCCATGTCGTGCTCGATCATCAAAATGGCCAGGTCGGCGGGCAGCGTGTCGAGCGCGTCCAGCACCACTTGGCGCTCCCCACTGGGCACACCCGCCATGGGTTCGTCCAGCAGCAGCACCTGCGGCTTGAGCGCCATGGCCAGGGCAATTTCAACCAGGCGCTGCTCGCCGTAGGCCAGCTCCACCGGGCAACGCCGGGCCAGGGTGTCCAGGCGCAGGGTGTGCAGGATTTGCGCGGCCTCGTCGCGCACGGCATGAAAGCTGTCGAGTGCGCGAAACATCTGGTTGACCGAACCTTCGCGCTGGTGAATGGCCAGCTCCACCTGGCGATGGATGGGCAGATCGGGTGCGAGTTGCGTGATCTGGAACGTGCGCGCGAGACCACGCTGCACGCGTTTGGGTTGGGGCAGGTGCGACACGTCTTCCCCCCTGAGCCACACGCTACCCTGGCTGGGTGCGAGCACGCCGGTGATGAGGTTGATCAGCGTGGTTTTGCCCGCGCCGTTGGGACCGATCAGCCCCACCCGGTTGCCCGGATACAGCGCAAACGACACGTCGCGCGTGACGTGCAGACCCCCGAAAGATTTGTGCAACTGGCGCACGTCAAGCAACGGCTGCGGACTCATGCGACCTCCCGAGCGACGGGCAGCAGGCGGGCCACGCGCTGACGCAAGACTTCGAACAAGCGTGCGCGCGGCACCAGCACCACGAACACCAGCAGCCCGCCGATGATGAAGAGCCAGTGGTAAGGGTTGATGGCCGAAGCGGTGTGGTGGATCAGCATGAAGGCCGCCGTGCCGCCGATGGCACCGAACAGGTTGCCCGTTCCACCCAGCACCAACATCACCAGGGCTTCGGCCGAGAGCTCGAAGCCCAGCGTGTCCAGGCCCACGATCTGGTTGACCTGCGCGTTGAGCGCACCGCCGATGCCGGCGAATGCGCCCGCCAGCGTGTAGAGCTTGAGCAGCTGCCCGCGCACCGAGCCGCCGATGGCTGCGGTGCGCAGCCGGTTCTGGTGGATGCCCACCACCGACAGGCCGAAGGGTGAGCCCATGAGCCGGCGCATGGCCCACAGGCAGGCCAGCATGACGACGAAGCAATAGACAAAGGCCACCTTGCCGTAGAGATCGAATGACCAGACGCCCAGGATCTTCTGCACTTCGAACCCGGTGAGGCCATCCTCCCCGCCGGTCCAGTCGCGCAGCTTGCTCGCACCGTTCTGGGCGATCTGGCCCACGGCCACGGTGAGCATGAGGAAGGTGAGGCCCTCGTAGCGCAGCAGGAACAAGCCCGAGAGCAGCGCCAGCAGCGCACCGGCCAGCGCGCCGGCCAGCAGTCCGATCAAAGGGTTGCCTGTGAGGTGCATGGCGAGCAGGCCGGCAGCGTAGGCGCCAATGCCGAACAGCGCCGAGTGGCCCAGCGTGGCCAACCCGCCGTAACCCACCACCAGATCGAGCGACATCACGAAGATGGCCATGGTGGCGATGCGCGCGGCCAGCGGCAGCTGGTCTGGAAACACGAAATAGATGAGCACGGCAAGTGCCACGAGCAGCAGGTAGGGAAGCAAGCGTTTCATGGCATCAGGCCTTGCGCGCCACGAGCAGGCCGTGCGGCCGCCAGGCCAGCAACAGCGCCATGGCCAGAAAGAAAAACAGCGAGCCCCAGTCGGAAGCGAGGTACTTGCTGGCGGTGTCGATGATGCCCAGCGTGAGCGATGCGGCCAGCGAGCCGGCAATGCTTCCCATGCCTCCCACGGCCACCACCACCAGCACGAGTACGAGGTATTTCACCGGGTAATACGGCTCCAGCGGCATGAGTTCCGCGCCGAGAATGCCGCCCAGCCCGGCCAGGGCCGCGCCCACCGCGAAGGTGAGCACGTAGACCAGTTGCACCGGAATGCCCAGGGCTGAGGCGGCGGCGGTGTTGTCGACCGTGGCACGCAGCCACACACCAAAGCGCGACTTGTTGAGCACCCAGAACGCTGCCAGCACGACCAGCACACCGCTGGCGATCACGAGAAGGCGCTGCGCGGGCAAGGTGCGGATGCCCAGGTCCACCGCAAATGACAAGGATGGCGGCAAAGGAATCAACTGCACCTCAGGACCCGCCAGGAGGTTGGCCGTGGCCACGAAGAGGAAGGTGAGGCCGATGGTGAAGAGCACTTGCTGCAGCTCCGTGCGCCGGTACAGGCGGCGCAACACCGTCACCTCCAACAAGGCACCGAGCAGGCCGGTGGCCAAAACAGCCAGCGGCACCCCCACGTAGAACGACAGGCCCTGCTCGCGCACCAGCCAGGCGGCGATGTAGCCGCCGGTCATGGCGAAGGCTCCGTGGGCCAGGTTCACGAACCGCATGAGACCGAGCGTGACCGACAGGCCCACGGCGATGATGAACAGCACCATGCCGTAGGCGATGCCGTCGATCAGGATGTTGGCGAGCAGGGTCACGCAGCGGTCCTCTGGTCTGGCCTGGGCTTACTTGACCAGGCCGTGGTCGACCTGTGGCCCGAAGCTCTGCACTTCCTTGTTGACCATCAGACCACCCGCGCCTTTTTCCACCGTGCGCAGGTACACGTTCTGCGTGATGTGGCGCGTGTTGGGGTCGATGCTGACTGGACCGCGCGGGCTCTCCCACTTGTGGCCCTTGATCGCCGCCATGGCTTTGTCTCCGTCGCGCTGGCCACCGGTGGCTTCGATCATCTTGTGGATCACGGCCATGCCGTCCCAGGCGCCGACGGTGGCGTAGTTGAGCACCGCGTCCTTGTTGACCTTGGCCACGGCCGCGGCAAACGTCTTGTTGGCGGCAGAGTCGTGCGCTGCGCTGTAGTGGAAGGCGGTGGTCAGGCCCAGGGCCGAGTCGCCGAATTTCTGCAGGTCGAATTCATCGGTTTCGGCGGTGCCGAGGAACTCGACGCCAGCGGCTTTCAGGCCGTTCTCGTTGTAGGCCTTCACGAAGCCCAGGTTGGGCGGACCCCCGGGCAGGAACACGTAGACGGCTTGTGCGCCACTGGCCTTGATGCGCTGGGCAAACGGTGCGAAATCGGTGGTGCGGATCGGCATGCGGATGCTCTCCACCACCTCGCCGCCCTGCTTGGCGAACTCGGCCTTGAAGGCGTTTTCGGCGTCCACGCCCGGGGCGTAGTCGGTGACGGCGGTCACCACCTTCTTGATGCCCTTTTTGGCCGCATGCTGTGCCAGTGGCACCGTCACCTGCCACAGCGTGTAGCTGGTGCGCACGTAGTAGTCGCTCTTGGTCGTGATGTCGGAAGTGGCGGCGTTGAACACCACGAACGGTGTCTTCGATTCCTGGATCACCGGTGCCACCGCGAAGGCGTTGGGCGAGAACACCACGCCGCCCAGGTAGTCGATCTTGTCCTTGATCACCAGCTCCTGCGCCAGCGTGCGCGTGTTGGCCGGGTTGGGGCCACCCTCATCGCGGTAGATGAACTCGATCTCCTTGCCCGCGAGCTTGCCGCCCTGCTGCGCCACATAGCCTTCTGCCCCGGCCTTGAACAGCGCGCCGTAGTGGGCGAAGGGGCCCGAGAACGGGGCAATGATGCCGACCTTGACGGTCTGGGCAGCGACGCTGCCCATGGCGAACGCGGCAGCGAGCGTGCCGACCAGCTTCCATTGAAAACGCATGGTTGTCTCCTGGGATGGTGCTTGCGCTCTGGACGGCGAAGCTGATCGCATCATAGAAAAACTAGTTGATATACCAACTAGTGGAAATCCCAACCAAATGCGGTTCTCTTTGTCCCCTGGCTGGTGGACAGACAACTCAGCTCACGAAACCTACATTGCCTGTCACCTCACGTTTGAAGACCAACCACCATGTTCATTCGCGATTGCTGGTACGTGGCCGCCTGGGTTCACGAGATCCCCGAGCAGGGCCTGTTTCACCGCACCATCCTTGGCGAGCCCGTGCTGCTCTACCGTCTGGCCGATGGCACCACTGTGGCGCTGGAAGACCGTTGCTGCCACCGACATGCTCCGCTGTCGTTGGGCAAGCGCGAGGGTGATTGCGTGCGCTGCGGTTACCACGGCCTGATGTTCGATCCACAGGGGCAGTGTGTTGATGCGCCGGGACTGGACCGTGTGCCGCCCCGGGCCTGCGTGCGCACTTACCCGGTGGCGGTGCGCAACCAATGGGTGTTTGTCTGGATGGGTGATGCAGCGCTGGCCGACACGGCGCTGCTGCCCGACAACTTCTCCTGCGAACACCCCGAGTGGCACTACCAGCCGGGCTATTTGCACTACGACACGCCCTACCTGCTCATCTGCGACAACCTGCTGGACTTCTCGCACCTGTCTTACGTGCACGAGAACACCCTGGGTGGTTCCACACGGATCGCACAGTCCAAACCGCAGGTCGAGCGCGTGCCACGCGGCATCCGCGTGACTCGGCATGTGCCCGATGTTCCGCCGTCGGCCTACTGGCAGAGTTTTCACCCTTTCAGCACCAACGTGGATCGCTGGTTCATCTACGACTTTGTGCTGCCGGGCACCTTGCTGATGGACTCGGGCGGACGCCCCACGGGCCAAGCCGACGGCGACATGAGCGATGCCGTGCGTCTGCACAGCTGCCAGACCCTGACCCCCGAGACCGAGACCACAACGCACTACTTTTTTCAGCAGGCCTACCACGCTCCGGCGCCCAACCCCGAAACTACGGCCACCATCTTCCGAGGCCTGCTCGCCGCTTTTGAGGAAGACCGCCACATGATCACAGCGCAGCACCGCAACATCGTGCTCGCGCCCTCCACGCCCATGATGCCCTTGGGCATGGACCTGGCCCTGGTTCAGTTCCGCCGCTTGATCGACGCCGAGCTGGCGCGGGAGCAAGCCCGCCGTGACAACGCCGCCACGACCACCGCGCCACGCACGATTTCCATCCAACCACAACAGGAGACTCCCCATGCTGCGTAGATCCATCAACCTGGCCTTGGCACTCGCGTGCGCCGCCGCCGTGCCCCTGTCGGCGCAGGCCCAATCCACAGCGCCGTTTCCGTCCAAACCCATCCGCATCGTTGCTTCGGCCGCACCGGGCGGCGCCAACGATTTCGTCGCCCGAACCGTGGGCGAACGCCTGGCCAAGGCGCTGGGTCAACCCGTGGTGGTGGACAACAAGGCTGGCGCCAACGGCGGATTGGGTGCGGCCGAAGTGGCCCGCGCGGCGCCCGATGGCTACACGCTGCTGGTGACACTGGGCGACACGCTGATCAACAACACAGCCATGTACAAGTCGCTGGCCTACGATCCCTTCAAAGACTTCGCCTACATCACCCAGGCGGTGCGCAGCCCGGCCGTGATCTCGGTCAATCCCGAGGTGCTGCCCGCCAAGAACATGGCCGACCTGCGCAAGCTCGCCGCTACTCAGCGAGGCAAACTGACCTACGGCTCGTGGGGCCCGGGTGGCCTGGGACACCTGGCCGGTGAACAGCTCAGCCGCACGCTGGATGCGGACATGGTTCATGTGCCTCAGCGCGGCGAGGCACCGGTGATGGCGGACTTGCTGTCAAAGACCGTGAGCCTGGGCCTCACATCGGCCGGCCTGGCCAAACAACATGTGCTCGCTGGCAAGGTGAATGCACTGGCCATCATGGGACGCGAGCGCTCGCCAGCGCTGCCGCAGGTGCCCACCATGCGCGAACAAGGCTTTGACGACGCGCTGTTTGATGCAGCGGTCTACATTGCCTTCGTCGCGCCAGCCAAAACGCCGGAGCCGGTCATGAAAAAGCTCAGCGACGAGATCCGCCGCATCCTGGCCGACCCGGAGGTCGGGCGCCTCATGAACGAGCGTGGCCTGGAAATCATGAACAGCACACCCGCCGAATTTGCAGCGAGTCACCGAACGGAAGCAGAGGTGATCCTCAAGCGAATGAAGGACTTCGGACTGACGCCGCAATAGCGCGGGCAACGGCGACGGCCGTGTCTCGGGTTAGCCCCATTGGCCTGCGGAGGTGCTGTTCCTACACTCCTTCGCATGTATTCGACCTGGACGGTTCGCAGCACCCCCGTTGGCCACGGCATTGATGCCGCGGCCATTGAGGCACTTCTGGACGTGCCCGGCAGCGCTTCGCCGGCGTCGGGCATGCTGGACTTCGTCAACGCCTTCGCCAAGGTCGACTACCTCTCGCTGGTGGCATACGCAGGCAACGTGCCCTCGCAGGTCGCCGGGTGCAGCCATGGCGCCTCACGGCCCAACATCACCGGCGAGTGCTTCGCGCACTACAAACGCCACTTCAGCCACCTCGACGAAGTCACGCGTCTGGCTGAACATGTGCAGCAGGAAACGCAAGCCACGGCCGACGTTGTGGTGTTGCACTACGGCCTTGCCGATATTCCCGACAGTGGTTGGCGGCAGGAAATCTTCGAACATGCAAGGCTGACCGGGCGGCTCAGTCTGCTCTACGCGCCTCTGACACACACCGCCTTTGTGATCAACCTGTACCGCGATGAGTCTTTGGGCGGTTTCACGCCTGGCGAGATTGAGCGCGTATTGGTGGCGGCCCCCATCCTGCGCAAGGTGCACTTGAATACCCTGCGCGCACGCCGCGAGAGTCTGTCCCCCGAAGTGCGCCTCGAACTTGTGCTTCAAACCCTTGCGCAGCGCGCGCCACAGCTCTCCCGCCGGGAGCGTGACGTTTGCGCACGGATCGCCAATGGCATCAGCGTGGACGGGATTGCCATGGACATGGGTGTTGCGCCGTCCACCGTGCAGACACTGCGCAAGCGAGCCTACGCAAAACTCGGTATCCATGGACGACAGCAACTCCTGGGGCTGACCTCTTGAGCACACATCGCATGTTGGGTGCCGGGAATGACCACAGCGACCCGGCGACCGGCCATCTGCGCAACAGCCCGTCCATTGATTCAACTCTGGACAGCGTTCGTACGCGCGTAAGCGATCACTGGTAGGGACCACCTTTAAGCGGCTGAGATCCTGAGGGCAGCTCAAGACCGATCAGAGTCCGTCACCTGCACCGAGGGGCTGGCAGCTCCCGACCCATTTGCGACATCCAAGGCCTCGAGTTCGTGGCCCTAAAACCGCCGGTCAGACCAGAGCAACACACGCGAAGTCAGCCCCTCGATGGAGGGCTCATTTCGTTCGGCGGCTGTCAGGGCCATTGAACCTCACCGCTGGTCTTGAGACCGTGCGGGCTCAGCCAGCGCGGCCTCGCTTGCAAGCCCCCGGGCCGGCAGCCCCGTCGGGCGCCCGATGGCACCCCTCTCCGGCATCAGACGCTCACTCATGGGCAGACCGGCCTTTCAGAGGCCGTCTGCAATTCCTGTGCGCGAGCTCGCTGCTGGTGCGATCAGGAGCGCGGCAGGTAGTCTGCCGCGCGCCGCACACGTAGGTGCTGGGCACGCTGCGCCAGCAGTTCGGCGTGGCGGGCCAAGGCCGGGGCAACGATGGCCTCGTCCAGTACGGCCAGCAGCTCGGCCGTGCTGCCGTATTCCAGCGGGTCCAGCACCCACGGGTACTTCAGCCACAGGTCCCTGAACATCGCAAACGGCGCTTCGCCTGCGGCCAGGATGGGCACCATGGGCACCATGAAGTCGGGCACGGTGGCCTGCAGCTCGAGCGGGTTCGAGCGCGGGTTGGTCATGTCGCTGACGATGAAGCGGCTCAAGCCTGCCAGGGTCTTGACGGTTTCCGTCACGTCCTGCGAACGCGGCTTGTCGAAGTCAAAGACGATCGGCACGAAGCCACGTACGCGCAGGGCGTCGCGCAGCGCATGCAGCACGGCCAGGCGCTCGGCGCTGAATCGGCCCAGGATCAGCACGGCCTTGTCGCAGACGGTGTCGATGACGTCGCGGATCTTGGGGTTTGACAAGAGCAGGTAGATGAACTGTGCCACCTCGATGCGATCCACCGTGACCACGGCCTGGCCATCGGGAGTGACGACCAGATCGCGCTGAAGTTCGGCAGCCGGGCCGTCGGCCGCATCCACCTGGGCGTCCCAGACCGAGGCGCCGTAGACATGGCTGGCCGACAGATCGGCGCCGCGCAGGTCAGTGCCCACGAGGTTGGCGTACTGCAGCCGCGCGCCGCGCAGATTGGCGTTGCGCAGGCAAGCACCTGCCAGGTTGGCGCCACTGAAGTCAGCGCCGGCCAGCTGGGCGCCGGACAGGTCTGCGCCGCGCAGGTCGGCGTCCATCAGCCGCGCCTGAGCGATGTGCGTATCGCGCAAGCTGGCGGCTTGCAGCTGGGCGCCCTTCAGGCCCGTCCAGGTCAGGGAGTTCAGTTCGAAGCGGACGCCGTCCAGGCGCAGGCCACGCAGGTCGGCATACCCAAGGCAGACGTCAGTGAAGACGGCGCCGCGCAGGTCGATGGCCGGTGCCGTCAGCGATGCGATGTAGGCACCCTTGGTCCAGGCACCTTGCTTGCCCTGCCCACCCGCACGCCCCTCGCCGACATGGGCTGCCTGGCGTGCCAGCTTGTAGCGTGACCAGTCGGCCAGGGCGGTTTCGCGCAAGGGGCTGCGAATGGGTGATGCCAGCAGCTGGGTGAAGGCCTGCAGGTCCTGCGGATCGGGTGAGGTCATCGCTCGAATCTTGCAGCCTGCGCGGGCAGGACGCAACTGAAGAGGCGAGTTGCCAAGATGCCGCCTGTCGCCACCGGCAGTTGATGGCCGAGAGCAGCAGGTCGATATGAGAACCCCCTCACCCCCGCGGCTGAAACGCAATGACCGCCATCCCCGCCAGCGTCACCGCCACACCCGCCACATCCCAACTGCTCGGGCGCACGCCATCCACCGACCACAACCACCCCAGCGCCACGGCCACATAGACCCCGCCGTAGGCCGCGTACACGCGGCCTGAGGGCGCGGCGTGCAGGGTGAGCAGCCAGGCAAAGGCGGCCAGGCTCGCGGCGGCGGCGGGCAGCAGCCACCAGCCTGAGCCTTGGCCGCGCAGCCACAGCAGCGGCAGATAACAACCGACGATCTCGGCGATGGCGGTGACGAGGTAGAGCAGCAGCGTTTTCATGTCAGGGATTCGCTGGGTCAAAGAAGCGCGGCGCCAGTCCACCGCGCCCTGGGTAGAACTTGAACCAGGGCCGCGCCTGGTCGATGGTGCGGGCCACCGGTGGGTGGTCCATCAAGCGATCGAAATACGCCGTCAGGCGCGCGTGTTGCGGCGCGAAGGGCATGTAGGTCACCGCGTAAAACAAGGCGGGCGCAGCGGCGCAGTCGGCCAGGCTGAACGCGTCACCGGCCACCCAGGTGCGCCCTTTAAGGTGTTGATCGATCAGCGCGTAGGCTGTCAACAAGCCCTCGCGCGCACGGCTCACGGCATGCGCATCGCGCTCACCTTCCGGCCTCAGCAGATCGGCCGTGAGGGCCTGCATCGGTGTCATCACATACAGGTCGAACAGGCGATCCCACAGGCGCACATCCATTGCCTGGTCCGGGTCGTTCGGGATCAGCGTGCGGCCGGGGCTGGCGTGGTGGCGCTGCAGGTGCTCAATGATGATGCTGGTCTCGGCGATGGGTCGGTCCTGGTCCACCAGCAGCGGCATCTTGCCCAGGGGCCACAGCGCGAGGTAGGCCGAGCGCTCGGCTGCGTCGCCCAGGTTCAGCAAACGCAGCTCAACGTCGATGCCCAGCACGTCGATGGCGATCAGCACCTTGTGGCAGTACGAGGAAAGGGGGTGGTAGTGCAGCGTCAGCGAACGCATGGGCGAGCTCCTCGTTGCGGGTGGGACAGACGAGCGTAAACGCATTCAGCGGATGCGCAGGTGGGCGGCCAGGTGATTCAGCACCACATCGACCTTGGGCAACAACTGCTTGCTGAGCGGCCAGACGATGTGCAGCGGCAGGCCGTCCACGTCCAGGCCCGGCAGGATGGGCACCAGGCGGCCGGCCTGCAGTTCGTCTTCTGCCAGCCAGGTGGCCAGCTGCGCCACGCCCAGCCCGGCCACCACCGTGTCCAGCAAGGCTTCGCCGTGGCCCACGACCACGCGGCTCTCGGCGCTGCGGCGCTCGGTGGGGCCGTGGTCGGACGCGATCAGCCAGGGGCTGGCCGTGCCGTCCGATCGACCGTAAGTGACCGCGTCGTGACCCAAGAGGTCTTGCAGCGTTTGCGGTGTTCCGTGCCGCTGCAGATAGCCGGGTGCCGCACAGAAGACCAGGCGCTCCTTGCCCAGGAAACGGTGGCCCACGGCGGTGGGCCAGGTGTCGGCGCCGCCGATGCGCACGGCCACGTCAATGCCGTCGTCCACCACGTCCACAAACCGGTCGGTGAACGACACATGGGTTTGCAGCTTGGGGTGTTTGTTGACCAAGGCCACCAACAAGTGCATGACCTTGCGGTGGCCAAAGGTCGCGGGCAGGTCCACCCGCAGACGGCCTGAAGGCTCTTCGGCGTCTGCGGCCAGCACGCGCTCGGCCGACGCCAGCTCCTCCAGCACGCGCACACAGATGCGGTGGAAGGCGGCGCCCGCGTCGGTGAGCTGGAGTCGCCGGGTCGTGCGCTCAAACAGGCGCGTGCTCAAGCGCGCCTCCAGGCGGGCAATGGCTTTGCCCACGGCCGAGCCGGTCAAATTCAGCCGGTCCGCCGCCGCTGTGAAGCTGCCCGCGGCCACCGTCGCCACGAACACATCAATGCCTTTGAGCCGTTCTGCGCTGTGCATGCCCCCTCCTCATTAAAGAACTGAGTTCCATGCTAAGGGGAAAAATGATCCCGGTGGAGCTGTGAGTTCTTCAATAAGCTGGTGACTGCTCCTCATTTCAGAAAATTCCATGTCTTCGCTCCACCCTGCTGCGGCTTGCGGCCTCCCACCCCCACCCACGGCCCGAGGCAACCAGGCGTCCATCGCCGTGCTCGCCGTGGCCGCTTTCGTGATCGTCACCACCGAGTTCCTCCTGGTGGGCTTGTTGCCCGCGCTGGCCAGAGATCTCGCGGTGACTGTTTCAACCGCGGGCCAGCTGGTGACACTGTTCGCCGTGATCGTGATGCTGTGCGGGCCGCTGCTCACGGCATGGCTCGCGCACCAGGAGCGCAAGCGCCTGTTTGTGGGTGTGCTGCTGCTGTTTGCGGCCTCCAACGCACTGGCCGCGCTGGCGCCCAACCTCTGGACGCTGGCCATCGCGCGCATCGCGCCCGCGCTCGCGCTGCCGGTGTTCTGGGGCACGGCCAGCGAAACCGCCGCGCAGCTGGCCGGGCCACAGCGTGCCAGCCGCGCCGTTGCCCGGGTCTACCTCGGCATCTCGGGCGCCATGTTGTTCGGCATTCCCCTGGGCACCGTGGCCGGCGAAGCCATGGGTTGGCGGGGCGCTTTCTGGGTGCTGGCCGCTCTCTGCCTGCTGGTCGCAGCACTGTTGCAGGTGACCATGCCGACCATGGCCGCCGCCCCGCGCGTGCGCCTGGGTGAACAGGCCCGCATCCTGCGCGACCCCTGGTTCGTGGGCCATGTGCTGCTGTCGGTGGCGGTGTTCACCGCCCGGTTCACCGGCTACACCTACCTGGCCGAGGTGCTGGAAAAAATCGCACGGGTGCCCT
>JBKBWW010000102.1:0-12694 GCA_046314475.1 Hydrogenophaga sp.
CCAGGTGCCCAACCTGCGCCGCACCGGCTTCAACGAACGCGCCGCCTCGGCCGTGGTCTCGGGTGAGCGCTGGGAGGTCTGTGAAAACAACCGCTACAAGGGCCAGTGCATGGTGCTGCGCCCGGGCCAATACCCGTCGCTGGCCTCGATGGGCCTGAGCGACGAGATCACCTCGGTGCGCGTGCTGGCGCGCGACACCCGCGTGGCCGACAACCGCTACGCACCGGCCCCCATGCAGGTCTACGACGGGCGCCGCCGCAATGGCGAGCGCCTGTATGAAGCCGACATCACCTCGTCGCGCGCCGTGCTGGCCACCTCGGGCCAGCGCTGCTGGGTCGAGAGCACGCAGGTGCCGGCGGAACGCAGCGGTGCCAACATTCCGGGCGCCGTGGTGGGCGCACTGCTCGGCGGCATCCTGGGTCACCAGGTGGGCAACGGCACGGGCCAGGACATCGCCACCGTGGGGGGCGTGGTGGCTGGCGGCGCCATCGGCGCGCAGTTCGGACGCGATGGCAAGCCCACGACGCAGGACGTGCAGCGCTGCGAGAACGTGCCCGGCGGCGCACAGCCCGCGTACTGGGACGTGACCTACAACTTCCGTGGCACCGACCACCGCATCCAGACGGCCTCGGCGCCCGGCAACCGCATCACGGTGAACGAACGCGGCGAGCCGCGCGCAGACCAGCAGCGCTGAGCCACCGGCTCAGAGCACGTCGCGCAAGCGGTGCCAGAGCATGCCCAGCGCGAGACTGGGCGTTCGCAGCAGCGGCCCACCGGGAAACCGGTGGTGCCGCAGCCGCGCGAACACATCGAAGCGCCCGGCCTGCCCGGCCACCGCTTCGGCCACCAGCTGCCCCGCCAGCCCGGTGAGCGCCACGCCGTGGCCGCTGAACCCCTGCAGGTAGTAGACGTTGTCGCCCAGCCGCCCGAAGTCGGGCGCGCGGTTCATGCTGATGTCGACGAACCCACCCCACACAAAGTCGATCCTTGTGCGCGCCAGCGCCGGGAACACCTCGCCCATGCGCTGTGCCATCACGCCCGAGAGGTTGGCCGGGGTGCGGGTGGTGTAGCTCACGCGCCCGCCAAACAGCATGCGGTGATCGGCGCTGAAGCGGAAGTAATCGAGCACGAAATTGTTGTCGCACACCGCCGCGTTGCGCGGGATCAGGCGCGCGCAGAGCTCGGGGTCCAGCGGCGCAGTGCCCACGATGTAGGTGCCCACCGGCATGATGCGCGGCGCGATTTCGGGCGCCACCGCCGGACCGTACTCCGGCAGCATGCAGTTGCCCGCGAGCACGGCAAAACGCGCCGTCACCTGGCCCTGTGCGGTGCGTGCCACCACTGTGCTACCGCGCTGCAGGCCGGTCACCGCTGAGTGTTCGAAGATGCACACGCCTGCCGCCTGCGCGGCGCGCGCCAGGCCCAGCGCGTACTTGAGCGGGTGCAGGTGGCCCGAGCGCTGCTCGCGCGCAGCCGCCACATAACGCGGGCTGTTGATCAGGCGCGGCAGGTCGGCGCCTTCGGCCCAGTCGATGTCGATGCCGCGCCGCTGCAGGCCTTCCATTTCCTCGTGCAGGGCGTTGCGCTTGCGCACCGAGTCGGCCACGTACACGTAGCCGTTGACCCGGTCGCAGTCGATGCCGTGCTGCGCGATGCGCGCGTCGATCAGGTCGATGGCTTCCAGCGACATGTCCCAGGCGCGCTTCGCATCGGCCGCGCCCAGTTGTTCTTCAAACGGCGCCTGGCCACTGGCGTAGCCCACGATGGTCTGGCCGCCATTGCGACCACTCGCGCCGCTGCCGATGCGGTCGGCCTCCAGCACCACCACCGAGAGGCCGTGCTGCGCGAGTTCGAGCGCAGCGCTCAGGCCGCTGAAGCCCGCGCCCACCACCACCACGTCCACGTTCAGAGATTCGGCCAGAGCGGGGCACGCCGGCGGGCGCTCCACGCTGGCCTCGTAGTAACTCTTCTGGTTGAGCTGGGTGTCGGAGCCGACGAGCGACATGTCAGATCCCCTTCTGCCGTTTCGCCACCTGACCGCTCAGGTAGGTCCACACAAACGTGGCCGCCGCGTTGCTGGTGAGTTCGGCGTGGTCGTAGGCGGGAGCCACCTCCACGCAGTCCATGCCCACCCAGTTGAGGTCGGCCAGTTCTTCGAGCAGGGTCAGCACCTGCGAGCTGGTCATGCCGCCGGGCTCGGGCGTGCCGGTGCCGGGGGCGAACGCCGGGTCCAGGCAGTCGATGTCCAGCGTGAGGTAGACCGGCCGCAGGCCGATGCGCGTGCGGATCACGTCGATGGTGGGCTGCAGGCCCGCGCCATCGAGCCCGCGCAAAGCGCGCGCGGTAAAGATCTGCCCGCCCTGGTCGGCAACAAACTCGCGCGCAGCGCGTTCGCCGCTGGAGCGGATGCCGATCTGCACCGTGTGCGCCGCGCTCACCAGGCCCTCCTGCAGCGCTTCATACGTCCAGGTGCCGTGGCCCGAGGGCTCACCGAAGTGGTCGCTCCAGGTGTCGCAGTGGGCGTCGAAATGCACGAGTGCCAGCTGCTCGCCGCCGTGCCGCGCTTTCAAGGCGCGCAGCAGCGAGAGCGTCACCGAATGGTCACCCCCGAGAAACACGCAATGGTGCTGCGCTATGAGCGCGGCAGCCTGCGCCTCGATGTGGCGGCGCACCTCGGGCAGTGGCGAGGCGTTGGGCAGGCGCATGTCGAGCGCGTCGCCCAGGTGGGCCAGTGGCGACACGTTGAACACCGGGTGGATGCCGTCGCACAGCATCAGGCTGGCCGCGCGGATGGCCTGCGGGCCGAAACGTGCGCCGGGGCGGTTGGTCACCACGCCGTCAAACGGCACACCGGCCACTGCAAACGGCTGATCGGCCAGCGGCTCGCAGCCCAGAAAACGGTTGCTGTTGTTGGCGTAAGCGAACTGACCCATGGCCATGCTTGGTCCTCGGTGGGGTGGGACGAATGGGAGCCCGAAGATACCCCCGAGGGGTTGGGGGCGTGAGTCCAATTCGGCCCGGTGACCGGCGTCCACCCCGCCGGGGGCGTCACTTGCCGAACAGGTCTTTCAGGCCTTCGCCCAACCGGTCGCCCAGGTTGGCACCGGCCCCGGTGCCCACGCCGGGCATGAGCGCGGTGCCGATGGCCGCGCCCAGCAGGGCCGAGCGGCTCAGGCTCACCGTGGGCTCGTCCACCGTGCCGCCCACCACCAGCGGCACGCCCACCAGCTCGCCGCCCGCGCCGCGCGTCACGTCCACCCGCACCCGGCCCGACAGGGCCTTGCTGGGCGCCACCGTGACCTCGCCGGTGGCGGCCAGCACACCCGAGCTGGCCACCAGGTTCGTCAACTCGATCAGCTGCCCGCGCGTGCGCACCTGGCCGGCCAGTGTGTCCAGCGCGGTGCTGCCGCCGCGCGACAAGCCCACCGTGGCCACGGCCTTGGCCAGGTCCACACCTTGCAACACCGCGTTGTTCACCGTGAAACGGGTTTGCGTGCGCAGCGCGTCCGTCACCGACGCCGCGCCCGCCTTGGGGTTGATGCGGGCCGAGAGCGTGGAGCTGGCGTCCAGCCGGCCGGTGAGCGTGCGGCTGGGCGCAGTCAGCGCCGACACCTCCACACCGCGCGTCTCCAGCGTGCCCTCAAACACCAGATCACGCACCTTGGCGGTGGCTTCGGGCAGCGTCACGGTCAGCGGCCCCTGCAGCGTGCCGCCACCCACGTCCACCTTCAGCGTCCACGCGGTCGCGTTGCCGGCTTCGCGTTGCAGCGCTGCCTTCGCGCCTTCCAGCGCACCACGGACCACCGCCACCGTGGCCCGGGCCGGCCAGCCGTCCTCGTCCAGCGCCAGTTCAGCCTGCACCGTGCTGCTGCGGCCTTGCGCGCCGATCCAGGTCACGTCGTCCAGCACGATCTTGCGCGGCAGCCAGCTCAGGTCCGCGGTTTCGTCGGCGGCGCTGGGCGTCGACGGTTTCCTGGCGGGGTCCTGCACGCGCGCACCGAGCAACACGATGGTGGCCTGCGGCAGCACCGCCTCGCGCACGACGAGCGTGGACACCGCCAGCCGGCCCACCAGCAGCGCCGACCACACCGGCCGCGCCTCCACCCGCGCCAGCGTGAGTGCCGGCTTCGCCGCGATGTTGAGCCCCTCCAGCGCCACGGCCGGCAGCGGGAACATGTCCACGGCCACGCGTGAGAGCGTCACCGGCACCCCCAGCGCGGCCGACGCTTCGCGCTCCACGCGCTGGCGAAAACCGTCGCTGCCGGTCCATTGGCCGAGCGCGAACACGGCAAGCAACAACAGCACCACCACCAGCCCGAGACCGGCGCCTGTCCAGATGAAGATTCGACGCATCAGCCGATTGTGCGCAGCGGATCAGAGCGCGCGCTGGCGCAGCGCCAGAACCGCACCGATCCACAGTGCCACCGCCGAGAACACCAAACCCTCGCGCAGCCCCTGTGCACCGCTCGATCCATCCGCAATGAAGCCCACCACCGTCGGCCCCACGATCTGCCCGGCCGCGAACACGATGGTGAACGCGCTGATGCCCGCGGCCCATTCCGCGGTCGGCAGGTTGTGTCGCACCAGTGCGGTGGTGGAGGCCACCACCGAGAGGAACACGCCGCCGAACAGCAGGCCCGAGGCGATCACCAGCGGCGGCCAACTGGTGAGCGCAGGCACGATGGCCGCCAGGCCCAGCAAGGCGTTCAGCCGCGCCAGCGCCTGGCCATTGCTGTGCCGGTCCAGCAACCCCGCCCAGATGCGTGAGGAGGCGATCACCGCCAGGCCGAGCAGGGCGTAGAAGGTGGTGATGGCGGCCGACGAACTGCCCTGCTCGCGCAGCAGCGCGATCACGAACGTCATGTAACCGATGTAGCCCACGCCAAAGCCGGCGTAGCCCGCGAGCGCGAAGCCGAAGTCGCGCACCCGGAACACGCGGGCAGAGCCCGCCGCCGCGCTGGCCGCCGGGGCAGCGTGGTTCGCCAGCACCCGCGCCGGCCACGCCATGAGCGCGGTGGCCAACAGGCACACCAGCGCCAGCGCCCACCACGCCCAGGCCCAGCCGTGTGGCTGCTGCGCCGCAGCGGCCAACACCGGCGGCACGCCCAGCGCCGAGATCACGATGCCCAGCCCCGTGCCGCCGTAGTAGATGCCGAGCAAAAAGCCGCTGCGCTGCGGCTGGCGCGCACCCAGCCGCGCCGCAAGCAGGCCGCCCGCGATGAACACCAAAGCGCTGGCCACACCGGCCAGCAGGCGCTGCGCGAGCAGGGGCGCGGCGGCTGTGAAGAACCCGCTCAGGGCCATGAACAGCGACGCGCCCAGCGAGCCGGCGATCAACAGACCGGTGGGCGAAAAGCGCCGCATCAGCCACGGCGTGAACAGCGCCCCGACGAGGTAGCCCACGGCATTGAAGGTGTTCATCGCGCCGGCCAACGTGTAGCTCCAGCCCAGGTCCTCGCGCATGGGTGGCAGCAGCAAGCCGTAGGCAAAGCGCGTGATGCCCAGCGACACGGCCGCACCGAGCGACAAAGCGAGCGCCAGGCGGATGTAGGGCGTGGGGTCGGTGGTGGGTTCCGGGTGGTTCATGGCCGGGCCATTGTCGGTGCCAATTCCGTGCGCGCGGAGCCCACCACTGCGCCGTGGGCGACAGCAAACCCCGCGCCCGGCTTAAGCTGATCACCATGACCGACCTGGCCCCCGACACCCTGCGCGCGATTCAGCACACCGAGCGCGAACGTTTCATCGTCAGCCACCCGCAATCGATGGCGCTGGCCCGCGACGCGCAGCAGCACTACCTGTTCGGCGTGCCGCTGCACTGGATGCGCGACTGGCCCAGCCCGGCCACGCTGTTCGTCGCGCAAGCGCAAGGCGCCACGCTCACCTGCGCCGACGGTGTGCGCTACGCCGACTTCTGCCTGGGCGACACCGGCGCCATGTTCGGCCACAGCCCGGTGCCGCTGGCTCAGGCCATCGCGGAACAGGCGGCGCGCGGCCTCACCTGCATGCTGCCGGCCACCAATGCAGCCACTGTGGGCACATTGCTTTCAAACACCTTCGGCCTGCCCATGTGGCAGATGGCCTTGTCCGCCAGCGACGCCAACCGTTTTGTGTTGCGCTGGGCACGCGCCATCACCGGCCGGCCGCAGCTGCTGGTGTTCGATGGTTGTTACCACGGTGCGGTGGACGACACGCTGGTGGATCTGGACCCTGTGACAGGCCACACCTTGCCGCGCAGCTCGGTGCTGGGCCAGGTGCACAACCACGCCGCCTTCACGCGTGTGGTGCCGTTCAACGATCTGCCAGCGCTCGAAGCTGCGTTGAAACAGGGCGACGTGGCCTGCCTGCTGGCCGAGCCGGCTCTCACCAACTTTGGCCTGGTGCCGCCCGCACCCGGCTTCTGGGAACAGGCCCGCGCGCTGTGCCGCGAACACGGCACGATCCTTGTTTGCGACGAGACCCACACCATCTCCACCGCCTTGGGCGGCTACGCGCGCACCCACGGGCTGGAGCCGGATTTCATGGTGGTGGGCAAAGCCGTGGCCGGTGGCCTGCCGTGTGCGGTGTACGGCTTCACACACGCCGTGGCCGAGCGGATGGTGCACGCCAAGAACGCCGCGCCCGAGGGCCACAGCGGCATCGGCACCACGCTGGCGGGCAACGCGCTCACGCTGGCCGCCCTGCAGGCGTCGCTGGGACACCTGCACACCGCCGAGAACTACGCCCACATGCTGGACCTGGCCGCGGCGCTGGAACAGGGCCTGCGTGACCGCATCGCGTCCGCAAGCCGGCCCTGGACCGTCACCCGCCTGGGTGCGCGCATGGAACTGCAGTTCATGCCGCACACACCGCGCAATGCGCAGGACGTGCGCGATCACGCGCAGGGCGAACTCGAAGCCCTCACCCACCTCTTCATGCTCAACCGGGGCGTGCTGCTCACACCCTTCCACAGCATGATGCTGATCTCACCCGCCACCACGCGCGGCGACGTGACGCGGCTGCTGGATGTGTTTGACGAACTGCTCGCAACGCTCAGGTCTCCCCGAGTCCCACCGGCGCCGGTGCCCGCATCACGATCCGCGTGAACAGGCGGTCGAACTGCGGGTCGCGCGCACCTTTGTCGTTGAGCGGATCGCGGTGGGTGGCAAAGGCCACGTTGAGTGCGTGCCAGTCGGCGTCCGTCAGGCTCTTTTCGGCCTCGGGCAGCAACACGGTTTCTTCCAGCCGCATGTGGTTCAGGTAGAACTGCACGTAGCGGGTGGCATCGGCCTCGAACGCCGCGCGACGCGTCTCGCCCAGGTACTCCCAGGCCATCAGCAGGTGCATGAGTTCACGCACCCGCACCTCGCCGGTCATGTGGTCACTTTCCAGGCGCTCGATGGTCGCCATCACGTGCGGCGCCACGCGCGCAATGCGCGGAAACAGCAGATCCGATTCCTTGGGATGGTGCAGCTTCTCGGGGAACTCATCGATGTAAAACAGCATGGCACGCAGCACGTCGAAGTACTGCTCGGGTGCGTGTTTGCCGTCGGCGTCCGGCCCGCGCTGGATCATCTGCAGCATCGACTGCAACATGGCGGCGAGGCTGGCGTGTTCGTCGCGGATCACGCGCAGGGCTGAGTGGTTCATGGGGTGTCTCCTCGGGCCTCTTTCAGGTGACCCAAGCTTCGCTCAACACCGATGCAACCGCCTTGATCTGCATCAACCGAGGGCCAAGGGCTTCAGCGCTGTGGTGGCTTCCAGCGTTTGAGCAGCAAGGCGTTGCTCACCACACTCACCGAGCTCAGCGCCATCGCCGCACCCGCCACCACAGGACTCAGAAAGCCGAGTGCGGCCAGTGGAATGCCGGCCACGTTGTAGGCAAACGCCCAGAACAGGTTCTGCCGGATCTTGCTCACCGTGCGGCGCGAAATGTCGAGCGCCGCGGCCACCATCATCGGGTCGCCCCGCATCAGCGTGATGCCGGCGGCGTGCATGGCCACGTCCGAGCTGCCGCCCTGGCTGTGACTCATGGCCATGCCGACGTCGGCCGAGGCCAGAGCGGGTGCGTCGTTCACACCGTCGCCCACCATGGCAACGACGTGGCCACCTTCCTTCAAGCGCCTGACCACCGCAGCCTTGTCGCCCGGCAACACCTCGGCAATCACTTCACCATCGTCGGCCCGCAACCCGAGTCGCCCCGCCATGGCCATCGCAGCGCCCTGGTTGTCGCCCGACACCATGAACAGCCGCATGCCGGCGGCGCGCAGCTCGGCAATCGCGGCTGCCGCGCCAACCTTGGGTTCGTCGCCAAACGCGAGCAAGGCCATCGGTGACCAGCCCGCCGCGCCGGTGGACTGACTGACCAGCGCAGACACGGTTGATCCCTGTTGTTGCAGCACCTGCGCACGCGCAGCGAGGGGCCCCAGATCCACCTGCAGTTCGTCCATCCAGCGCAGACTGCCCAGCGCCAACCGACTGCCCTGCACCGTGCCCTGGCTGCCGCGACCGGACACCGCCTGCACATCCGTCGCCGCATCGGCTTGCACGGACAGCGAGCGGGCAGCGGCGGCTTCCAACACCGCCCGTGCCAGCGGATGTGAACTCTGCGCCTGCAGGGCTGCTGTCGCCTGCAACACGGCGAGCTCGTCCACACCCGCCGCCGCCTCGATCACCAGCAAACGCGGATGACCCTCGGTCAACGTGCCCGTCTTGTCAAAGGCCACGGTGTCCACCTTGTGCGCGATTTCCAACGCCTGCGCGTCCTTGATCAGGATGCCGTGCTTCGCCGCCACGCCCGTGCCCGCCATGATGGCGGCCGGTGTGGCCAGACCCAGCGCACATGGACAAGCAATCACCAGCACCGCCACCGCGTGGATCAGCGCATCCTCCAGGGGTGCACCGGTCCACAGCCAGCCCAGCATCGTGACGAGCGCAATGCCGAGCACCACCGGCACAAACACCGCCGCCACCTGGTCCACCAGACGTTGCACCGGTGCCTTGCCAGCCTGTGCGTCCTGCACCAGCGCAATGATCTGCGCGAGCACGCTCTGCGCACCGATGGCACGCACCTTCACCTCCACCGCACCCTCGCCGTTGAGCGAACCGCCAGTAACGCCATCACCCACGTTCTTGGGCACCGGCATGGCCTCACCCGTGAGCATCGATTCATCGGCCTGCGTGCTGCCCTGCACCACCGTGCCGTCGGCCGCGAAGCGCTCGCCTGGCAAAACCCGCACCACATCACCGGGCAACAGTTCGTCCACCGCCACGTCGGTGATCTCGGTGCGGCGCACACCGTCAGGCAGCAAGTGAGCGCGCTCAGGCCGCAAGGACTGCAGGGCTCGGATGGCGCTGGTGGTCTGGCGCTTGGCGCGCGCTTCCAGCCACTTGCCCAGCAGCACCAGCGTGATCACCACCGCCGAGGCTTCAAAGTACAGGTGCAGCATCTCGCCCGGCTCCGAGCGCCACCACAACCAGGTGGACAAGGCCCAGGCCGCCGTGGTGCCGATGGACACCAGCAGCTCCATGTTGCCGGTGCGCGCCTTGAGCGCGTGCCAGCCCGCGCGGTAAAAGCGCGCACCCAGCACAAATTGCACCGGCGTGGCCAACACGAACTGCATCCAGGCCGAGAGCATCCAGTGCTTTCCAAACAGATCGCCCACCATGGGCAACACCAGCGGTGCCGACAGCACGATGCCGATCAAGACCGGCAGGAAGTCGACCGGCACACCCATCCAGCGCCGCTCGGCGGCTTCGTCCATGGCCTCCATCGAACGCGGCTCGTAGCCTGCGTTGCGCACCGCGCGTCTGATGCGCGCCAATACCTCCGGTGCATCGCCACCGGTGATGAGCACCCGCGCGGATTCGGTGGCCAGGTTCACCGTGGCTTCCGAGACGCCAGGTTGTTTTTTCAAAGCCTTCTCCACGCGAAGCACGCAGGAGGCGCAGGTCATGCCGCCAATGCCCAGATCGATCTGGGCGGAGGCAACGGGTGTGGTGATCGTGTTCATGAACGCAGCATAGGCTTTACCACCATGGGAAGGTCAAGCACCGACAACCGCTTGACCTTCACACCGTGTCAAGGATGACAATGGATTTTTCCAACTCATTTCAAGGAATCGCCATGAACGAAATCTTCACCGTGCAGGGCATGACCTGCGGCCATTGCGAAAAAGCCGTGACCACCGCCATCAAGCTGGTCGATCCCCAGGCGCAAGTCACCATTGACCGTTCGAAGAACCGGGTCGAAGTGAACACCACCCAGTCCCGCGACGCTGTGGCAGAAGCCATTCGCGAAGAGGGCTATCAGGTGGCGGCTTGAACACCATGAAAGACATCGACATCGACCGGCTCACCGCCTGGCCGGTCAACATCGGCAAAGCCGCAGAACTCAGCGGCATCTCGCCCAAAATGCTGCGCCACTACGAAACCCTGGGTCTGCTCGGTGATGTGGTGCGCACCGACAGCAACTACCGCCAGTACAGCCTGGCCGACGTGCATTCGCTGCGCTTCATCCGACGATCGCGCGACATGGGCTTTGGCCTGGACGCCATTGCCGAGCTGGTGAGTCTCTGGCACAACCGCAAACGCAGCAGCGCCAGCGTCAAGCGCATCACGCAAAAACACCTGGACGAACTCGCGCAGCGCATCGAAGCCCTGCAGGCCATGCAGCGCACGCTGGGTGGCCTGATGGACATCTGCCCCGGTGACGGCCGGCCGGACTGCCCGATCCTGGACGACCTCGCCCACCCGGCAGAACCACACGCCGCTTCAGCGAAAAGCGGCACAAAACTTTACAAGCCCGCCACATCGTCCGCACCGCGCAGAAACACCCCCCGACGAGACTGAAGCCGTTCCACAGCCCACCGACCAAGCTGTGGTGACTCTTCCTCAACGGTCACTAGGAGTGAACATGACATCGATTCCCAAACGCGCCCTGATGGCCGCCGCCCTGGCCGCCGCCTTTGCCGGCCTCTCGGCCACCGCCATCGCCCAGAACACCACGGCAGCTCCCGCAGCACCGGCCACCACCCAACAGGCCCAGGAAGGCGCCAAGGAAGGCCAGCGCGACGCCAAACGCGCCGAGCGCATGGCCCGCATGCAGAAACACATGGCCGAACGCCAAGCGGCCCTGAAAGCCGAACTGAAGATCACTGCCCAACAGGAACCCGCCTGGAACGCCTTCGTGGCGCGCACCGCACCCGAAGCCCGCCCGGCGCGCCAAGGTCCCCGCGAAGACTGGTCCAAGCTGACCACGCCTCAGCGGCTGGACAAGATGGCGGCCATGAAGGCCGAACGCGATGCCCGCATGACCCAGCGCCACGACGCCATCAAAAGCTTCTATGCGGCACTCAGCGCCGAGCAGCAAAAGGTGTTTGATGCCAAGCAGATGCAGGGTTTTCAGCGCGCCGGCATGAAAGGCCACGGCAAAAACCACCACCACGGTGGCGGCCACCACCGCATGGGCGGCTCGGTCTGATCGGCTCCCAAGCCGGTTGCCTGCTGTGTTTCTTGTTCTTATAGATTCTTTTAATTCAAGATAGCAGTAGTAGTAGAGGGCGCTGTCCGTTGTGGACAAGCGCCCTTTCTCTTTTCTGATCAAGGACTTGCACCCGTTTGAAGTCTGTGTGGAGCACCCCGGGTCTGCTCATGTGAAAAAAGGACAACTGCCCGAAACGCGCCGAGCCTGTGGATAAGTCATGGTTTGTTCAAAAGATATACACAGGGTTGTTGAGCGAAGCCTGGAAACATGCCCTGACACCTGGGCACAAGCGCTTGCCGGCCACCCTGGGCCCGGCTGTTAAACTGCGCCGCTTCAAGACCGACCCCGGTGCCGCGCACCGCCCGCGTCGACTGCCTTTTTTGTGAGCCTGTTTCGCCCATGTCTGTTGCCCTCGCAGGAAACGCGCCCACCACCTTCGAAATCAAGAGCGCGCACCTGCCCCTGGTGGCTCTCATGCTCAAGTCGTCCGATCTGGAGCGCCTGGCGCAGGAGCTGACCCAGCGCTTCGGCGACATGCCCGATTTCTTCGACAACGACCCGCTGGTCATCGACTTGCACCCGCTGAACGTGGCCGAGGCCAACGCCTTGCCCGATTTCGGCGCCTTGCAGACGCTGCTGCGCCAGTACCGCCTCGTGCCGCTGGCGGTGCGCGGTGGCACCATCGAGCAGACCCGCCTGGCCCTGGCCGCCGGCCTCACGAACGCGCCCGATGCGTCGGTGCAGCGCGCGGCACCCGCGATCGTGCCCACCGAGATGGTGTCCGAGCCCGAGCCTGTTCAGCCGATGTCGTCCCTGCCTGCTCCCGGTGCGCTGGTCATCGACAAACCGCTGCGTTCCGGCCAGCAGGTGTACGCACGTGGCCGCGATCTCGTGGTGATGGCCATGGTCAACCCGGGTGCCGAAGTCATCGCCGATGGGCACATTCATGTGTACGCACCGCTGCGCGGCAAGGCCATTGCCGGCGCGCGCGGCAACACCGATGCCCGCATCTTTGCGCTGAGCATGGCGCCCGAGCTGATCTCCATTGCCGGCATTTACCGCACCAGCGAAGTCGCCTTGCCCGAATCGATCCAAGGCAAGGCCGCGCAGGTGCGTCTGGTGCCCGGACCCGACGGCGACAAGCTGGTGATCGGCGCCATCAGCGCCTGATCCAACCCCTATTTTTCGAACAGAAGGACCTTCACCATGACCAAAATCGTTGTCGTCACCTCC
>JBKBWW010000103.1:0-12639 GCA_046314475.1 Hydrogenophaga sp.
CAGCACCATCAGCGCGAGCAACACACCGGCGGCCGCGCCCTGCGCATAGGTGGCCAGGTCGGCGTCTTGCAGCCACTGCCAGGCCAGAACGGCCAGCGTGGGCGGGGAGGCCGGTCCGATGACAAGGGCCATGTCCACAACAGTGAGCCCATAGGCCAGCACCGCCAGCAGCGGCCAGCGCAAGCGCGTGGCAAGCTGCGGCCACAGCACCAGCCAGAACGCGCGGCGTGGCGCGTAGCCCAGGGTTTGCGCGAGGGCATGTTCGGCGCGCCAGCGCTGGCGCACGTCGTCGCGTTGCAGCTGGGTGGCGGCGGTCCACAGCAAGAACGGAATCTCCTTGATCACCAGCGCGGCGATCAGGCCCAGGCCCCAGGGGTCTTGTGTGGTGGGCCAGGGCGGAGGGCTCTCGAACCCGGTGAGCCAGGGCGAGAGCGCGCGCAGCAGCCAGCCGCTGGGCGCGAGCAGAAACAAAAATCCGATGGCCAGCGCGGCGTGCGGCGTTGCCAGCATCAGCGGCAGGCCGCGCAGCAGGCGCGCCAGGCGCTGGCGCACAAAACCCTGCGCCAGCAGCGCGGCCGCGCCCCACCAGGCCAGCAGCGTGGAGGCCAGGCCGGTCCACAGGGTGAGCAGGGCGGCTTGGACCAGCGCCGGGTCTTGCGCGAGCGCGCGCCAGGCGGCTGCGCTGCTGCCGGTCTTGAGCGCTTCAAAGGCGGTCCACAACACCGGCACGGCAACCAGCGCGAGCAGGGCGCATGCACCCAGCTTGCGGAGTGGGGCGTGGTGCGACAAGGCGCTCACACGCCGTAGCGTCGCGCCCACTCCTTCTCCAGCGGATCGACCCACGACGCGTGGGGCTCGGGCAGGGTGGGTGCGCCCTTGACCACCAGGCCAGGCAGGTCACCGGTCTGGAACAACGCCCGGTCGGTGGCCGGGAGGCGGGCCACGTCGAGCACGGTCGGGTCGCCCCAGTGATTGAGGTCGGCCTTGCGCGCCTGGGCGGCGGGCGAGAGCAGGAAGTTGGCCACCACCTGCGCGCCGGGCTTGCTGCGCGCGTTGTACGGAATCGCCACGAAGTGCGTGTTGCCGATGGTGCCTTTTTCAAACTGCCAGCTCACCACCGTGGCGGGCAGGCGCTTGGCGGCGATTTCGTTGGCGGCTTCGTTGGGGTTGAAGGTGATGGCCAGCAGCAGTTCGCCGTCGGCCATCATCTGGCGCACGGCAGCCGCGTTCTGAGGGAATTGTTTGCCGGCGCGCCACAGGTGCGGGCGCAGCGCGTCCAGAAACGGCCAGAGCGCGGCCGTCTGCGTGGCGAAGGCGGCGTCGGTCACGGGCCGTGCCAGTGCCTTGGCGTCGGGTGCGAACTCCACCAGCGCCTGCTTGATGAAGGTGGTGCCGTGAAAGTCGGGAAGGCGTGGGTGGGTGATGCGCCCGGGCTGGGCGCGGGCCAGCGCCAGCAAGGCCTGCATGCTTTGCGGTGGCTGCGGCAGGCGTTTGCTGTCGGCAAACAGGGTGAACTGCGCCATGCCCCAGGGCGATTCCATGCCGTCGGTGGGCACGGAAAAGTCGTTCAGCGTGGTGGGCTTGCCGACCACGTCGACCAGCTTGAAGTGGGGGAGCGTTTCAGCGTACGGGCCGAACAGCAGGCCTTCGCGCTTCATGGCCGCAAAGTTTTCACCGTTGATCCACACGAGGTCGACCGTGCCCTCGGCGGCCGTGCGGCCCGCGGCCTTTTCCGCGCGCACGCGTTTGACCACGTCGGCGGTGTCGGTGATCTTCACGTGCTGCAACTTCACGCCGAACGAGGCCTGCACCTGCTGCGCCACCCACTGCAGGTAGGCGTTGGTCTGCTCGCTGCCGGCCCAGGCGTTCCAGAACACGGTCTGGCCGCGCGCCGCTTGTTCGATGGCGGACCAGTTGGACTGGGCCCATGCGGGGGACAGGGCGGCGGCGCCTGCGGCGAGCAGCAGGTGGCGGCGTGACAGGTGGGCGATGGGGTGGTGAGGCAAGGCGGTGTCTCCAGCAGAACAAGTTCGATGCCGCAGCTTAGTTCAAGGCCATGCCCGGTGCAGCCGTGCGGTTGAGTCGGGGCTGGATCCACAGGCAGTCCACCGACCACTTGCCCACACCGTACACCGCCAGCGCGGCCAGCAACACGCCCCAGGTGATGTGCTGCTGCAGCGCGGCGGGTGCGATCTCGGCCAGGCTGACCACCGCCACCACGTTCACCACCGACAGCCCCAGCGCCGAAAAACGCCCCGCCAGCCCGGTCAGCAGGAGCACCGGCAAGACCAGCTCACCGGCTGTACCCGAGATGGCCGCGAGCTGCGGCGAGAGCAGGGGGACCTTGTATTCCTCGGTGAAGAGCAGCAGCGTGGTGTCCCAGTCGCGGATCTTCGTGAGGCCGGAGAGGAAAAACACCTGCGCGAGGTAGATGCGGGCCGCGAGGGCGGCCAGTGGTTGCGCCGCGTTGAGCACTTGGGTGACGACGGACCACAGCGTGTGGCCGCGTTGCAGCAGGGTGGGTGGGGTCATGGGGTGTCCTGGGGGTGTGGGGGTTGGGGAAGCGCGTTGGTCACGCCGATCACCAGGCCGCTGTGCACGGATTGCGTGAGCCAGTTGGAAAAATCGAAATCGGGACCTGCAAAACCCAGCGCGTCGGGTAGGGCCGAACCTGTCAGCAGCGCGCACATCACGCCCAGCGCGTTGGCCGGGCACGCCGCCACACAAGGTCGCAAGCCCTGGCGCCAGACCACGGCGGTTTCGCTCACGCGGTCCCGCACGCGCTGACCGGCTTCGACCAGGCTCGGGGTACTTTCGGTGTGTGCCGTCACCAGGCTGACCACCGGCCAGGCGCTGGTGATGAGGGTCGTGCCGGGTGCGAGCCACAGCGTGAGGCCTTCAGGGTCTTCGGTGGACAGGCGCGCGAAGCTGGGCAGATCGGTCTCGGCATCCGGTGCGCCGGCCGCGCGGTGCAGGGCCCATTCCACGCGCGCCACATCGGCCAGGTAGGGGACGTCGGTGAGTTGTTCGTTGTCGCTCAGAAAGTCGGGCAGGGCATCGCCCCATTGCGCGAGATCGCCGTCCACCGGCGGGTGGCGGTGCCACAGGTCACGGGCCAGCGCGTGGACGCTGTCCTGGCCGATGAGCTGCGCCACCACCGGGTAGGCGGCTGGCAGACAACGCTCGGCAAGTGCGTGGCCGTTGGCCTGGTAGGCCATGAGGCCGCGGGACGCGCGCGGCTCGATCCATCTGTTCAGTTGAAGCACGGCGCTGGTGACCAGTGGGCTGCCGGGGCGGGCAAACAGCGCGTCGAGCAGGCTTTGCTGCTGCAGCATCAAGGTGTTCATGCGGCCACCGTGTCCAGCGCGCGGCTGGCGTGTTCGCGTGCCACGGTCGCTTCGTCGAGCAGCACCTGCAGGTCAGGCACATCGGTGTCCCATTCGATCAAGGTGGGCACCGCGCCAAAGCGCTCCAGGGCGTGTTGGTACAGCGTCCACACCGGGGGCGCCACGCGGCTGCCGTGGTCGTCGATCACGATGTCGCCGCAGTCCACATGACCGGCCAGGTGCAGCTCGGCCACGGTCTTCGGGTTGATGGCGTCGAGCCATTGGCAGCACTGCAGCAGCGGGTCGACCGTGCTGCCCATCAGCCGGTCGTTGAGCGCGTTGACGAAGATGTTGTTCACGTCCACCAGCAGGTGGCAGCCTGTGCGATGCGCGAGTGTGTTGAGAAACTCGGACTCGTCCAGTTCGTTGGCCTGAAAGCGCACATAGGCCGACAGGTTTTCCACCGCGATCGGGCGGCGAAGGCGGTCCTGCACACGCTGCACGTTGGCGCACATCGCGTCCAGCGCTTCGCGGGTGAAGGGGGTGGGCAGCAGGTCGGCGGCGTGCACCGCGTGTGCGGGTCGGGACGACAGGCTGCCGCGCGCAAAACAGGCGTGGTCGCTCACGCGCACCGGCTCGATCTCGGCCACCAGGGCCGCGAGCTGGTCGAGGTGGGCCGTGTCGATGCCGCAGGCCGAGCCCAGCGACAGGCCCACGCCGTGCAGGCTCACGGGGTAGTGTTCTCGCCCCTGGCGCAGCACCGCACGCGCGGCACCGCCGGGAGCAAAGAAATTTTCGGAATGGACTTCGACGAAGTCCAGGGCCGGCTGCCGCTGCAGCAGCTCGGCGTGATGGGGGTGCCGCCAGCCGATGCCCACGGGTGCGACCTCGTGGGTCTGCAGGTGTGGGTCGGCGGCGGTCATGGCGTTGGCCTTGAAAGAAAAGCGGCGATCAGGACTTCTTCATGTCCATCTTGGCCTGGTCCAGACCAACGCCACCCATCTGCTTGCAGGTGCCGGCGGGCACGTATTTCCACTCGCCCTTGTCGTTGTCGACCTTGGCCTGGCCGGCGCACGAATGGGTGCCGGCGATGTTGGCGCAATCGTTCTGGCCGGCCTTTGCGATGCCGAAGCATTTCTCCTTGGCGGCGGTTTGTGCAAAGGCGGGCGAGGAGAGCAGGGCCAGCGACATCAGCGAGGTGGCGGCGGTGGCAATCATGGTGCGTTGGTTCATGGGAAGCTCCTGAAAGGTGGGACAGGTTGAAGAACAACCCACTGCTGCGTGCGAGGTTTCGGCCACAACGTCAGCGGGTTGGGGATTGGTCTGGCGGTGGGAGGCTTTCTTACGCCGCCTGGAAGATTTTTTTCAGAGCAGGTCGGCGATGCGGTCCCACGCCTCTGGCGGAATGCGCCCGTGGTACTGCTCCACGAGGCGGCCGGTCTTGTCGAGCAGGAAGGCTGCAGGCAACTGACCGGTGGGGCCGAAGGAGTCGCGGTACTGGGGTTCACCGGTCCACAGCGTGGTGAAGCGCTGGTTGCTCGGCACAGTAGCGTTGACCAGCTGCTGGTAACCCACGGCGTTGCTGCGCTGGCGGTCGGTGCTCACGCTCACCAGCTCGAAGGGCTGGCCCATCCAGCCTTTCACGTTGGCGCGCAGCTCGGGCATCTTGTCGCGGCAGACCGCGCAGTCGGTGGACCAGAACACCACCATCACCACCTTGCCGCGCAGCGACTGCAGATCGAAGGCTTTGCCATCGAGCGTGTTGCCGCGCAACTGCTGGGGCGTGGCGGTGGCGGGGGTCTGCGCCCCTGCGGCTGGCGCAAAGAGGGCAGTGGCGATGGCCAATGCGGTGAGCGGTGCTTTGAAATGGGCGGGTAACAGTGACATGGGAACCTCCTGGGTGGTCTTCAGTCGGCCTGCCAGCCGTTTCATTACACTCAGCCCCCATGTCGCAAGCCCCGCCCCCGTCGTTCGAGCAACAAGTCGCGGATTTGCGTGTGTATTTGCTCAAATTCGCGCGTCTGCAGCTGCGCAACGATGCCTGGGCCGAAGACGCGGTGTCCGACACCATGCTGGCCGCGATCTCGCGTCCTCAGAGCTTCGAGCAGCGTTCCCAGCTCAAGACCTGGCTGGTCGGCATCCTCAAACACAAGATCATTGATGCGATTCGGCAGAACAGCCGCGAGGTGTGTCTGTTCAGCGGCAACGACGACGAAGGCACCGACCCGCTCGAGCACATGGCTTTCAAAACCGACGGACACTTTGCCGAGAAGCCCGCCGAGTGGGGCAACCCGGAGCAGGAACTCAACAGCCGCCAGTTCTTCGAGGTGCTGGAAGCCTGCACCGACAAACTGCCCGCGGTGCAGGGGCGCCTGTTCCTGATGCGCGAATGGCTGGAGCTCTCCAGCGAGGAGATCTGTAAGGAACTGTCGCTGACTCCGACGAACCTCTACGTTCAACTGCACCGTGCCCGGCTGCGCTTGAGAGAATGTCTTGAACTCAACTGGTTTGCCCGCCCCAACACGCCATGAAGCCGATTTACCCGCTGCGCCGCACCTGCAAGGAGGTTTCCGCGCTGCTCATCGCCCGCGAAGACCGCGCCCTGCCGCTGGTGGAGCGTCTGGCGCTGCGGCTTCACATGGCCATGTGCCAGGCCTGCCCGCGTTTTGAGCGCCAGTTGCTGACCATGCGAAACGCCATGGGCCAGTGGCGCAACTACTCCGACAACGAGAACTGAGCGCTCAGGACAGCAGCGCCTGCGCAAACTCGCGCGCGTTGAAGGTTTCCAGGTCTTCCAGCTTTTCACCCACGCCGATGAAATAGATCGGCACCGGCTTCTCGCGCGCGATCGCGCAGATCACACCACCCTTGGCCGTGCCGTCGAGCTTGGTGATGATCAGACCCGTGAGACCCAGGGTCTCGTCGAAGGCCTTCACCTGCATCAAGGCGTTCTGGCCGGTGTTGCCGTCGATCACCAGCAAGACTTCGTGCGGTGATGACGGATCTGCCTTCTGCACCACCCGTTTGATCTTGCGCAGCTCTTCCATCAGGTGCAGCTGGGTCGGCAGCCGCCCGGCGGTGTCCACCAGCACCACGTCGCGCCCGCGCGCGCGCCCGGCGGTCACCGCGTCGAAACTCACCGCGGCCGGGTCGCCGCCTTGCTGCGTGATGATCTCCACCGTGTTCCGGTCGGCCCACACCGCGAGTTGTTCGCGTGCAGCCGCGCGGAAGGTATCGGCCGCCGCCAGCAGCACGGTGGCGCCGCCTTGCGCGAGATGCCGCGTGAGCTTGCCGATGGAGGTGGTCTTGCCTGCGCCGTTGACGCCGGCCACCATGATCACCGTGGGTTTGTGCTCGCCGATGACCAGCGGCTTCTGCAGCGGCATCAACAGCTCGGTGATCGCATCGGCGAGCAGGCCTTTGACGGCGGCTGGGTCGGTGGTCTTGCTCTCTTTCACCCGGCGTTTCAGGTCGGCCAGCAAATGGGTGGTCGCCTTCACGCCGGTGTCGGCCATCAGCAGCGCGGCTTCGAGCTCTTCGTACAGGGCGTCATCGATCTGCGTGCCGGTGAAGACCGTGGCGATGCTCGATCCGGTCTTGCGCAGGCCGTTCTTGAGCTTGTCCAGCCAGCCCTGGCGCACGGGCGCTGCGGCGGGTGGCGCAGGGGCCAGTTCGACGGATGGGACTGCCGGTGGGGCAGCTGGGGTGGCCGGTGAGGGCTCGGTGGGGGCTTTTTTGCGAAAGAACGAGAACATTTGTCCATCTCTAGAATCCATTGCATTCTATGAAACGCACTCTGAACCTGCCGGACGGGCGCCACGCCGCACTGTCCATCGCACTGGCTTTCGCGGCCTTCGGGTCGTCAGCACAGTCTCCAAGCCCGCCTTCGGCCACCCCGGTGGCCCAGAGTTTCACGCTGTCCAACGGCATGACGCTGATCGTGCGGCCCGACCGGCGAGCCCCCACCGTGGCCCACATGCTGTGGGTGCGGGTGGGCTCCATCGACGAGGTGGACGGCACCTCGGGTGTGGCCCATGTGCTCGAACACATGATGTTCAAGGGCACGCCCGACCTAAAACCGGGCGAGTTCTCGCGCCGCATCGCCGCCCTGGGCGGGCGCGACAACGCCTTCACCAGCCGCGACGCCACGGCTTACCACCAGCAGGTGCCGGCCCAGGCGCTGGAGGCGGTGATGAAGCTTGAAGCCGATCGTTTCGCACGCAACCAGTGGAGCGACGACGAGTTCAAGCGCGAGATCGAAGTGGTGAAGGAGGAACGCCGCCAGCGCACCGAAGAGTCGCCGCGCGCGCGCATGTTCGAAGCCATGAACGCCATGGTTTACCAGGCCAGCCCGTACCGCCGTCCCATCATCGGCTGGATGAGCGACATCGAGGCCATGACGCCCAACGACGCGCGCGAATTTCACCAGCGCTGGTATGTCCCGGCCAACGCCGCTGTGGTGATCGCAGGCGATGTGGATGTGCAGCAAACCCGGGCGCTGGCTGAAAAGTATTTCGGCCCCATTCCCGCCCGCGCCGTGCCGGCGCGCAAGCCGCGTGAGGAACCATCGCAGTCGGGTCCACGCCGCATGGAGTTTCGCGCTGTGGCCGACCAGTCGTTGGTGGCGCTGAGCTACAAGGTGCCGCGCTGGAGCGGCGGCGCAGAGGACGACGCGGCCAGCCAGGACGCGCTGGCCTTGACGGTGCTCTCGGCCGTGCTTGACGGCTACGCCGGTGCACGGCTGGACCGCGCCTTGGTGCAGGGCCAGGGCACCGGGGGCAAACGCATTGCCGACAGCGCAGGCGCCTCTTATGGCCTCATGGGTCGCGGCCCGCAGCTCTTTTCGCTGAGCGCGGTGCCGGCCCGTGGCGTGACGCCCGAGATGGCCGCGGCAGCGCTGAAATCCGAAGTCGATCGCATCGCGCGCGAGGGCATCAGCGAAGCCGAGCTGCGCCGCGTCAAGACGCAGTGGACGGCGGGTGAGGTCTACAAGCTCGACTCGGTGTTCAACCAGGCGCAGGAACTCGGCAGCTACTGGGCCAATGGTCTGGACATCCACACCGGCGAGCGCCTCATGAGCCGGTTGCGCGTGGTCACTGCTGCGCAAGTGCAGTCGGTGGCACAGCGCTATTTTTCTGATCAACAGCTCACCACCGCGGTGCTGGTGCCCCAGGGAAACTCGAAATGAACACCGTCCTGAAACCGTCCGCCCGCACGGCCGCCGTGTTGTCGCTCTTGCTCGCTGGCGTGTTCAACACCGCGCAGGCGGCCATTCCCATCGAACACTGGACCCACGCCAGCGGCGCGCGCGTGTACCTCGTGGCCAGCCCGTCCATCCCCATGCTGGACGTGCAGATCGACTTCGACGGTGGCAGCCGGCGCGACCCGGCGGCCCAGGCCGGTCTGGCCGGCGCGACGGCGGGTTTGCTATCGGGTGGCGTGTTGGCACAAGCGGGTCTGCCCGCGCTGGACGAGAACCAGCTCAGCGAAGCCTGGGTGGACCTGGGTGCGCAGTTTGGCGCTCAGGCTGGTACCGACCGCTTCAGCCTGTCGCTGCGAACCCTCACCGAGCCCGACCTGCTGCAGCGCGCTCTGGCCCTGGCAACGCGCCAGATCGCAGCACCCGCCTGGCCACAAGCCGTGTGGCAACGCGACCGCGAGCGCACGCTCGCCGCGCTGAAAGAGGCCGAGAACCGACCGGGCACGCAGGCCGGTCGCGCGTTTGCGCGCGCGGTCTACGGCAATCACCCCTACGGTTATCAGCCCGACGCAGCCACCTTCAATGCGATCACAGTGGCCGACATGCAGGCCTTCTACCGCCGCCACGTGGTGACCTGCCGCGCGCAGGTGACGCTGGTGGGCGCGATCGACCGCGCGCAGGCCGACGTCATCGTCGGCCGGTTCATGGCGCCGCTGGCATCGCACGGCTGCGAGCCGCTGCCGGCGGTGCCGCAGGTGCAGGCGCTGGAGCGCGCGGTCGACGAACGTCTGCCGTTCGCCGCCGCGCAGGCCCAGGTGTCGATCGGCCAGCCCGGCATCGCGCGCAACGACCCCGATTTCTTTCCGCTCTTCGTGGGCAACTACATCCTGGGCGGCGGTGGTTTTGTCTCGCGGCTGACCACCGAGGTGCGCGAGAAACGAGGCCTGAGCTACAGCGTCTTCAGCTACTTTTCGCCCGGCCGCCACGCCGGGGCCTTCCAGATCGGCCTGACCACGCGCCCCGACCAAGCCGCCCAAGCCGTGGAGGTGTCGCGCAACGTGGTGAAGCAGTTTGTGGAGCAGGGCCCCACCGAGGAAGAACTCAAGGCGGCCAAGGCGTTTCTGGTGAACGGCTTTTCGCTGCGCATCGACAGCAACCGCAAGCTGCTCGACAACGTGGCCAACATCGGCTGGAGCGGCCTGCCGCTGGATTATCTGGACACCTGGACGCAGCAGATTGAACGTGTGAGCGTGGCCGACATCCGGCGTTCCTTCTCCCGCGTGTTGCAGCCGGACCGCATGGTGACCGTGGTGGTGGGAGCCCAGCCCTGAACGCGATGCGCGTTCGGGTCGCGTAAGCTCGGCTGCATGAAAAAACCTCCCGTTTCCGCAGCGCGCGCCGCAGCCAGCGCTCCGCACGAAATCCGCATCATCGGCGGCCTCTGGAAACGCACGCTGCTGCCCGTGGCCGATCGCCCCGGCCTGCGTCCCACACCCTCGCGCGTGCGCGAAACCTTGTTCAACTGGCTGGGCCAGGACCTCACCGGTCTGCGCTGCGTGGACGCCTTTGCCGGCACCGGCGCGCTGGGCCTGGAAGCCGCCTCACGCGGCGCGGTGGAGGTGGTGCTGGTCGAGCAGGACAGCGCCTTGCTCGCCAACCTCAGCCGCACCGTGACCAAGCTCAAGGCCACCGCCGTGCGCGTGGAGCGCGGTGACGGGGTGGCCGCGTTGCGCCAGCGCGCAGGGCAGGGCTTTGACGTGGTGTTCCTCGACCCGCCGTTTGCCGATGCGCAGAACGAAACCCTGGTGCTCTCCGCGCTGGCCGCTGCGCGCCAGGCCATCAGCGCGGAAGGCCTCGTTTACCTGGAAGCACCGCGCCCCTGGCTCGATGATGAACTGGCGACGCTGGGCCTGCAGGTGCACCGCCAGGGCAAGGCGGGCGCGGTGGCCTTTCACCTGTTGCGGCCATTGCCCGCGCAGTGAGCGGACGCTGACAGCCCCGCGCGCATAATTCCAGTCATGCCTTCCGACCTGTCCCCGTCCTCAAAATCGCCCCGCGTCGCGGTCTACAGCGGCACATTCGACCCGCTCACGCTGGGTCACGAAGATGTGGCGCGCCGCGCTGCGCTGCTGTTCGATGAAGTCATCATCGCGGTGGCAATCGCCCACCACAAAAAGACCCGTTTTTCATTGCAGCAGCGCCTGGACATGGCCGCCGAAGCCGCATACAACATGCCCGGCGCGGTGCGCGTGCTGCCGTTCGATGGCCTCATCATGGATTTCTGCCGCGAGCAGGCCGCTTGTGCTGTGGTGCGCGGCATCCGCAACCTGACCGACTTCGACTACGAAGCCCAGATGGCGGCGATGAACCGCAAGCTCAATCCGGCGGTGGAGACGGTGTTCCTGTTGCCGCAGGCTGAGCTGCAATGCATCTCCAGCACGCTGGTGCGCGAGATTTCGCAACTGGGCGGGGATGTGTCGCAGATGGTGAACGCCAATGTGGGCGCGAACCTCAAGCCGGCTCCGCTGCAGGCCTGAACGGGGATCGATCGCCATGGCGCTGCTCATCACCGACGAATGCATCAACTGCGATGTGTGCGAGCCCGAGTGCCCGAACCAGGCCATCTACATGGGCGAAGAGATCTACGAGATCGACCCGTCCCGCTGCACCGAGTGCGTGGGCCATTTTGACGAGCCGCAGTGTGTGCAGGTCTGCCCGGTGAGCTGCATTCCCATCCACCCGGACCACATCGAATCGCGCGAAACGCTCTGGCAGAAATACCGGCGTTTGCAGAAAGCGGGTCAGCCTTTGTCGGCTGCGGGTGACGTGACTTCACCCTCCACCCCTTCAGCGGGCAGCTGATCGGTCTTGGGTGGGCGCGGTGGTTTGGGCCGCGGTGGTTTGCTGGTGTGGATGAGGGCGGTGGCCTTGTCCATCTCCCCGGCGATCAAATGCGGCAAGGCCTTGAGGCTGCGATCCAGCGCCTGGGCAATGGCAATGCGGTCATCGGGTGAAGGCTTTTTCAACACCCAGTTGGCCACTTCGTTCTTGTTGCCCGGATGGCCGATGCCCACGCGCAGGCGCCAGTAGTCGGGGCTGCCCAGTTGGGCATGGATGTCGCGCAGGCCGTTGTGGCCGGCGTGACCGCCGCCTTTCTTGAGCTTTACTTCTCCCGGCGGCAGGTCCAGTTCGTCGTGCACCACCAGCACCTCTTCAGGCGCGATCTTGAAGAATCGCGCGACCGACGCCACCGACTTGCCCGAGAGATTCATGAAAGTCTGTGGCTCCACCAGCCAGACGCTTTGGCCCGCCACATTGGCGCGCGCCACCAGGCCGAAGTGCCCCCGCTCCATCTGCAGCGATGTCTTGAGCAGGCGTGCGGCCTCGTCCACCCACCAGAAGCCGGCGTTGTGGCGTGTGTGTTCGTAGTCCGGGCCCGGATTGCCCAGGCCGGCGATGAGTTTGATCATGGGTCGGATTATCGGCAGGTCAGGGATCCTGAAAGCAAAACGGCCCGCCAAGGCGGGCCGTTTCAAGGCAGTCATCGGTCCGAAGACGGATTACTTCTTTTTGCCCTTGGCGCCTTTTTTGTCGTCGACAGGTGCGGCCACAACGGCCACCACCACGTCTTCAACCGGCTCTACCACGGTGGCGATGGTCAGGTTCTTGCGGCCGTGCATCACGAGCTTGATGCCCTTGGGCAGCTTGATGTCGCCGGTGTGAACCGTGCCGCCCTTGACGACTTCGCCGAGGTCAACCGTGATGTGCTCGGGCAGCTGGGTGGCCAGGCACTCGATTTCGATCTCGGTCATCACGTGGTTGATCAAGCACTTGTCGGTCTTGACCGCGGGCGCGTTTTCTTCGTTGATGAAGTGCAGCGGTACCTTCTTGTGCAGGCGGGTCTTGTCGTTCACACGCTGGAAGTCCACGTGCAGCACGAGCGGCTTGTACGGGTGGTACTGCACATCGCGCAGCAGCACTTTTTGTACCGTGCCGGCCACGTCCATCTCGAGGATGGAGGAGTGGAACGCTTCCTTCTTGAGGGCGTGCCACAGGGCGTTGTGATCGAGTTCGATCGTGGCAGCAGGTGTTTCACCACCAAAGACGATACCG
>JBKBWW010000104.1:0-12478 GCA_046314475.1 Hydrogenophaga sp.
CCAGTCGGTGCCTGGGAAGCCCAGGGTGCCAAGCTGCGGTGCCTTTGCAAACACCTCGGTGTAGTTCAGCGTGCCGGCGTAGGCCACGATCAGGCCGATGCCCAGGATGAAGCCGAAATCGCCCACGCGGTTGACCAGGAAGGCCTTCATGTTGGCGAAGATGGCCGTGGGCTTGTTGAACCAGAAGCCGATCAGCAGATACGACACCAGGCCCACGGCTTCCCAGCCGAAAAACAGCTGCAGCAGGTTGTTGCTCATGACCAGCATGAGCATGGAGAAGGTGAACAGCGAGATGTAGGCGAAGAAGCGGTTGTAGCCGGCGTCTTCTTCCATGTAGCCGATGGTGTAGAGGTGCACCATGAGCGAGACGAAGGTGACGACCACCATCATCATGGCGGTGAGGCCGTCGACCAGGAAGCCGATCTCCATCTTCAGACCACCGACCACCATCCAGGTGTAAAGGGTCTCGTTGAAGCGGGCGCCGTCGATGGCCACGCTCTTGAGCGTCATGGCCGAGAGGATGAAGGCGACCAACACGCCCAGGATGGTGAGCGTGTGCGAGGCGCGGCGGCCGATGACGTTGCCGCCGAAGGTGGTGCCCAGGACGCCGGCCAGGGCCGCGCCGATCAGCGGCGCCATGGGAACGGCGAGCAGGGTGCTGGCAGAGAGGGTGGTGCTCATGGTGTTCTTGTCTTGCGGCTGATGCTCAGCCCTTGAGCGTGTTGAGCTCTTCGACGCTGATCGAATTCTTGTTGCGGAACAGCAGCACGAGGATGGCCAGGCCGATCGCCGATTCGGCAGCAGCCACGGTCAGGATGAAGAACACGAACACCTGGCCGTGCATGTCGCCCAGGTAGTGCGAGAAGGCCACGAAGTTCATGTTGACCGCCAGCAGCATGAGCTCAATGGCCATGAGCAGCACGATCAGGTTCTTGCGGTTGAGAAAAATGCCGACGACCGACAGCGCGAACAGGATCGCACCGACAGCGAGAAAATGGCCCAGGGTCACGTTCATGATGGTTTGCCCTCCTCGGCGGTCACCGCTTCCACGGCGGGTGCGGCTTTCTGCGTTGCGTTCATCGGCAGCACCACCAGGCGGTCGCTGGCGCGCACATGCACTTGCAGGCCAGGGTTGATGGCTTTGCTGTCCTTGCGCTGGCGCAGGGTGAGCGCGATGGCCGCAATCATGGCCACCAGCAGGATGACGGCGGCCACTTCAACCGGGTAAAGGTACTCGGTGTAGAGCAGCAGGCCGAGTTCGCGCGTGTTGGAATAGTTGGCCGCATTGATGCCGGTGTTCACCGCATCGGGGTTGGCCGCCAGACGCGGGAAGCCAACAAACAGCACGGCAATGAGTTCCGCCGCCACAAACCCGCCAAGGATTGCAGCGAGCGGAAAGTGTTTCCAGAAACCCTTGCGCACACCATCCATGTTGATGTCGAGCATCATCACGACGAACAGGAACAGAACCATCACCGCGCCCAGGTACACCAGCACCAGCGTGATGCCGAGGAACTCCGCCTTCAGCAGCAACCACAACGCAGACGCCTGCGAAAAGGCCAGCATCAGGAACAACACCGCGTGCACGGGATTGCGCGCGGTGATGACGCGGAAGGCTGCGAACAGCAGCACCGCGGCAAAGAGATAAAAAAAGCCGGTCTGGTAATCCATGGCGTTGTTCTTGTGTCGTCTGTTCCGGGCAGGTCCGGCTTCAGATCGGATCAGCGGTAAGGGGCGTCGGCGGCCCGGGCAGCGGCAATCTCGGTCTCGTAGCGGTCGCCCACGGCCAGCAACATCTCTTTGGTGAAGTACAGGTCACCGCGCTTCTCGCCGTGGTATTCAAAGATGTGCGTCTCGACGATGGAGTCGACCGGGCAGCTCTCTTCGCAGAAGCCGCAGAAGATGCACTTGGTCAGGTCGATGTCGTAACGCGTCGTGCGGCGTGAACCGTCGTCGCGCACGTCGGACTCGATGGTGATGGCCATGGCCGGGCACACCGCTTCGCACAGCTTGCAGGCGATGCAGCGCTCTTCGCCGTTCTCGTAGCGGCGCAGGGCGTGCAGGCCACGGAATCGTGGAGACAGCGGCGTCTTTTCTTCCGGAAACTGCACCGTGATCTTGCGCTTGAAGGCGTAACGACCGGTCAGGGCCATGCCCTTGAACAATTCCACCAGCAGGAAGCTGTTGAGGAAGTCGCGGAAGGAAAACGGTGCCACGACCGCAGGGGATGCGACAGGGTTGGCGGTGATGGTGAACATGGTCAATCGCCCTCTTATTTCCAGAGGTTCCACGACGTCTGCATCAGGCCGCCGACGAGCAGCAGGTAGATGAGCGTGACGGGAATGAAGATCTTCCAGCCCAGACGCATGATCTGGTCGTAGCGGAAGCGCGGGAAGGTGGCGCGGATCCAGATGAACATGGACACCACGAGGAAGGTTTTCAGGCCCAGCCAGATCCAGCCGGGGATCCAGTTGAACAGCGCGCTGTCGATGGGCGGCAACCAGCCGCCCAGGAACATCAGCACCGCCAGCACCGAGATCAGCCACATGCTGGCGTACTCGGCCAGGAAGAAGATGGCAAAGCCCATGCCCGAGTACTCGACCATGTGACCGGCCACGATCTCGGCCTCGCCCTCGACCACGTCGAAGGGGTGGCGGTTGGTTTCGGCCACGCCCGAGATCAGGTAGACGAAAAAGATCGGCAGCAGCGGCAGCCAGTTCCACGACAGGAAATTGAGGCCCTGCGAGGCAGCCATCCCGCGCGCTTGCGAGTTCACGATGTCGACCAGGTTCAGGCTGCCCGCCGTCATCACCACAACCAGGAAACAGAAGCCGATGGCGATCTCGTAGCTCACCATCTGGGCCGAGGCGCGCAACGCACCGAGGAAGGCGTATTTCGAGTTCGAAGCCCAGCCCGCGATGATCACGCCATAGACCTCAATCGAGGTGATGGCCAGGATCACCAGCAGACCCGCGTTCACATTGGCCAGCACCGCCTCGGGACCGAAGGGCACCGCCACCCACGCAGCCAACGCCGGCATGATGGCCATGATGGGGCCCAGGCGGAAAAGACCGTTGCTCGCGGCACTCGGGCGGATCAACTCCTTGGTCAGCAGCTTGAGCGCATCGGCAATCGGCTGCAGCAAACCGAAGGGGCCGACGCGGTTGGGTCCGTGGCGCACCTGGATCCAGCCCAGCAGCTTGCGCTCCCACAGCGTGAGGTAGGCCACCGCGCCCATCAAGGGCGCCAGCACGGCCACGATCTTGATCAGGTTCCAGATGACGGGCCAAGCAGCCGTGGTCCACCAGGGGGCGGCTATCAAACCCAGGCCACCGTTGTACATCGCGTCGATCATGCAAGCACCTCGTCAGCGATCAAGGCTGCGCGGGCGTCGGCTGTCAGTTGCAGCGCGGGAGCGCGGCGCACGAGGCCATCAAGCTGGTAGATGCTGGGCACGCAGGGCTCGGCACTGGCGGGTGCGGTGTCGATCACTGCGGTGCTGGCGTTGTTCAGGCGTGCGGCATCCACCACCGCACCGCTGGCCACGCCAGGCAGCGCGCTGGCCAGCACGGCCTGCGACGAATCGGCATCAAAGCCAGCCAAGCCGAGCAGGTTGCCCAGCACGCGGATCACTTTCCAGGCTGGGCGCGTTTCACCCAGCGGGCGAACAACGGCGTGGAAACTCTGCAGTCGGCCCTCTGCGTTCACGAAAGAGCCCGAGGTTTCAGTGAAGGGGGCTATCGGCAGCAGCACGTCGCTGATGTCGAGATTGGTTTTGAACGGGCTGAGCGTGACGACCATGCCGGCCGGCGCCAGGCCTTCGACACCGGCTGCGCTGTCGTGCTCGGGCTCGGTGTTGAGCAGAACCAGCGCCTTGAGCGCGCCACCCAGCATCTGGCCAGCGTTCAAACCGCCCTGCCCCGGCACCGCGCCCACGAGCTGCGCGCCCACGGTGTTGGCGGATTCGCTGAGATAGCCCACGGAGGCCCCGGTCTGCTGAGCGATCCAGTTGGCCAGCGAGAGCACGCTGGCGGCTTTTTCGTGGTGTGCGGCGGCGTTGCCAAGCAGGATGGCCTTGTGCTCACCACCCAACAGCGACTTGGCCACGGCCCGGTGTGCGTCGGTCACGTCGGCGTTCACCGGTGCGCTCGCACCGGTTTCGGAGGCGATGGCAGACGCAATGCCGGCCAGCGCCGACACCCAGACGCTGCTGTCGGCGAGCACCACGTTCTTCAGAGGCATGGCCCAATCTTGAGCCACTGCGTTGAGCACGTTGACCTGAGCACCTTTGCGCTGTGCCTGACGGATGCGCTGCGCGAACAACGGGTGGTCCTTGCGCAGGTTGGAGCCCACCACCAGCACGCGCTGGAGGTTGGAGAGTGATGCCACAGGCAAACCAAGCCAGCGCGCCGCGCCCGAAGGGGCCGCGTTGGAGAAGTCGGCATGACGCAAGCGGCTGTCGATGTTCTGGCTACCCATGCCGCGCACCAGAGCGCCAGCCAATGCCAGCTCTTCCAGCGTGCTGTGCGGGCTGGCGAGCAACCCGATGGCAGCGGCGCCGTGTTCGGCCTTGACCTGCTTCAACCCATTGGCCACGTACTCCAGCGCGGCCTGCCAATCAACTGTCTTCCATTCACCCCCCTGCTTGAGCATGGGCGCGGTGAGGCGGTCTTCGCTGTTGACGGCTTCGTACGAAAAGCGGTCGCGGTCGGCGATCCAGCATTCGTTGACGGCTTCGTTTTCGAGCGGCACCACGCGCATGACCTTGTGGTTCTTCACCTGAACGATCAGGTTGGCACCGGTGGAATCGTGCGGGCTCACGCTCTTGCGGCGCGAGAGTTCCCAGGTGCGGGCGCTGTAGCGGAACGGTTTGCTGGTGAGGGCGCCGACCGGGCAGATGTCGATCATGTTGCCCGAGAGCTCGGAGTCGACCGTGTCGCCCAGCACCGTGGTGATCTCGGCGTGTTCACCGCGGTGGATCATGCCGAGCTCCATCACGCCGGCCACTTCCTGGCCAAAGCGCACGCAGCGGGTGCAATGAATGCAACGGCTCATCTCCTGCATGGAGATCAGCGGGCCCACATCCTTGTGGAACACGACGCGCTTTTCTTCTTCGTAGCGCGAGCCGGAACTGCCATAGCCCACGGCCAGATCCTGCAGCTGGCATTCACCGCCCTGGTCGCAGATGGGGCAGTCCAGCGGGTGGTTGATGAGCAGGAACTCCATCACCGACTGCTGGGCCTTGATGGCCTTGTCGCTCTTGGTGCGAACGATCATGCCCTGCGTGACCGGCGTGGCGCAGGCGGGCATGGGCTTGGGCGCCTTCTCCACATCGACCAGGCACATTCGGCAGTTGGCCGCAATGGACAGTTTCTTGTGATAGCAGAAATGCGGAATGTAGGTGCCGGCCTTCTCGGCCGCATGCATGACCATGCTGCCCGGGGGCACTTCCACCTTCTTGCCGTCGAGTTCGATTTCGATCATGGTGTTTTTGTCTTCAGGCGGCCGGAGCGTTGGCCGAGGCGATCTTGGCCTCGAACTCGTGCCGGAAGTGTTTGATCATGGCGCGCACCGGCATGGCCGCTGCATCGCCCAGGGCGCAAATGGTGCGGCCCATGATGTTCTCGGCCACGTTGTCCAGCAGCGCCATGTCGGCGGGGCGGCCTTCGCCCTCGTCGATGCGGCTGACCATGCGCCAGAGCCAGCCCGTGCCTTCTCGGCAGGGCGTGCACTGGCCGCACGATTCGTGCATGTAGAAATAGGACAGGCGCTTGAGCGACTCGACCATGCAACGGCTGTCGTCCATGACAATCACCGCGCCCGAGCCGAGCATGGAGCCTGCCTTGGCGATCGAGTCGTAGTCCATGGTGCAGTCCATCATGATGGACGCGGGCAGCACCGGCGACGACGAGCCGCCAGGGATCACAGCCTTGAGCGTGCGACCCTTGCGCACGCCACCGGCGAGTTCAAGCAATTTGCTGAACGGCGTGCCCATGGGCACCTCGTAGTTGCCCGGCATCTCCACATCACCGCTCACCGAGAAGATCTTGGTGCCGCCGTTGTTGGGCTTGCCGCAGGCGAGATACGCTGTGCCCCCGTTGCGGATGATCCAGGGCACCGCCGCGAAAGTCTCGGTGTTGTTGATCGTGGTGGGCTTGCCGTAAAGGCCGAAGCTGGCCGGGAACGGTGGTTTGAAACGGGGCTGGCCTTTCTTGCCTTCGAGCGATTCGAGCAGGGCGGTTTCTTCGCCACAGATGTAGGCGCCGAAGCCGTGAAATGCGTGCAGCTGGAAGCTGAAGCCGCTGTCCAGGATGTTGTCGCCCAGCAAACCGGCGGCGCGGGCTTCCTCCAGCGCGGCTTCAAAGCGGTCGTAGGCCTCGAAGATCTCGCCGTGGATGTAGTTGTAGCCCACGCTGATGCCCATGGCGAAGGCGGCAATGGCCATGCCTTCGATCACGATGTGCGGGTTGTACATGAGGATGTCGCGGTCCTTGCAGGTCCCCGGCTCGCCTTCATCGGAGTTGCACACCAGATACTTCTGGCCCGGGAACTGGCGCGGCATGAAGCTCCACTTCAAGCCGGTGGGGAAACCCGCACCGCCGCGGCCGCGCAGTGCCGATTCCTTCAGCGTAGCAATCACCTGGTCTTGCGTCATGCCCACCACCGGTGGGTCACCGGCTGGCTCGGCGCCATCTTTTCCCAGCACCTTGCGCAAGGCCTGGTACCCGCCGCGCGCCACGTAGTCCTTCAGCGACCAGTTGCCGCCATTGAGGTCGGCGTAGATCTGGGGATTGATGTGGCGGCCGTGAAAGCAGGTCTGCACGCCGTTGGCGCGGAACTGCGAAAGGATCTGTTCGGCGTTCATGACTGTCCCTCTGAAGCACGCAGGCCGTCAATCAGCTGGTCCAGCTTGTCGTTGCTCATGAAGCTGCACATGTGGCGGTCGTTGACCAGCATCACCGGCGAATCGGCGCAGGCGCCCAGGCACTCGCTTTGTTGCAGCGTGAACAGGCCGTCAGGCGTGGTGCCACCCATGGTGATGCCCAGCTTGTGCTCCAGGTGGTGCAGCGCGTTCTGGCCATCTCGCAACTGGCACGGCAGGTTGGTGCACACGTTCAGCTTGAACTTGCCCGTGGGCTGCTGGTTGTACATGTTGTAGAAGGTCGTCACCTCGTGCACGGCGATCGGCTCCATGCCCAGGTAGGCCGCCAGCGAGGCTTCGGCCCCGGTGCTCACAAAGCCTATTTCCTGCTGGATGATGGCCAGACACGCCATCACGGCCGACTGCGCCTGATCGGCCGGGTACTTGGCGACTTCGCGCGCAAAGCGCTGCTGGGTGGCGCTGCTGAATTCCACAGCAGCAACTGCGTGGCCGGTGCTCATCGGTCGATCTCCCCGAAAACAATGTCCATGGTGCCGATGATGGCCACGGCGTCGGCCAGCATGTGGCCGCGCGCCATCTCGTCCATCGTGGCCAGGTGCGCAAAACCGGGTGCACGGATCTTCAGGCGGTAGGGCTTGTTGGCGCCGTCGCTCACCAGGTAGATGCCGAACTCGCCCTTGGGATGCTCCACAGCGGCATAGGCTTCACCCTCGGGCACGTGGAAGCCTTCGGTGAAGAGCTTGAAGTGGTGAATCAGCTCTTCCATGTTGGCCTTCATGGCCTCGCGAGCGGGTGCTGCCACCTTGTGGTTGTCGATGATCACCGGGCCGGGGTTGGCGCGCAGCCACTTCGAGCACTGCTCGATGATGCGGTTGGACTGCTTCATCTCTTCCATGCGGACGAGGTAACGGTCGTAGCAGTCGCCGGTCTTGCCCACCGGAATGTCGAAGTCCATCTGGCCGTACACGTCGTACGGCTGCTTCTTGCGCAGATCCCAGGCGATGCCGGAGCCGCGCAGCATGGGGCCGGTCATGCCCAGGTTGAGCGCGCGCTCTGGCGTCACCACGCCGATGCCCACGGTGCGCTGCTTCCAGATGCGGTTGTCGGTCAACAGGGTGTGGTATTCGGCGAGATACGTCGGGAAACGCTTGGTGAAGTCATCGATGAAGTCGAGCAGCGAACCCTGGCGGTTGGTGTTCATCTGCTCCATCGCGCGCGCATTGCGGACCTTGCTGTGCTTGTACTGCGGCATGGTGTCCGGCAGGTCGCGGTACACACCACCCGGGCGGAAATAGGCCGCGTGCATGCGCGCACCCGACACCGCCTCGTACATGTCGAACAGGTCTTCGCGCTCGCGGAACGCATAGATCAGGATGGTCGAGCTGCCGCAGTCGTTGCCGTGAGAACCCAGCCACATCAGGTGGTTGAGCAGGCGCGTGATCTCGCTGAACATCACACGGATATATTGAGCGCGGATCGGCACCTCGATGCCGAGCAGCTTCTCAATGGCCAGGCAGTAGGCGTGCTCGTTGCACATCATCGACACGTAGTCCAACCGGTCCATGTAGGGCAGCGACTGGATGTAGGTCTTGTGCTCGGCCAATTTTTCAGTGGCGCGGTGCAACAGCCCGATGTGTGGATCGGCGCGTTGCACGACCTCGCCGTCGAGCTCCAGCACGAGGCGCAGCACGCCGTGCGCGGCCGGGTGCTGCGGTCCGAAGTTGAGGGTGTAGTTCTTGATTTCAGCCATGACGATGTCGCAGGAAGGCCAGAGCCCTCAGTGCAGGCCCCCGTAGTTGTCTTCGCGGATGATGCGCGGCGTGATTTCGCGGGGCTCGATGCTCACCGGTTCGTAGATCACGCGCTGGCGCTCGGCGTCGTAGCGCATCTCGACGTGACCCGACAGCGGGAAGTCCTTGCGGAAGGGGTGACCGATGAAGCCGTAGTCGGTGAGGATTCGGCGAAGGTCGTCGTGGCCTTCGAACACGATGCCATAGAGATCAAACGCTTCGCGCTCGTACCAGTTGGCCGCCGCCCACAACGGTGTGACCGAGGCCAGCACGGGAAAGTCGTCTTCGGGGCAAAACACCCGCACACGCACACGGTGGTTGTGGGTGACCGACAGCAGGTGCACCACGGCGGCAAAACGCTGCCCTTCCCAACGACCCTCGCCATAGGTCTGGTAGTCCATGCCACACAGGTCGATGAGCTGCTCGAACGCCGCCTGCGGTGCATCGCGCAAGGTCTTCATGACGTCGAAATAATGGGCCGCCGCGACCACCAACGTGAGCTCTTCTCGAACCACGTCCAGCGACACCACACGATCACCCAGCAAATCGGCCAGGGCGTGCTTCAGGGCTTCCGGTGCAACTGCGTAGGAGGTCGTCGAGGTGTCGGTCATGGGTGCGTCTCTGGGGACTCGTTTCGCCGTGGAGCAACCGGCGCTCAGGCGCGGGCAATGGTCTGGGTGCGGCGGATCTTTTGCTGCAGTTGGATGATTCCGTACAGCAGCGCTTCGGCCGTGGGCGGGCAGCCAGGCACGTACACGTCCACCGGCACGATGCGGTCGCAACCGCGCACCACCGAGTAACTGTAGTGGTAGTAGCCACCGCCATTGGCGCACGAGCCCATGGAGAGCACCCAGCGCGGCTCGGCCATCTGGTCGTACACCTTGCGCAGCGCGGGCGCCATCTTGTTGCACAGCGTGCCTGCCACGATCATCAGATCGGACTGGCGCGGGCTGGCGCGAAACACCTCGGAGCCGAAGCGCCCGATGTCGTAACGCGCAGCGGCCGCGTGCATCATCTCGACCGCGCAGCAGGCCAGACCGAAGGTCATGGGCCAGAGCGAGCCGGTCTTGGCCCAGTTCACCACCGAGTCGTAGCTGGTGGTGACAAAACCTTCCTTGAATACGCCTTCAATCATGAGCCGCTCCGGTGCATTCGTGTGTGTGCAAGTCGCTCATTCCCAGTCCAGCGCGCCCTTCTTCCACTCGTAGGCAAAGCCCACGGTGAGGATGGCGAGGAACACGACACCCGCGAGGAAGCCGGTCATGCCGATATCGGAGAAGGCCACGGCCCAGGGGATGAGAAAAGCGATTTCGAGGTCGAACAGGATGAAAAGAATGGCCACCAGGTAGTAGCGCACATCGAACTTCATGCGGGCATCTTCGAAGGCTTCGAAGCCGCACTCGTACGGGGAATTCTTTTCTGCGTCCGGGAGATTGGGGCCCAGGATGTAGCCCAACACCTGCGGGATGATCCCGATGGCGATACCCACCAAGATGAACAGGAGCACAGGTAGGTATTGTTCGAGACTCATCTTGGTCGATTCCACTGACACGGCGTGGAGCCGTGTTGTCCAAAGATTGGTGCCGACGGCGAGACTCGAACTCGCACAGCTTTCGCCACTACCCCCTCAAGATAGCGTGTCTACCAATTTCACCACGTCGGCTGGTCTGCGTTGCTGGCTCACGAGGTCTGTGTGAGCCTTGCTGACAAGCATCGGAGTTTACCCTGAAACCACCTCTCTTTTGAGAGGCAGCGGGGCTTTTTCAACTCGAATGGAAACGGAATCGGCGTGCAGTCGGAGCGGTCGCGCCGACAAGCTCATTTCGCCGGGATTTGTGCCGCGCCAGTGGGCGCCGGCGTGACCGCGGTGGGTGCCGGGGCGGCGCCCGTTGCAGGCGCTGCGCCTGGAATCTGTTGCGATGCATCGGCTGGCTGTGCGGGTGTCACCACGCCTTCGAGCACGCTGCCCGAGCTTGGCGCCACCGTGCGCAGGTTGCCGAAATAGGCCAGACCCAGGGTACAGGCCAGGAACACCGCGGCAAGCACCGCGGTGGACCGCGACATGAAGTTCGCACCGCCCGATGCACCGAACAGGCTCGCCGAGCCAGCGCCACCGCCACCAAAGGCAGCACCCGCATCGGCGCCCTTGCCGTGCTGCATGAGGATCAAGCCGATCATGGTCAGGGCCGAGAGGATCTGCACGGCCAGCAGGATGGTCAACACAACGTTCATTTTTTACTCCGGAATCACGGTTGTCGATGTGCCCGCGAAGGCACGAAAAAAGGTCAGCGGGCCGATGCCACGATCTGAAGGAAGTCGGTCGACTTGAGCGACGCGCCGCCAATGAGGCCGCCGTCGATATCGGGCTGGGCCAGCAGGCTCGCGGCGTTCGCCGCGTTCATGCTGCCACCGTAGAGGAGGTGCACACGCTCGGGATGCTGCGTGGCTGCGGCCAGTTGGGCACGCAGCACGGCATGCACTTGTTGCGCCTGCTCGGGCGACGCGGTTTTGCCGGTGCCGATGGCCCACACAGGCTCGTAGGCCACCACGATTTCGCTGGTGCAATGCGCCACCGCATGGATGACCGCGGCCAGTTGGCGCTTGACCACGGCCTCGGTCTGCCCGGCTTCGCGCTCGGCCAGCGTCTCACCCACACACACGATGGGCGTGATGCCGTGGGCCAGCGCGACCTTGGCTTTGTCGGCCACCAGCAGGTCGGTCTCGCCGTGGTACTGCCGACGCTCCGAATGACCCACGATCGCATAGCGGCACGCGAAGTCCTTGAGCATGGTGGCCGACACCTCACCGGTGTAAGCCCCCTGTTCGTGGCTGGACACGTCTTGCGCACCCCAGCTGATCGGGCTGCCGGTCAGCAGCGACTGCAGTTGGGCCAAATAGGGCGCGGGCACGCACAGCGCCATGTCGGCCGCCGGTGCTTGGCCGCCCAGGCCGTCGAGCATGGCTTGCACCAGCGCGGCGTTGGCGGCCAGCGAGCCGTTCATTTTCCAGTTGCCTGCGATCAGTGGTTTCATGTCAGAGGTGCCGTCATGCCCAGGTCAGGACGAGCTTGCCGATGTGCTGGTTGGATTCCATGAGTGTGTGCGCAGCCGCGGCTTCGCTGGCTGGAAACACCTGATGGATCACAGGCTTGATCTGCCCCTGAGCCAGCAGCGGCCAGACACGTTCGCGAAGCGCTTGGGCGATGGCGGTCTTGAATGTGATCGGGCGCGGACGCAAGGTCGAGCCAGTGATGGTGAGGCGCTTGCGCAGCACCATGCCGGCGTTGAACTCGGCCTTCACGCCACCCTGCACCGCAATGATGACCAACCGGCCATCTTCGGCGAGGCAGTCGATTTCGCGCGCCACGTAAGCACCAGCCACCATGTCGAGCACGACGTTGACACCCTGCCCGCCCGTGAGGTCGGCCACGGCAGCCACGAAGTCCTGCGTCTTGTAGTTGATGGCGTGATCGGCACCGAGCGCCAGGCAAGCGGCGCACTTGTCGTCGCTGCCCGCGGTGGCAATGACGCGCGCACCCAGGGCCTTGGCCATCTGGATCGCGGTCACGCCGATGCCGCTGGTACCGCCCTGGATCAACAGCGTTTCGCCCGCTTGCAGACGCGCACGGTCGAACACGTTGCTCCACACGGTGAAGAAGGTCTCGGGAAGCGATGCGGCAGCGATGTCGTCCAGGCCCTCGGGCACCGGCAGACACTGACCCACAGGCGCCACGCACCACTGGGCATAACCGCCACCGGCCACCAGCGCACACACACGGTCACCCACCTTCAGGCCCGCAGCCGCC
>JBKBWW010000105.1:0-12306 GCA_046314475.1 Hydrogenophaga sp.
CCAGGCCGACCTGCTGTCGCGCCTCAAGAGCATCAAGCCCGCCGAACTGGAGGCCGCGCTTGAGCACCTGCAGCCCGACACTCCGCAGTCCCCAACGGTGGGCCACTCGGCACTTGCCTGCCCGGCACCGCAAGATCCGCGCGGCTTTTTGCAAGCCGTCATGAACGACCCCGCCGTGCCGCTGGCGCTGCGCATCGAGGCCGCCAAGGCGCTGCTGCCCGGATCGCAAACGCGCTGACCCGCGCGGGCCATCGGCCCGGCGGCTATGGGTTTCATTGTGAGAATTGCATTGAAGCTTTCATCTTCATTGCCTACAGTCAACCGTTCACCCGCCCCCAACAACACCCCAAGGAGATCACCTTGTCAGACCAAGCCCAATGCCCGTTTTCCAGCGGCAAGCCCAAAAATGCTGTTGCAGGGTCCGCCACCAATGCCGACTGGTGGCCGAACCAGCTCAACGTGAAGCTGCTCAACCAGCACTCCCCGCTGACCAACCCCATGGGTGAAGACTTCGACTACGCCGAAGCCTTCAAGACCCTCGATCTGGACGCCGTCATCAAGGATCTGCACGCCCTGATGACCGACTCGCAAGACTGGTGGCCCGCCGACTACGGCCACTACGGCCCCTTCTTCATCCGCATGGCCTGGCACAGCGCCGGCACCTACCGCATCGCCGACGGCCGCGGTGGTGCGGGCTCCGGCACCCAGCGTTTTGCGCCGCTCAACAGCTGGCCCGACAACGGCAACCTCGACAAGGCGCGCCGCCTGCTCTGGCCGATCAAGCAGAAGTACGGCAACAAGCTCTCGTGGGCCGACCTGATGATCTTGACCGGCAACGTGGCCCTGGATTCCATGGGTCTCAAGACATTCGGTTTTGCGGGTGGCCGTGCCGATGTGTGGGAACCCGAAGAAATCTACTGGGGCCCCGAGTCCGAGTGGATGGGCGACCAGCGCTACACCGGCGACCGCGTGCTCGAGAACCCGCTGGGCGCCGTGCAGATGGGCCTGATCTACGTGAACCCCGAAGGCCCCAACGGCAAGCCCGACCCGCTGGGCTCGGCGCGCGACATCCGCGAGACCTTCGCCCGCATGGCGATGAACGACGAAGAAACCGTGGCGCTCACTGCCGGTGGCCACACCTTCGGCAAGTCGCACGGCGCGGCCGATCCCGGCCAGTACGTGGGTGCGGAACCCGAAGGCGCAGGCATTGAAGAGCAGGGCCTGGGCTGGAAGAACAGCTTTGGCAGCGGCAAGGGCGCACATGCCGTCACCAGCGGCATTGAAGGCCCCTGGACGCCCACGCCCACCACCTGGGACAACAGCTACTTCGAAACCCTCTTCGGCAACGAGTGGGAGCTGACCAAGAGCCCTGCCGGTGCGCACCAGTGGCGGGCCAAGAACCCCGGCGCGGCGACCGCGCCAGACGCACACGACCCGAACAAGCGCCAGGCCACCACCATGACCACGGCCGACATGGCCATGCGCATGGACCCGGCCTACGAGAAAATCTCTCGCGATTTCATGGCCAACCCGGACAAGCTGGCCGACGCTTTTGCACGCGCCTGGTACAAGCTGACCCACCGCGACATGGGTCCCATCGCCCGTTACCTCGGCCCGCTGGTGCCCAAAGAAGAACTGATCTGGCAGGACCCGGTGCCCGCCGTGGACCACCCGCTGGTCAACGAACAGGACGTTGCCGCGCTCAAGGGCAAGCTGCTCGCCTCCGGCCTGTCGATCTCTCAATTGGTCAACACGGCCTGGGCCTCGGCCTCGACCTTCCGCGGCTCCGACAAGCGCGGTGGCGCCAACGGTGCGCGCATCCGCCTGGCACCGCAGAAAGACTGGGCGGTGAACCAGCCGGCCGAGCTGGCCCAGGTGCTGGCGAAGCTCGAAGCCATCCAGGCCGAGTTCAACGGCGCGCAGTCCGGCGGCAAGAAGATCTCGCTGGCCGACCTGATCGTGCTGGGTGGCTCTGCGGCGGTGGAAGCTGCCGCGAAAAAAGCCGGCCACAACGTGACCGTGCCTTTCGCACCCGGCCGCACCGACGCCACACAAGCCCAGACCGATGTGGACTCGTTCGCACCGCTGGAGCCGTTGGCCGATGGCTTTCGCAACTACGTGCGCAAAGGTCTTGAAGGGTCGGCCGCCGAGCGCCTGCTCGACAAGGCCAACCTGCTCACGCTGACCGCGCCCGAGATGACGGTGTTGGTCGGTGGCCTGCGGGTGCTCAACGCGAACACGGGACGCACCAGCCACGGTGTCTTCACCACGCGCCCCGAAACCCTGAGCAACGACTTCTTCGTCAACCTGCTCGACATGGGCACGGTGTGGAGCAAGTCCACCACCGAAGGCGTGCTGGAAGGCCGCGACCGCGTCAGTGGCAGCGCCAAGGGCACGGGCACCGTGGTCGACCTGGTGTTTGGTTCGAACTCCGTGTTGCGGGCGCTCGCCGAGGTGTACGCCAGCGCCGATGCACAACCGAAGTTCGTGCGCGACTTCGTGGCCGCCTGGACCAAGGTGATGAACCTGGACCGCTTTGACCTGAAGTGATGCCGTCACGCAGGGCCAGCATCGCCTGATCTGCGCCCTGCAGGGCTCGTCAAGCCCGGCACCGGAATTCGTTCTGGTGCCGGGTTCGTTTTTTGGGTCCCTGATTCCCCCATGCGTGGGAACCCTTCCCCAGGCAGCGAGCAGATCGCCCAGTAGACTGGTTACCAGTTATTACAAAGGGAGTTCGCCTTGTCCTGTTTTCCCGCCGTGCGTCGCTGGTTTCTGGTTCCCATGTTGGTTGCTCCGCTGCTGACGGGTTGTGAGTTGACGGAGCGGTTCAACAACCCCGAGGACCGCATCAACGCGGCGGTGCCACCGGACTCGGGCGTGCAGGCCACGCGGCAGCGCCTGTTGTCCCAGCTGGCGGACAAACCCGACATCTTGAAGGCCTTTGAACCCCGTTGGGACTCGCGTCTTCGATCGCGCGCGGTGACCTGCCGCCGCGACTACCTGCCCACCTGGCGCGATGCACAAGCCGACATCCGTGCGCGCCTGGCGGCCTCCGAGTGTTTTTCCGAGTTCGACCGCACACTGGAACGTTGGGTGGGTCTGCAGCGGCTTCAAATGGTCCTCTCGCAGCCGGCGTTGCGAACCGTGCCTCAGACACTGCCCTTGCTGATCAGCCACCGCGACTTCATCTCCAACATGGTCCTGGCCCGCGACGCGCCCGTGGCCATCCTTCAGGGCTCCAAGGGTTTCGATCTGGTGGACCTGACCACAGGCAAAAGCATTTTCAGCGAGCCCGCTTCCAACGGAAGGCCCATGCTCAACCTCTCTCCCAATGGACGAGCTTTCGCACAAACGGCCTCTGGCGGCGTGGCGATCCGCTCCGCCGAAGGAGGCGAAACGCTGGTGGAACTGCCACTGGCTGACGGGGTGCTCTGGCTGGACAACAACGCACTGGTGATGCGCCCCAACAGCAACAGCAACAACGGCTCGCGAGGCCTTCGCTTGCTGGACCTGGCCACGGGCGAAGACACGCCCGTGCCAGGAAACTCCAACGGTTATGCCTACCTGTCGGCACCCGCGCCTGGTGCGCCGAACCGTTTCAACTTGCTGCTCAATCAGGGAGCCGACCAGATCGAAATCTCGAACGTGGGCGGGCGCTACGAAGCGCAGCTGCGCAACGAGCGGCGGTCGACGTCCGGCAGGGGGTTTGCCATCAACACCGGAGGCATGAACGCCGACGGCACAAAGTGGATCGACGGCAGCCAGGGGCTGCGCACGCTCAACCTGGACACGCTGGAGATGCAGGAACGCACCTTCGAGCCCGCGCGCTCCAGCATGGCCTGGCCCACGGCCAACCCGGACCAGACCATCATCACGCTGGCCACGCCCTCCGGCAATGGCGTGACCTCGGTCGTGGACCCCTACCTCTACACCGAAAGCACCGGCACGCTGGCCAAGCTGGTGCGCGACCGCAACACGAGCACGCGTTATCAATACATCGGTTCCATCAAACGGTTGGCCTTGATTGAGGGGCAGAACGTTCGCTACATCGACGAACTGCAGACCGAACCTGCACAGCCGGTGGACAAGGTGCTTTCGGCCTTCAACGACGAGATCAACCAACGCCGCCTGGCTGCCGCATTTGCACCGAACGAGCGGCAGCCGGGCATGCCGGCGGCGGGTGCATTGCCGGGCGCCATGGCACAGCCACCCACCGCGCTGCACCTTCAACTGCGCGATTCGCAAGTGGAGGGCGTGGGCGTTTACGAAGGCATGGGCGCCGTCCATGGTGGCGGCAAGGCACGCATGCCCGGCACGGTGGTTGTGCGCGTGCGCCGCGCTGCTTCTCCCACAGCGCTGGTGCTCGCCTCCTACGAACCGGTGCGCTGGCGCATCTTCATGGAGCCGGGGGCTCGCCTGTCCGCGGTGTTCATGAGCGGCTACTACCCCTCAACGGTGGAGGGCGCCGGTGCTGCGCGCGTCTATCAGATGGGTGCCGGTTACGCCTACCAGCGGGAATCTGGCGAGTTCACCAAGTTGCAACGGGCGACCATCGAATGGACCGGCAAACCCATGACGGTGTTTCAGGGCAGCTACATGGGGTCGACGTTCTCCGTGGGCGGCAACTAGACGTGGATCGCCGGGGCTCAGGACCTCGCGCGACCCGCCTTGGTAGGTTTTGTTTTGCCCGCGGGCACTTTGAGCCGGCTGTGGGCCTGGTCCAGCCAGAGCAGCGTGTCGGCGTGCGACAGAAAGCGCCGCAGGTAGTCGGGCGAGAGATCGCGCATCAAGGCCAGCGTTCGCAGCACCAGCCGGTGGGAGTTGAGCGGGCCGGCATTCTCGGGGCCCTGCTCCACGGCCTGGGTCACTTCGTCTTCGGCGCAGATGCGCGACCAGGTGTCGCGGAAAGCCTGGGCGCTGCGCAGTTCGCGGCCCGGCGGCGCGGTGGCGGTGATGTCGCGATTGAGTTGGGCCAGCGGTGAAGGCGCGCGGGTGTGGGCCGGCTTGGAAGGCGATGTGTCCGTGGGCTGGTCGAGCCAGGCTTGTTGCAGGCGATCCTTCAGCACACGCTGCACCGCCTCGGGCGCAGCCTGCAGGCGGCGCGAGAGCGCCGCCACAAAGTGGGCCTGCACCGGATCACTCACGCGTGGCCGCCTTCGCCGTGCTCGCCGAACTGCCGGCCTTGGGCACCGGCGCCATCTCCACCCGGCGGTTGAGCGCGCGGCCCTTCTCGTCGGTGTTGGACGCCACGGGTTGCTCCGCACCGAAAGCGGCGCTGAACACACGCTGCGGCGGCATGCCTTCCTGGATCAGGGCGCGCGTCACGGTGAGCGCGCGCTGCGCCGAGAGTTCGAGGTTGTCGGTGTAACGCTGGTTGTTCGCCTGCACCGGACGGTCGTCGGTGAAGCCGCTGACCATCAGCATCTCGTCGCGCTCGCCCAGGTAGACCTGCAGCGGCGGCACCAGGCTCTTGAGCACCTGGCGGCCTTCGGGGCGCAGCTCGTCGGAGTTCAGCGGAAACAGCACGCTGCCGCTGATGCCGATACGGCCGTTGTCCAGCGTCACACGGCCGGTCTGCAGCGGAATGGCCAGCGCCTTCTCCAGCGCCATGCGGCGGGCTTCTTCCTGCTGCCGTTTCTGCACCTCCGACTGCAGGCTCGCCACGAGGTCCATCTGCACCACCAGCACACCGATGAGGATGAGCACGAAGGCACCCACCAGACCGGCCATGAGGTCGCCGAACACGGCCCAGACCGGTGCGGTCTGTTCGTCCGCACCGTCGTCCATGGTGTCGTCCAGGCCGGTCATCACGCGGCACTTTCTGCGGTACGCAGCCGGCGAAGATCTTCGACGATGCCTTGTTGCGAGCTGATGCTCAGGTCGATCACCTCGCGCGCCTGCGCCACGTAATAGGCCAGCTGCTCGTCGCTGCGCTGCATCGACTGGCCCACCGCCGCTTCAATGCGCTGCAGGCTGTCGATGAGTTTTTCGTTGGTGGCGGCGAAGAGCTGCACGCCGTGTCCAAAAGCCTCGCCCAGCGCGGCCAGCTCGATGGCGCTGCCGCTCACCTGCGCCGCCACATCGTCCGCGCGGTGGGCTTGCGCGCCCACGGTCTCGGCGAACTGGCGGCCCACCTGGTCGAGCACGGCGCTGGCCGACGTGACCAGCGATTCAATCGCCGCGCGCTGCTCGCCCGTGGCCTGCTGCACGGTCTGCAACAGGCTGCCGATGTTGTTCATGAGCGCGGTGCGTTCCTGCAGCGCGAGGTTGTCGCGCTCGCCCAGTTGCGTGGTCTCGCGGCGCAGCTGCGCGATCACCTCGGCTGCGGCTTTGGGCGCCTCGGCGGCGGTTTCGAGCAGGCGCTGCACCGCCGCCTCGGCGCGTGTGGCTTCTTCGCTGCGCAGGGCGGCCAGCTCGTCTCGCCACCGCGTGGCGGTCTGCTCCAGCGTCTGGCCCACGGCCTGCTGCTGGGCAAGCGTCTGCGCGCCGAGTTGTTGCCACTCGGTTTGCAGGGTGGTGGCCATGCCCTGCAAGGACTGGGTCCAGGCGGCCTGGCGCGCTTGTTCGGCTGCGGTCTGTTCGGCTTGCGCGCGGCTCGCCGTGTCCTGCACGCGGGTGATGAGCGCGGTGGAGCGCTGTTCGAAGTTGCTGTTGAACGCCGCGAGCGAGCGCTCCAGCCCCAGCACCTGTTGTTCGTTGCTGCGAGCGTGTTGTTGCAACGCGGTGGTCCACGCATCGATCGCCGCGGTGGCCCCGGCACCGAAGCGGCTGGACAGTTCACCAAGCTGCGTTTGCACCGCGTGCCCCACACGCTCGTGCAGCCGGGTGGACTCGGCGGCGATGGCGGTCATGGCGTTTTCGACCACCGGTTGCAGCGTCTCGCCCGCCAGGCGCGCGCTTTTCGACAAGGTCTCGTCCAACGACCGCGCCACCGACTGGCCCAGCGTCTGGTAGGCCGCGCTCGCCTCGCGGTGGAAGGCGTCCTGGCGCGCCAGCAACTGCTCGTCAAGCTGCTGGCCGCGGCGCTCCATCTGCTCCATCAGAGTCTGCAGCTGGTTCACTACCGACGGCAGTGCACCGGCCTGTTGCTGCAAGGCCTTGAAGGTCTCATGGCTCTGGTGCGCGAGCGAAAACGGGCGGAACACGGTGGCCACCTGCGCGTCGAGCTCGCGCACGACCTGCAGGCGCTCGCGCCGGCTGAGGGCCGACATGAGGCCCAGCATGGCCGAGGTGGCCACGCCCACCACCGAGGTGCCAAACGCCAGACCCAGGCCTTTGATGGGTTCGGCCAGCGCGGAGCGGATGGCCTGCAAATCGGCCGTGCCCTCCAGGGTGAACACGGCACCGCGGAAGGTGACGACCAGGCCCAGGAAGGTGCCAAGCATGCCCAGCATCACCAGCAGGCCAATCAAGTACGGCGTGAGCGCCAGACCGGGCAAGGCGCCGCGCTCGCCTTCGATGCGCGCACGCACGGCGCCTCGCAGCGTGGGCGGCACGCGGCCGAGCCAGTCGCTCAACTGCGCCAGTGGTTGGGGCACCTCGGCCAGCGCCTGCACCAACGCGGCGGTGGCGGCGCGAAAGCGCTGGATCTCCTGCGCGCCCAGCAGGTAGACGGCGCCGATGGCCAGCGTCATGGCCAGCGCAATGGCGCTGGTGCCGACAAAGCCCCAGCCGACCCAGACCACGGCGATGAGGCCCAGCGCAAAGGCGCCGACGAAAAAGAGGCGGTTCACGGTGTTGGCATTCATGGGTGTTGTGTCACTTCCTGGCTCAGCGCTTCAACCATGCCGGCCACGGGCTGCAACCGCAGGTCCAGCTCGGCCAGCAGCGTTTGCTGAAGCTCGTGTTCAAACAGCGGCTGCCAGCCGCTGGGGTGGGTTTGGCGCAGCTGCGCAAAGCGCGTCTGCAAAAAGGAGGGCACGGTGGCCAGCAGCCGCTGTTCGCGCCCGCCCAGCATGGGCTCGAGCACGGCGTCCAGCGCAGCCAGTTGGGCCAGGCGCACGGAGGTTGACGACAAGATTTTTCGCACATGGCCGCGCAGCGCCTCGATGCTCATGTCCATGCGACGCTGCTGCTCCTGGCAGCGCTGGAGGTGCGGTGCAAAGCCAGCCTCGGCGTCGTCGGTGCCCTCGTCGCCTGGCGCCAGTGGTGGGCTGGTGATGGCCTGGCTCAGCGTGGCGCGCACGCGCTGCAACTCGGCCTGCACGCCACGGGCGCTGGCCGGCACCGCCGGGCGCCGGGCGCGTGCCACGGCGGGCATGGCCTGGTGGAGCGAACTCAGCGCGATGGCATCGGCCACGTTGAACCACTGGCCCAGGCGCTCGGCCAGGTCCTGGCGCGGCACGTCTGCAGGCGCGGGCTGCCAGCCGGCGAGCTGGCGCACCAGGACTGAGCGGTTGAAATTGCTGCGCAAAAAGGCATTCCTTGGCGCCCCACAGGCGCAATCGGCATCAAGAACAGGGTGGGTTGCCGACGTCGGGGGCGTGCACGCCCGTCAGCGGTGGCCTGGCGGGAGAACCCGTGGCCAAGGTGACATTAGAAACGATCCGCCGGGCCGACTTGTAACCGCCGGCCCGGGGCGGGCGGACCTCAGAGCACCAGCACGGCGCGGAAATCGTTCACGTTGGTGTGCGTGGGCCCGGTGACCACGAGGTCGCCCAGCGGCTGGAAATAGCCGTAGGCGTCGTTGCGCGCGAGGTGGTCGGTGACCTTGAGCCCCAGACCAGCAGCACGAGCCAGGGTGTCGGGCGTCACCAGCGCACCGGCGTTGTCTTCCATGCCGTCGATGCCGTCGGTGTCGGCAGCCAGCGCCCACACCGTGGCGATGCCGTTGAGTGCCTGCGCGAGCCCCAAGCAGAACTCCCCTGCCCGGCCGCCCTTGCCCTTGGTCTGACCCTCGACCCGCGGTCGCACCGTCACGGTGGTCTCGCCGCCGCTGAGGATCACGCACGGTGTCTTGAAATCGCTGCGGCCCAGCGCGGCCGAGCGTGCCAGCGCCGCGTGCACCTTGCCCACCTCGCGCGACTCGCCTTCGATCTCGTCGCTGAGCACCCAGGTGTTGAGCCCGATCGCGCGCGCCGCGGCGGCCGCCGCCTCCAGGCTTTGCTGCGGTGTGGCGATCAGGTGCACCTCGTGGCCGTGCAGGCGGGCATCACCCGGCTTGGGCGTTTCGAGTTCGCCGCGCTCCAGCTGCGCGCGCACGGCTGGCGGCACGGCTATGCCGTAGCGCTGCAGGATGTCGAGCGCATCGGCGCAAGTGGTGGCGTCGGCCACGGTGGGGCCGCTGGCGATCACGCTCACGTCGTCGCCCGGCACGTCGCTGATGGTGATGGTGACCACGCGCGCCGGGGCGCAGCCGGCGGCGAGCCGTCCGCCCTTGATGCGCGAGAGGTGCTTGCGCACGGTGTTCATCTCCAGGATGTTCGCGCCGCTGTTGAGCAGTTCGCGGTTGATGCGCTGTTTGTCTTCGAGCGTGAGGCCCTCGGCCGGCAGCGTGAGCAGCGACGACCCCCCGCCCGAGATGAGGCAGAGCACCAGGTCGTCGGCAGTGAGGCCCTGCGTGAGCTGCAGGATGCGCTGCGCGGCGGCCAGGCCCGCGGCGTCGGGCACCGGGTGCGAGGCTTCCACCACCTCGATGCGGTCCTTCAAGCCCGCCGGGCGCGGCGGTGTGTGGTCGTACCGCGTGACCACCAGGCCCGAGAGGGGCGCGTCGGCCGGCCACAGCGCTTCCACCGCCTGGGCCATGGCGCCACCGGCCTTGCCGGCACCGATCACCACGGTGCGGCCCTTGGGCGGCGGGGGCAGGAACGCGGCGGTGTTGTGCAGCGGCAGCGCGCGCTGCACCGCCACATCGAACAGGTGGCGCAACAGGGCGCGGGGGTCGTTCAGGGTGGGTTGCATCACAGGGGTCTTCCAGAAGGGTGGCGACCGTGGGCGGCCAGCCAGGCCAGGCCGGCGCGGGTGCCGCCAGCGCGTTGTTCCAGGGGGAAATACTCGCAGCCCACATGGCCGCGGTAACCGAGACGATCCAGTTCGTCGAACAGGAACCGGTAATGGATCTCGCCGCTGCCGGGCTCACCGCGCCCGGGGTTGTCGGCGATCTGGATGTGGCCGATGCGCGGCAGCAGCGCGCGCAGGTTGCCAGCCAGCTCACCCTGCATGCGCTGCGCGTGGTACAGGTCGTGTTGCAGGTAGAGGTTGTCCGCGCCGACCTCGTCCATGAGGGCCAGCGCCTGCGCGGCGCGGTTCACAAAGAAGCCGGGCACATCGAAGGTGTTGATGGGCTCCATGAGCAAACGCAGGCCGTGCACACGCAGCGCGGCGGCGGCAAACCGCAGGTTGCCCACCAGCGTGGCGCGGGCCTGCGCATCGCTCACGCCCGCGGGCTGAATGCCCGCCAGGCAGTTGAGCTGCGGCACACCCAGGGCCAGCGCGTGGGTGATGCCACGCGCCACGCCGGCGCGGAACTCGCCCACCCGGTCCGGGTGGCAGGCCATGCCACGGTCGCCCGCCGCCGGGTCGCCGCCGGGCAGGTTGTGCAACACCATGCGCAAGCGGTTGGCGCGCAGCAAGGCGGCCAAGTGGTCGGCGGTGTGGGTGTAGGGAAACTGGCACTCGACCGCCTCGAAGCCGCACTCGCGCGCAGCGGCAAAACGGTCGGCGAACGGCAGCTCGGGAAAGAGCGTGCTGAGGTTGGCTGAGAATGTGAACATGACCGCCATTGTCGCCACATCAACACCCGCTCTCCCATGGCCACCCTGCTGATCCACCGCGCCACCTGCATCGCCACTTTCGACCACCCTGATCCGGCGAAGGGTCGCGAGCTTCAGGACGCTTCGCTCTTCGTGCGCGACAACCTCATTGAATGGATCGGCCCGTCAGCCGAGCTGCCCGCCGCTTTGCGCGACGCGGCCGACGAGACCATCGACGCGCGCGGCCACCTCGTCATGCCGGGTCTGGTGAACACGCACCACCACATGTACCAGAGCCTCACCCGTGCCATACCGGCGGTGCAGAACGCCGAGCTGTTCGGCTGGCTGCGCGGGCTCTACCCGATCTGGAGCGGCCTCACGCCCGAGATGGTGCAGGTCTCCACCCAGGTGGCCATGGCCGAGCTGCTCATGAGCGGCTGCACCACCAGCAGCGACCACCTCTACCTCTATCCCAACGGCGTGCGGCTGGAGGACAGCATCGAAGCCGCGCAGGCCATCGGCATGCGCTTTGTGGCCACGCGCGGCAGCATGAGCGTGGGTCAATCCCAAGGCGGTCTGCCACCCGACCGGGTGGTGGAGCGCGAAGACGCCATCCTCCAAGACAGCCAGCGGCTCATCGAGACCTGGCACGACGCCCGCCATGGCGCCATGCTGCAGATCGCACTCGCACCGTGTTCGCCATTTTCGGTGAGCACCGGGCTCATGAAAGACAGCGCGGCGCTGGCCCGTTCGTACAAGGGGCAAGGGGTGCGCCTGCACACCCACCTGGCCGAGAACGACCACGACATCGCCTACAGCCTCGAAAAGTTCAAGCGCACGCCCGCGCAGTACGCGCAAGACCTCGGCTGGCTGGGCGACGACGTGTGGCACGCGCACTGCGTCAAGCTCGACGACGACGGCATCTCCCTGTTCGCTGCGAGCCGCACCGGCGTGGCGCACTGCCCCTGCAGCAACATGCGCCTGGCCTCGGGCATCGCGCCGGTACGCCGCCTGCTGGACGCGGGTGTGCCCGTGGGCCTGGGGGTGGACGGCAGCGCCAGCAACGACGGCGCGCACATGGTGGGCGAGGCACGCCAGGCGCTGCTGCTGGCCCGCGTGGGCCGTGCGGTGCAGCCGCCCGAGCTGCGAGGCGGCAAGACCTTCTTCGGCTGCGATCTGGGACCGGCCGAGATGACGGCGCGAGACGCGCTGTTTATCGCCACGCGCGGTGGTGCGAAGGTGCTGGGGCGCAGCGATGTGGGGTATCTCGCGCCCGGCCTGTGTGCCGACTTTGCGCTGTTTGATCTGCGCACATTGGGCTTTGCCGGCGGCGCGGTGCACGACCCGGTGGCCAGCCTGCTGCTGTGCGCGAGCGCGCAGGCGGCGTACACGGTGGTCAACGGGCGGGTGGTGGTGCGGCAGGGTCAGCTGACCACGGTGGACCTCGGTCCCTTGCTGGAAAAGCACAACCGCCTGGCGCTTCGGTTGGCGCAGGCGGTGGTTTGAACCCTGACCTGTCAGGTGGGGCGATGGGGGAAGTTGATGGCCTGCGCTTCTTCGGCTCGCGGGCGTGGTTTGCTCTGCTCCGCGGCTGTCCCCCGGCGGCTGGTGCCGC
>JBKBWW010000106.1:0-12145 GCA_046314475.1 Hydrogenophaga sp.
AGATCACCACGTCGGTGTCTTCGAGCAGGTGGTGCTCTTTCAGCAACTTCACGGTCTGGCCGACCACGTAACCACCGCAACCGGTGCCGGCGGGCGGGCCGCCCGCTTCCACGCACATCACGCCGTTGTAGCCGGGGAACACGAAGTCCTCCACGCGCAGTTCTTCGGCGTGGAAGTCCACCGTTTCCAGCACGTCGATCACGGTGGGCAGCATCTTCTTGGTCAGGGTGAAGGTGCTGTCGTGCTTGGGGTCGCAGCCGATCTGCAGCACGCGTTTGCCCAGGTGGGAAAACGCGGCCGACAGGTTGGAGCTGGTGGTGCTCTTGCCGATACCGCCCTTGCCATAAATGGCAAAGACCTTGGCATTGCCGATCTTGAGCGAGGGGTCGAGCTGGACCTGAAGGCTGCCCTCCCCGTCTTCACGGCTGGATCGGCCGGAGGCACGCCTCAGGTCGGTCAGGGGAACGCTGGTTTCCATCATTCGGTTGCTCCTTCAAAAACACCTTCGAGCCGGTCTTCGAGTTCTTCGCTGGCCTGGCGCAGCGCCGCGAGAACCTCGGGATCGGGTTGCCAATATTGGCGATCGGACGCTTCCAGCAAGCGGTTGGCCACCCGCATGGAAGCTGTCGGGTTGAGCTTGGCCAGACGGTTGCGCATGTCGGGGTCGAGCATGAAGGTCTGGCTCAGTTGTTCGTACACCCAGGGCTGCACCTGGCCGGTGGTGGCGGACCAGCCCATGGTGTTGGTCACGTGCACCTCGATCTGGCGCACGCCCTCGTAGCCGCTCTCCAGCATGCCTTCGTACCACTTGGGGTTGAGCATGCGGGTGCGGGTCTCCAAGGCCACCTGTTCCTTGAGGCTGCGCACCGCGCCATCGCCCTTGGTCTGGTCGCCGATGTAGACCGGCGGTGTCACACCACCGCGTGCCCGCTTCACTGCCTGTGTGATGCCGCCCAGCGTGTCGAAGTAGTTGTCCACCGTGGTCACGCCCAGCTCCACCGAGTCGAGGTTCTGGTAGGTCAACTCCACATCGGCCAGCGCGCTTTGCAGCAGCGCGGTGTGTTGCACCGCCAGACCCGTGCGGCCGTAGGCAAAACCCTTGCGGCGGCTGTAGGTCTCGGCGATTTCGTCGCCACCGCTCCAGCGACTGCTCTCGACCAGGTTGTTCACGTTGGAGCCGTAGGCGCCTTCGGCGTTGCCGTAGACGCGCAACGAGGCGGTTTCCAGGGTGCAACCGTGTTCGGTCTGGTAGGCCAGCGCGTGCTTGCGGATCCAGTTCTGGTCGACCGATTCGTCGGCAGACGCGGCCATGAAGGCGGCTTCGGCCAGCATGCGGATCTGCAGCGGCATGAGGTCGCGGAAGATGCCCGAGAGCGTGATCACCACGTCGATGCGCGGGCGGCCCAGCGTGGCCAGGGGAACGAGTGTGGCCCCTGCGATGCGGCCGTAGCTGTCAAAGCGCGGCAGCGCACCCATGAGCGCCATGGCCTGGGCAATCGGTGCGCCCTCGTTCTTGAGGTTGTCGCTGCCCCAGAGCACCATGGCCACGGATTCTGGCAACTGGTTGGACTCCTGCATGTGGCGGTCCAGCAGGCGCTGCGCCTGTTCGGCGCCGTCTTTCACGGCGAACGCACTGGGGATGCGGAACGGGTCGAAGCCGTGCAGGTTGCGCCCGGTGGGCAGCACCTCGGGCGTGCGCAAAATGTCGCCACCGGGCGCGGGGCGGATGTAACGGCCGTCGAGCGCACACAGGATGGCGTCGACCTCGGTGTCTTTGGCCAGCATGCGGCCGGCATCGGCCAGGCCGCGCATGGCCTGCAGGGTGGCGTCGTCGCTGTGCATCTGGCCGGCCTTCATGGCCTGCTCCACGCTCAGGCCATCGACCAGGGCACGCACCGATGCGCGCGGTGGGCGCTGCCCTTCCCAGGCTTCGCTCATGGCCAGCAGCATGTCCACACACTCGGCTTCGCTGGGGGCGCGGCCGGTCACGTGCAGGCCGCAGGGAATCAGGGTGTATTCGAGTTCCAGCACCTGCTGCGCCAGCAGGAACACTTCGCGGTCCGCATCACCACCCGCCTCGGCGTTCCACACCGGCTCGATGTCCACCAGATCGAGTGCCGCGGCCTGCGCTTGCAGCATCGCCACGCATTCCACGCGCTCGCGCGAGGTGGGCTCCAGGCTGCGCCACCGTTCGATGGCTTCCTTCAGATCGATCAGGCCTTTGTAGAGCCCCGCCTGTGCCACCGGCGGCGTGAGGTAGCTGATGAGCGTGGCGCCCGAGCGGCGCTTGGCGATCGCGCCTTCGCTCGGGTTGTTCGATGCGTAGAGGTAGATGTTGGGCAGGTCGCCAATGAGGCGGTCGGGCCAGCAGCTGCCCGACATGCCGCTCTGTTTGCCGGGCATGAATTCGAGCGCGCCGTGGGTGCCGAAATGCAGCACGGCGTGGGCGTTGAAGTCTTCGCGCAGGTAGCGGTAGAAGGCCGAGAACGCATGGGTGGGCGAGAGGCCTTTTTCGAACAGCAGGCGCATTGGATCGCCTTCGTAGCCGAACGAGGGTTGCACGGCCACCAGCACGTTGCCGAACTGTTTTCCCAGCACCAGGATGTCGCTGCCGTTGCTGAGCTGTTTGCCCGGCGCCGGGCCCCACTGCGCTTCGATCTCGCTAAGCCAGCGCTCGCGTTTCACATGATCGTCGGCGCTGATGAGGGTGTGCACGTTGGCGTCAGCCCCGTGCAGCGCGGCGTTGCCTTGCAGCACACCGTCGCGCAGCGCGTCCACGCTCGCGGGCATGTCCACCGTGTAGCCCTGCGCCTTCATGGCGGTGAGGGTGTGGAACATCGACTCGAACACCGACAGGTACGCGGCGCTGCCGACGTTGCCGGCGTTGGGCGGGAAGTTGAAGATCACCACCGCCACGCGGCGCTGGGCGCGTTCGCTGCGGCGCAGGCTCACCAGGCGCGAGACGCGCGCGGCCAGCATGACGGCGCGCTCGGGGCACGACTGCATGTCCTGCGCGCTGTCGGTCTCTGTGAAGGTGCAGGCGTGGTGGCAGCCGGTGCAGGCCACGCCCACCGGTCCGGCGCGGCCACCGAACACGATGGGGCTGGTGGCGCCATCCAACTCGGGAATGGCCACCATGATGGTGCTCTCCACCGGCAGCAGGCCGCGGTCGGAGCCGCCCCACTGCGCGAGGTTCTGGAACTCCACCGGGTGCGCGGCCACGTAAGGCACATCGAGCCGGGACAGGATCTCTTCGGCCGCCTTGGCGTCGTTGTAGGCCGGGCCGCCGACCAGCGAGAAGCCGGTGAGCGAGACCACGGCGTCGACGATGCAACGGCCGTCCTGCATGAAGAAGGCGTCGATGGCCGGGCGCGCATCGAGTCCAGCCGCAAACACCGGCACAACGCGCAGGCCACGGGCCTCCATGGCAGCGATGGCGCCGTCGTAATGGGCCGAGTTGCCCGAGAGCAGGTACGAGCGCAGCAACAGCACACCCACGGTGCCCACGGTGGGGCGCACCGCCGGCAGCGGCAAGGCAGCGACGTTGTCGGACAGCCGGCCGGCCATGCGCGGGTGGTACACGCCCACCTCGGGGTACTCGATCGGGGGCTGCGCCTTGACCTGCGCACGCAGATTCTTGCGCTCGCCGTCGGCACCGCGGTTCACCACGTGGCGCACCAGGTTCAGGATGTTTTCGTCCGAGCCGCCCAGCCAGTACTGCAGCGTCATGAAGTACGCGCGCACGTCCTGCGCTGTACCGGGCACAAAACGCAGCAGCTGCGGAATGCGGCGCAGCATCTTCATTTGCGCGGCGCCACCGGTGGCCGCTTTTTCCTTGCTGCCGCGCAGCTTCTTGAGCATGGCCATGGGGCCGCTGGCGGGCTTGGCCATGTCGAAGTTGCCCAGGCGCGTGAGCTTGACCACCTCGGCGGCCGAGGCCATGCAGATCATGGCGTCGCAGTGGTCGCGACGCGCCTGCAGGGCGGGCAGGATGGGCAGGAAGTGGTCTTCCATGAAGAGCATGCCGGCCACGATGATGTCGGCGCGGTTGATGTCGTCAATGCAGCGTTCTATTGCCGCGTCGTTGCCCGCGTATTCGGACGCGGCGTGCAGGCTCATCGTGAGCCCCGGAATTTCGTTCTTCAGGGTGCGCTGCGCGCGCTCGATCGCACCGGCCAGGTGCGTGTCCATGGTCACCACCACCAGCCGCACCGGCAGCGGGCTGCTGGCCGTCGGGGTCTTAGCGCCCATAGTGAGCTTTGGCGTCATACAGCGTCTCCACGGTGATCAGGGACACCCCTCGGTCAATGGCGAAACGCTCGGTGTTGCGCTTGGCTTTTCCGCGAACGAAGAAGGGAATCTTTCGCAGTTCTTTTTCGGCATCGAGGCCCCAGGTGGCCTCTTGCGGGGTGAGGGTCTCGTTGGCGGCGGTCTGCTTGACAGGAACCACCACGGTCTCGGGTTGCACGGGTTGCGCAGCCACCACGGTCTTGGGCGTCACGGCGCCGCCCAGGTGCGACGGCGCGGCGTCTTCGTGGAACTCGGCGTCGCCGCGGAACATGCCGATCAGGTGTTCTTCCAGGCCCATCATCAGCGGGTGCACCCAGGTGTCGAACAACACGTTGGCGCCTTCAAAACCCATCTGCGGCGAGTAGCGCGCGGGGAAGTCCTGCACGTGCACGGGGGCCGAAATCACCGCGCAGGGCACGCCCAGGCGCTTGGCGATGTGGCGCTCCATCTGCGAGCCCAGCACCAGTTCAGGCTGCAGCTCGGCGATGCGCGCTTCCACTTCCAGGTAGTCGTCGCTGATGAGCGCTTCCACGCCGTACAGCGCGGCGGCTTCGCGCACTTCGCGGGCGAACTCTCGGCTGTAGGTGCCCAGGCCGACCACGGTGAAGCCCATTTCTTGTGCTGCAATGCGCGCGGCGGCGACCACGTGGGTGGCGTCGCCGAACACAAACACGCGTTTGCTCGTGAGGTAAGTGGAGTCGACCGATTTCGCGTACCAAGGGGCGCGCGCTTCGGCGTTGGCCAGCACGGCGGTGGGGTCCACGCCGGCCAGCTCGGCCACCTCGGCGATGAAGTCGCGCGTGGCGCCCGATCCGATCGGCACGGTGCGGGTGGAGGGTTGGCCGAAGGTGCGCTTGAGCCAGCCTGCGGCCACGTTGGCGATCTCGGGGTAGAGCACCACGTTGAAGTCGGCGTCGCCCAGGCGGGCCATGTCGGCGGGTGAGGCACCCAAGGGTGCGGTCACGTTGATGTCCACACCCATCTCACGCAGCAAGCCGGAGATTTCGCGCAGGTCGTCGCGGTGGCGAAAGCCCAGTGCGGCGGGGCCGAGGATGTTGCAGCGGGCGCGCTGGCCGGCTTCGCGCGGCGCGCGTTTGACCGTGGAGTCGGCCAGGTTGCGCACCATCTGATAGAAGGTTTCCGAAGCGCCCCAGTTTTCCTTGCGCTGGTACGACGGCAGCTCCAGCGCCACCACCGGCACCGGCAGATCGAGTGCCTTGCACAGACCGCCCGGGTCGTCCTGGATCAGCTCGGCGGTGCACGAGGAGCCCACCATCATGGCTTGCGGCTTGAAGCGTGCGTAGGCTTCGCGCGCCGCGTTCTTGAACAGCTCGGCGGTGTCGCCACCCAGATCGCGCGCCTGGAAGGTGGTGTAGGTCACGGGCGGGCGCTTGGCGTTGCGCTCGATCATGGTGAACAGAAGGTCGGCGTAAGTGTCGCCCTGCGGTGCGTGCAGCACGTAGTGCACGTCCCTCATCGCGGTGGCGATGCGCATCGCGCCCACGTGGGGCGGTCCTTCGTAGGTCCAGAGCGTGAGTTGCATGGTGAGGGTGCCGTTGAAGGATCAGGCGGCCAGGCGCAGGCGGCGCACCAGCGGACGGCTGAACAACTCGGCCAGATCGGCCGCCTGCTCGTAGCCCTGGATGGGGGTGAACACGAGTTCGATGGCCCACTTGGTGGTCAGGCCTTCGGCCTCCAGCGGGTTGGCGAGACCCAGGCCACAGACCACGATGTCCGGCTGGGCGGCGCGGCAGCGGTCGAGCTGGTTTTCCACGTGCTGCCCTTCGCTCAAAAACGTGCCTTCGGGCAGCAACGCGAGTTCTTCGGCCATGTGCTGGCGGTGCAGGTACGGCGTGCCGACTTCGGCGAGCGTCATGCCGAGTTCGCGCGAGAGAAAACGGGCCAGCGGAATCTCCAGCTGCGAATCGGGGAAGAAAAAGATGCTTTTGCCGGCGAGCTGCGTGCGCTGGCGGGCCACGGCGGTGGTGGCGCGGTCGCGGGCCGGGGCAATCGCCACCTCGAAGGTCGTTGCGTCCACGCCGAAGGCGGAAGCCGCCGCCTGCAACCAGGCGGTGGTGCCCTCCACGCCCAGCGGAAACGGTGCGGGCAGCCGCGTGGCGCCACGCGCTTCCAAGGCCACCGCCGTGTCGGCCAGGAAAGGCTGGGCCAGCAAAAACACCGTGTTGGGACCCACCGCAGGCATCTCGTTGGCCTGGCGCGGCGGGAAAAACTGCACCGGGCCGATGCCCAGTTGTTTGAACAAGCGCGCGAACTGGTCCTCGACCACGTCGGCCAGCGCGCCCACCACCATCAAGGAAGCCGGAGCGTTGGCGGGCGCTTGCGGCAACACCGGCACCAGCGAGGCCAGGCAGGCGTCTTCGCCCTGGGTGAAGGTGGTCTCGATGCCGCTGCCCGAGTAGTTGAGCACGCGCACGTCGGGCGAAAAGCGGCCCGACAGGCGCGAGGCGGCGCGCGACAGATCGAGCTTGATGACCTCGGACGGGCAGGAACCCACCAGAAACAGCAGCTTGATTTCGGGCCGGCGCTCGATCAGGCGGGTGACCACGCGGTCGAGCTCTTCGTTGCAGTCGGCCAGGCCGGCCAGATCGCGCTCGTCAATGATGGCGGTGGCAAAACGCGGCTCGGCAAAGATCATCACGCCGGCGGCGCTCTGGATCAGGTGGGCGCAAGTCCGCGAGCCCACCACCAGGAAAAACGCGTCCTGGATCTTGCGGTGCAGCCAGATGATGCCGGTGAGGCCACAAAACACCTCGCGCTGGCCCCGCTCCTTGAGCACGGGCGCGTCCGCACAGCCCTTGGACACCGACTGGATCGGAATGACCGGGCTCATGCGACCACCCTGGACGCTTGCACCGCCACGGTGCCCACCGGGCCCTGGAGCCTCGCCATGCGCAGCTTGTAGATGAACTGGCCGGCGTTGACCACGTAGGTGGCGTAAGCCGCCAGCGCCAGCCAGGCCAGCCCGCGGGCGTCGAGCGCGCCGGTGAACAGCGCCACCAAGTAGGCCGTGTGCAGCGCCAGCACCAGCATGCTGAACACGTCTTCCCAATAAAAGGCCGGGGCAAACAGGTAGCGGCCGAAGACCACTTTTTCCCAGATGCAGCCGGTGACCATGATGGTGTAGAGCGTCAGCGTCTTGACCACCACCGACACCGTGGCGGCGGTCTGGCCGTCGCCGGTGGCCAGAAAACGCAGCACCAGCCCAAGGCTGACCAGAAACACGAGGAATTGCACCGGCGCCAAAATCCCTTGCACCAGCGTCCACACCGTGGCGTCTCGCCGCACCCGTTCTTCGGGCGTGTACAGAGGGCGGCGGGGGGGCCGCTGGCGTTCGGGGTGCATCTGTGGTGTCTCCATGGATCTCGCTGGGACCCAATTTAGATGCTCCCGATGATTGTGTCAACTTAACTTGACGTATTTTTTAATTGACACACAGGGATGACCCCGGTAAAGTTTTTTGGACAGTCTTTAGAAATGTTTTGACGCGCCAGATTGACAGCAGTACAACGCGTTCCAGGGTTTCCGGCCCCGGCCAACCAGCCAACGGACCAGCCCCGGTTGAACAGCACCTCGAAATTTCTGATCTCGTAAGACAAGCTCCGGCAAGCACCGTGGCCCCTGCGTATCGGCACCGCGCGCAAGCGCCAGGAGACAGGCACATGGGCTCTTATTCCAGGCAAACGTCGGCCTCAGAGACAGAACTCTTTGGTGCGCCACCCCTCGATGGATGGGCCGAATCGACCTGCACCCCGTCCGGCGCGCCGGGCATTGACGAGCTCTTGCGCACGGACGCCATGGAAGCCTCCAACGACGACGGGCTGCGCTCGGTGCTGCTGGCCAAGGCGGTTGAGTACGAAATCATTCCCCGGCTGATGCTGGCCCACCGGATCGCACGAGAAGGCGTGGCCCAACCGGTATCCGAAGGCCTGCATGTGGCCCAGGAAGACGTGATCCCGTTTGCCGAGCTGGTGCTGCACGAGGACGACGCGACACTGCGCAGTTTCGTGGCGGCCCTGCGCGATCGCGGCGTGGCCACCGAGTCCGTTTTCCTGGACTTGCTCGCACCCGTGGCCCGGTACCTGGGCGAGTTGTGGGAGCGCGATCTGTGCAGCTTCACCGAGGTCACCGTGGCCCTGGGGCGCCTCCAACAATTGCTTCGCGAGAACAGTGCTGCGTTCGCCCAGTTCGACCGCGACGGCGCACCGGTGGAGGCGCGGCGCGTGCTGCTCATCCCCTGCCCGGGCGAACAGCACACCTTCGGCTTGTCGTTGGTGGGCGAGTTCTTTCACCGCGCCGGCTGGGAGGTGGTCACCAGTTTTGTGGCTTCGGAAGCTGCGCCGGCCATGGTCCAGAAGGACTGGTACGACGTGGTGGGTTTTTCGCTCGCTTGCGAGACCGGCATCGAGCGCCTGAGCGAAGCCATGAACCAGGTCCGCAGGAAAAGTCTCAACCCCGGCGTCTCTATAATCGCTGGCGGTGCAATCTTTGGTTTGCACCCGGAGTTCGGCCCTCAAATCCCCGCCGATGCCATCATCACCGATGGTCCTGCTGCACCGGCCCTGGCTGAAAAATTGCTGGCCGACAGACTCGTGCGAAGTCAGGTTTGACGCCCGTTCACCTCCATAGTGATTTTGCTAGCACCACGAAAGTCCACCATGTCGCAGGCGTCACAGGCCTATGTCCACAGACCGTTTGACAAGGCAGACCCGTTCCTCGCCGGTCTGGACGCAGATGCCGCCGCGGAGCTGGTAACGGCCTCTGCCGACGTGGTGCTCATCCTGGACAACGACGGCGTGATCCGGGACCTGGCCCTGATGGGCAAAGACATGATGGGCCTGGGCTGCCAGGAATGGATCGGCAAGCCTTGGTCACAGACGGTCACGGTCGAGAGCAAGCCCAAGATTGAAGACCTGCTGGGCCACAACGACAAGGCCGGCGCCGACAACGTTCGCTGGCGCCATGTGAACCACCCCATGAGCGACCGGGCTGACCTGCCTTTGTCCTACTCGGTGGTTCAAGTTCATCGCAAGAACAAGGGCCAGACCGACGAGGTCTCCCACAGCGTGGCCTTTGGCCGCGACCTGCGTGGTCAGGTCGCCTTGCAGCAGCGCCTGGTCACGGCCCAACAGTCCATGGAACGCGACTACTGGCGCCTGCGCCAGGTGGAAACCCGCTACCGCCTGCTGTTCCAGATGGCCTCCGAGCCGGTGCTCATTCTCGAAGGCTCGATCGACAAACTCGAAGAAGCCAACCCCGCCGCCCACGAGCTGTTTGGCGAGCCCTCCCGCCTGCCCGGCTGGACCCTGCTCAGCAGCCTGGACGAAGCCAGCCAGACCGCCGTGCGCGACATGCTGGACCGCCTGCGCGCCAGCGGCCGCGCCGACCCCTGCACGATCCGCCTGGTCGATTCCAACCAGGACATGGTGGTGGCGGCCTCGCAGTTCCGCCAGGAAAACACCCTGCACTTCCTGCTGCGATTCACCCGCCCCATGGACATGGCCGCGCCCAGCCTCTCGGCCAGCAAGCGCCAGTTGTTGCAGGTCATGGACAGTGCGCCCGACGCGCTGGTGGTCACCGATCTGGACGGCCGCATCCTGAGCGCGAACCGCGCCTTTCTCGAACTCGGCCAGCTCGGCAGCGAAGACCAGGCCCGCGGCGAAGTGCTCGAAAAGTGGCTGGGCCGCACGGGTGTGGACTTCCGCGTGCTCCTGACCAATCTTCGCCAGCACGGCAGCGTGCGCTTGTTCGCCACGCAGCTGCGCGGCGAATACGGCTCCACCTCCGAGGTGGAAATCTCGGCCGTGGCGGTGAACGCAGGTTCGCAACGCTGCCTGGGCTTCACCATCCGCGACGTGGGCCGGCGCCTGGGCACCGAGACCCGTGCCAGCAAAGAGCTGCCGCGCTCGGCCAGCCAGATGACCGAGCTGGTCGGCCGGCTCCCGCTGAAAGACATCGTTCGTGAGACCACCGACCTGATCGAGCAGTTGTGCATTGAAGCCGCGCTGGAACTCACCGGCGACAACCGCGCTTCGGCCGCTGAAATGCTGGGTCTCTCGCGCCAGAGCCTCTACATCAAGCTGCGCCGCTTCGGCATTCTGGAAGGCGTGAGCGAAGACAGCCACTGATAGGCGGGCACCCCCCGCGCCGCATTGCGGCTCCCCCCTCTCTCGCCTGCGGCGGGAACCCCTTGCTCTCGCCGGCGGCGGGAGGGGGGCGGCAGCTGGGACCGGCGGAGCCGGATCCGCGCTGCCCCTGGGTGAAAACCAGCCTCTTCTCCGGCTGGTTTTTTTTCGGCGGTGCGGCTGCGCCACCGCTTCAGCCATCGGGATTTCCCTTGGTTTACACCTCTTGTGTCATTTTTCTTTGACACTTTTTGATGGGAGAGGTACAACCTTTTCCATGCAACTCCCTGCCCTGTCGGCTGTCACCGAGCTCTTCAAACCCATCACCTGGTTTCCGCCGATGTGGGCGTTTGCCTGCGGGGTGGTGGCCTCGGGGGTGTCCATGGACGGGCGCTGGTTGCTGGCGGTGGTGGGGGTGGCGTTGGCCGGGCCGCTGGTGTGCGCGACCAGCCAGGCAGTGAACGACTGGTACGACCGCCACGTGGATGCCATCAACGAGCCCCAGCGACCAATTCCCTCGGGGCGCATTCCGGGCCAATGGGGTCTGTACCTCGCCATTCTCTGGACCGCGGTGTCGCTGGCGGTGGCCACGGCGCTGGGCCCCTGGGGCTTTGGCGCCGCCGCGCTGGGCCTGCTGCTGGCCTGGGCCTACAGCGCGCCGCCGGTGCGGCTGAAGGAAAACGGCTGGTGGGGCAACGCGGCCTGCGGCATCAGCTACGAAGGCATTGCCTGGATCACCGGCGCGGCCGTGATGGCCGGGGGCGCCATGCCCGGCGGTGAATCGCTGGTGCTGGCCGCGCTCTACAGCGCGGGCACCCACGGCATCATGACGCTCAACGATTTCAAGGCCGTGGCCGGCGACCGCCAGATGGGCGTGCGCTCGCTGCCGGTGCAACTGGGTGTGGACGGCGCCGCGCGCGTGGCCTGCTGGTTCATGGCGGTGCCGCAGGTGGTGGTGATCGCGCTGCTGCTGGCCTGGGGCCAGCCCTGGCACGCGGCGGGTGTGACCGGGCTGCTGCTCGCACAGGGCGTGATGATGCGCCGCTTCCTCGCCGACCCAACGCCGCGCGCGCTCTGGTACAGCGGCTTCGGCGTGCCGCTGTTTGTGTCGGGAATGATGGTCAGCGCCTTTGCGCTCAGGTCCATGGCGGGAGCGGGCGCATGACACCGTTTGGCTGGGGCAGCATCGCGCGTCTCGGCCTGGTGCAGATGGCGCTGGGCGCGATCGTGGTGTTAACCACCTCCACGCTCAACCGCGTGATGGTTGTGGAGTTGGCCCTGCCCGCGCTGCTGCCGGGCATGCTGGTCGCCCTGCACTACCTGGTTCAGATTGCGCGCCCGCGCATGGGCCACGGCTCCGACGTGGGCGGGCGGCGCACGCCCTGGATCGTGGGCGGCATGGCGGTGCTGGGCATCGGCGGTGTGGTGGCGGCGCTGGGCACCGTGTGGATGGCCACCGATCGGAGTGCCGGCATCGCGCTGGCCGTGTTCGGCTTTGCACTCGTGGGCTTGGGCGTGAGCGCCAGCGGCACCTCGCTGCTGGTGATGCTGGCCAAACGCGTGCCGCCCACGCGCCGCGCTGTCTCTCATGCTGCGCCGCCCGTGCAGATCACGGAGAAGCGCACGGTACCGCTGGACGTGGGCGCCTTCCGGCGTGCACTGGACTCCTTCACCGATGCGCACGCGCTGGCCACTGGCAAGCGACGCATGAC
>JBKBWW010000107.1:0-11987 GCA_046314475.1 Hydrogenophaga sp.
GCTCATCAGTCCTTCGGCCAGCAAATCGCCCCGCCGCTTCCCACGGCTCGCAGCCTCATTGGCGTGCGCTCTGTTTTTTGTCTTGAAAGCTTTTCTCATGAGCAAACCGACTTCGGGTGACTTCACCAAAACCGCTGGCTGGCTGGACTGGTATGCCGGCCCTGCCAAACCCCGTTTCCAGTTGCCAGCCGGCGCGGTGGACGCGCATTGCCACGTGTTCGGCCCCGGCGCCGAATTTCCCTACGCCCCCGAGCGCAAGTACACACCGTGCGACGCGAGCAAGGCGCAGCTGTTTGCCTTGCGCGACCACCTCGGTTTTTCGCGCAACGTGGTGGTGCAAGCCACCTGCCACGGGGCGGACAACCGCGCGCTGGTCGATGCACTGGTGCACAGCAACGGCAAGGCGCGTGGCGTGGCCACGGTCAAGCGCAGCGTGACCGATGACGAGTTGCAGGCCCTGCACAAAGCCGGTGTGCGCGGCGTGCGCTTCAACTTCGTCAAGCGCCTGGTCGACTTCACGCCCAAGGATGAGCTGATGGAGATTGCCGCGCGCATCCAGAAGCTGGGCTGGCATGTGGTGATTTATTTCGAGGCGGTGGACCTGCCCGAGCTGTGGGACTTTTTCACCGCGCTGCCGACCACCGTGGTGGTGGACCACATGGGCCGCCCCGATGTGAACAAGCCGGTGGACGGTCCCGAGTTCGAGTTGTTCCTCAAATTCATGCGCCAGCACCCCAACGTGTGGAGCAAGGTGAGCTGCCCGGAGCGTCTTTCCGTCACCGGCCCCAAGGCTCTGAACGGTGAGCAGGCCGCTTATCAGGACGTGGTGCCGTTCGCGCGCCGTGTCATGGAAGAGTTCCCCGATCGCGTGCTTTGGGGCACCGACTGGCCCCACCCCAACCTCAAGGACCACATGCCAGACGATGGCCTGCTGGTGGACTTCATTCCACAGATTGCGCCCACGGCAGAGGCTCAGAAGAAGCTGTTGGTGGACAACCCCATGCGCCTCTATTGGCCCGAGGAGAACTGATCATGTCCCTGGACAAACCCTATCTCGACGTGCCCGGCACGACCATCTTCGATGCCGAACAAAGCCGCAAGGGCTACTGGCTCAACCAGTTTTGCATGAGCCTGATGAAGGCCGAGAACCGCGAACGTTTCAAGAAGGACGAACGCGCCTACTTGAACGAATGGGACATGACGGAAGAGCAGCGTCAGGCCGTGCTGGCGCGCGACCTCAACTGGTGCATCCGTCTGGGCGGCAACATTTATTTCCTCGCCAAGATCGGTGCCACCGATGGCAAGAGCTTCCAGCAAATGGCGGGCTCCATGACCGGTATGACCGAAGAGGAATACCGCAACATGATGATCGGCGGCGGTCGTTCCGCCGACGGCAACCGGGTGATCGGCGAAGACGGTGACGCTCAGGCGCACCGCCAACCACAAGGAAAACACTGACATGGCACGCATCACCGCATCCGTCTACACGTCTCACGTGCCCGCCATCGGCGCGGCGCTCGATCTCGGCAAGACCCAGGAGCCGTACTGGCAGCCGGTCTTTCAGGGCTACGAGTTCGGCCAGCAATGGCTCAAGGACAACAAGCCCGACGTGATTATTCTGGTCTTCAACGACCACGCCACCGCCTTCAGCCTGGACATGATTCCCACCTTTGCCATCGGCACGGCGGCCGAGTACCAGCCGGCCGACGAAGGCTGGGGTCCGCGCCCAGTGCCCAAGGTCATGGGTCACCCGGAGCTCGCCTCGCACATCGCGCAGTCGGTGATCCAGCAAGACTTCGACCTGACCATCGTGAACAAGATGGACGTGGACCACGGCCTGACCGTGCCACTCTCGCTGATGTGTGGGCAGCAAGACCCGGTCAAAGGTGCCTGGCCCTGCCCAGTGATTCCGTTTGCGGTCAACGTGGTGCAGTACCCGGTGCCGAGCGGTCGACGTTGCTACAACCTGGGCAAGGCGATTGCCAAGGCGGTGGCTAGTTTTGACGAAGACCTCAACGTGCAGATCTGGGGCACGGGCGGCATGAGCCACCAGTTGCAGGGACCACGCGCGGGCTTGATCAACAAGGACTTCGACAACGCCTTCCTCGACAAGCTGATCGACGACCCGGACGCCGCTGCGGGCATCCCGCACATCGACTACGTGCGCGAAGCCGGCAGCGAAGGCATCGAACTTGTGATGTGGCTGATCGCGCGCGGCGCCATGGCCGACGCGGCCGGTGGGCCCAAGCCCAAAGCGGTGCGCCGCTTCTACCATGTGCCCGCGTCGAACACGGCGGTGGGCCACTTGATTCTGGAGAACACCTGACATGAGCAAAACCATCAAAGTCGCCCTCGCCGGCGCCGGTGCCTTCGGCATCAAACACCTCGACGGCATCAAGAACATTGATGGCGTTGAAGTCGTCTCGCTGATCAGCCGCGACCTGGAGAAGACGAAGGAAGTGGCGGTCAAATATGGCATCGGCCATGTCACCACCGAGCTCTCCGAATCACTCGCGCTCAAGGAGCTGGATGCCGTCATCCTCTGCACACCCACGCAGATGCACGCCGAGCAGACGTTGGCGTGCCTGAAGGCTGGGAAACACGTGCAGGTGGAGATTCCGCTGGCCGACAGCCTGGCGGGTGCCCAGGCCGTGGTGGACGAGCAGAAGAAGACCGGGCTGGTCGCGATGTGCGGCCACACGCGCCGCTTCAACCCCAGCCACCAGTACGTGCACAACGAAATCACGGCCGGCCGTTTCAACATCCAGCAGATGGATGTGCAGACCTACTTTTTCCGCCGCACCAACACCAACGCGCTGGGCCAGGCGCGCAGCTGGACCGACCACCTGCTGTGGCACCACGCTGCGCACACGGTGGACCTGTTCGCTTACCAGTGCGGCAGTCCGATCGTGCAGGCCAACGCCATCCAGGGCCCGATCCACCCTGCGTTGGGTATCGCCATGGACATGAGCATCCAGCTCAAGGCCGCCAACGGCGCCATCTGCACGCTGAGTCTGAGCTTCAACAACGACGGCCCGCTGGGCACCTACTTCCGATACATCGGCGACACCGCGACCTACCTCGCGCGCTACGACGATTTGTTCACCGGCAAGGAAGAAAAGATCGACGTGTCGAAGGTGGCGGTGAGCATGAACGGCATCGAGCTGCAGGACCGCGAATTCTTCGCGGCGATCAAAGAGGGTCGCGAGCCCAATTCGAGCGTGGCCAAGGTGTTTGCCTGCTACGAGGTGCTGCACCAGCTGGAACAGCAGCTGAACGCGAACGGCTGACACCATGCAACAACGCCAGCTCGGCCCCTTCCAGGTCTCGGCCCTCGGCCTGGGCTGCATGAACATCTGCCATGCCTATGGCGCGCCTGTGGCGCCCGAAGCGGCTGAGCGTCTGTTGCTGTCCGCGCTCGATCAGGGCATCACCCATTTCGACACCGCCGCGCTCTACGGCTTTGGCGTGAGCGAAACGCTGGTGGGCAAGGCCTTGTCAAAGCACCGCAGCCAGTTCACGCTGGCGAGCAAGTGCGGCATGCAGGGTGTGGATGTGGCTGGCGATGGCAAGCTGGTGCGCGTGATTGACGGCCGGCCCGAGACGCTGCGCGCCACCTGCGAGGCAGCGCTCAAGCGCCTGAAGACCGACGTGATCGATCTCTACTACCTGCACCGCTGGGACAAGCAGGTGCCGATTGAAGAGAGCGTGGGTGGGCTCAGTGATCTGGTCCGCGCGGGCAAGATCCAGACGATTGGCCTGAGTGAGGTCTCGGCCACCACCTTGCGCCGCGCGCACGCGGTGCACCCCATCACCGCGCTGCAGACCGAGTACTCGCTGTGGACACGCAACCCCGAAATCGCGGTGTTGCAGGCGTGCAGAGAACTCGGCGTGGCCTTTGTGGCGTTCAGCCCGGTGGCGCGCGGTTTTCTGTGTGGTGAGATCGACGTGAGCGCGCTCGACGCCAAAGACATCCGCCGCACCATGCCGCGCTTTGCGCCGGAGAACTACGCTGCCAACCTCAAGCTGCTGGCACCGTTTCAGGCCATCGCGCGCGAGGTGGGTTGCACTCCTGCGCAGCTCGCCATTGCGTGGCTGCTGCACCTGGGCGACGACATCCTGCCCATCCCCGGCACGGCACGCGAAGACCACCTGCGCGAGAACATCGGTGCGGCGGACGTGACGCTGGACGCAGCGACCATGGTCAAGCTGGAAGCCTTGATCAATCAGCAGACGGTGCGCGGCAACCGCTACAACGAACAGGCCAACCGCGAGGTCGACACGGAGGCCTATTGAAGATTCACTTGGGCTGCCGCACGCAGCTCAAGTCGCCTTCCTTGCAATCCAGAAACCGCTGCAACTCGGCGGTGCGCTCGCGCGTCATGCGCGCCTGGCACTGCCAGTTGATCATGGGCGCTGCGCTGCCGCCCTCGATGCCGCTTTTCTCGAACTCACACGCTTTCACGCGGTACTGGGTCCACTCGGTTTGCACCTGGCGCAACAGCTGGCGCTGTTTGTTGCCCACGCTTTGCGACAGGGTCTTGTAGGCCGCGCTGTAGGCGGCGGTGGCGTTCTCGAAGTCCTGGAAGGCGCAGGCGTTGAGTGCGCTTTGCGTGCCGGGTGTCTTCGAACAATCCACCGGCTCCGGCTTGGGGCCTGTGGCCGTGGCCAGCGCCAACGCGCCGTGGCATGTCAGGCCCAGGATGAACAGACGTTTCAACAGGGTGGCATTCATGCAGCGGCTCCGTCGCGCCAGGGAGGCGCTGTGGTCGCATTGTGCAGCGGCCCTGCCCGACATGAAACGAAACAAACCGAAACCGCCTTGAGACGACGCGCGGACGTTGGGCCGGCACCATCACGGTCATGTTCAACCCCTCCTCAAAAAAGGACACCGCCATGAAACCCTGGATCAAACGCTCTCTCATCGCCCTGACCGGCGTCACCATCGCCGTGGGTGGTCTCACCGCCTGCGGCACGCGCGGCCACCACGAACATGGCCCCATGACGGCCGAGCGCATGACCGAGATGCGCGGCAAGGTGATCGAACGCGTCACGAAGAAGCTCGACCTCAACGCCGATCAGCAGCAGAAGCTTGGCGTGCTGGCCGACAAGCTGCAGGCCCAGCGCACCGCCTTCATCGGTCAGACCACCGACCCGCGCGCCGAGGTGCGCCAACTCGTGGCGGGCGAGAAGTTCGACCGGGCCCGCGCCCTGAGCCTGCTCGACGAGAAGACCCGTGTGGTGCAGGTGAGCAGCCCCGAGGTGATCAACGCGCTGGCCGACTTCTACGACAGTCTCAACCCGGCGCAGCAGACCGAGGTGCGCGAGATGATGCAGAAGCGCAGGGGCTGGTTCTCGCGCGGTTGAGCCCGGTGAGCGCGATGTCGCCCCTGCTGCAACCCATTGCCCAGCGGCTGCGCGACCATGGTCCCGCGCTGCTGGCCGGGGTGGACGACCCGCACGACGAGCTGCTCGCCATGGTGTGGGGTCCACGTTTTGATCGCGAGCATGCGCTGGGTCTGTGGGCGAGTCTGTCGCGCCGCCAGCCCAACGAGGCGCTGCTCACGTTGCCGGCCATTCTGTCGGCGGCCGACCGATTTGACGGGCTGGACATCCTGGCCCAGCAGCGCTTGCGCCAACTCATCCTGCGCCACCGTGCCCTGGGTGATGCCTGCACCACCCGTGCGGTGTGAGAATGCCGCATGCACCGCATCTTGCTGATTGACGACGACGAACAGCTCGGGCCTCCGCTGTCCACCTACTTTCAGCGGTTCGAGCTCGCGCTGACCCAGGCGCTCAAGCCCAGCGATGGCCTGGCGCGGTTGCGCAACGGCGTGTTTGATGCGGTCATCCTGGACGTGATGCTGCCCGAGATGGACGGCTTTGAACTCTGCCGCACCATTCGCAAGGAGAGCGACATCCCCATCGTCATGCTCACCGCGCGCGGCGACGTGATGGACCGCGTGGTGGGCCTGGAGCTCGGCGCCGACGCCTACCTGCCCAAACCCTTCGAGCCGCGCGAACTGGTGGCGCACATCCAGACCCTGCTGCGCCGCCGCCAGGGCCACAACGGGCCGGCCAACGGGGCCCCGGCGCCCGACGTGCTGGCCTTCGAGGGCCTGACCATCGACCCGGCGCGCCGCAGTGTGGTGCGTCAGGGCGAAGCGGTGGAACTCACCGGCACCGAGTTCGAGCTGCTGCACCTGCTGGCGCGCGAGAGCGGGCGCGTCTTCAGCCGCGACGACATCCTCAACCAGTTGCGCGGCCACGAGGCCGACCTCTACACCCGCGCGGTGGACATCGTGGTGAGCCGCCTGCGCAAGAAGCTGGAGCCACTGGACTGCATCAAGACGCTTCGCAACGCCGGCTACTCGCTGGCGCTGCGCCGCGTCGGACCCACACCGCCATGAACTGGCTGCGCCGCCTGCGGCACTCCATCAAGCTGCGCCTGCTGGCGGTGTTCCTGCTGCTGGCGCTGTCGGTGGCCTTCATCTTCATCAGCGGCGCGCAGAAGGCGTTTTCGCTCGGCTGGCGCGAGGCTGCGCGCCCGCTGCTCATGGACTATGTGAGCCGCCTCGCAGCCGACGTGGCGCCGAACGGCACGCCCGAGGTGCAGCGCGCGCAGGCCATCGTGGATCGGCTGCCCGTGATCACCATCGACATCAGCGGGCCCACGGTGACCTGGCGCTCGCACCCCGAGGCACAAGACCCGCGTGGACCACGCGAACGCCAGCGCGGTAAAGATCGCCACGACTGGGGCGACGACCGCGACTGGGACAGCCTGCTCAAACGCACCAGCGCTGACGGACACACCATCACATTTGGCTTGAACGACACCGCGTTCGAACGCCGCCCGCGCCTCTTCGGCTTTGCCCTCACGGCCCTGCTGCTGATCACCGGTCTGGCCTGGCTGTATGTGCGGCGCTTGCTGCGCCCGCTGGACGACATCCGCGCTGGCGCCATGCGCTTTGGCGCTGGTGAATTTGCGCAACCCATCGCGCTGCCTGCATCGCGCCGCCACGATGAACTGGGCGAGCTGGCCACCACCATCAACACCATGGGTGACGACATCCACCAGATGTTGGAGGCGCAACGCGCGCTGCTGCTCGCCATCAGCCACGAACTGCGCAGCCCGCTCACGCGCGCGCGGCTCAACACCGAACTGCTGCCCGACACGGAGGAGGTCGCGCCGCAGCGCGACGCCTTGCTGCGCGACCTCGCCGAAATGGCCCGGCTCATCAGCGACTTGCTGGAGAGTGAGCGCCTGGCCGGTCGCCACGCTGCGTTGCACCGCGAACCCACCGACCCGGCCGGGCTGGCGCGCGAGGTGATCGACGAACTCGCGACCACGCAGTCCGCCGCGGGCAGCATCCGGCTCCAAGCGGCTGCGAATCTGCCCACGCTGCCGCTGGATCGCGTTCGCGTGCGCCTGCTGCTGCGCAACCTGCTCGACAACGCACTGCGCCACAGCGCCGACGCACCGCTGCCGGTGGAGCTGCACATCCGCCGCAGCGGTGAAGCAGGGCAGGGGATTGAGATCGAGGTGCGCGACCACGGCCCCGGCGTGCCCGACGACCAGTTGCCTCACCTCGCCCAAGCCTTCTTTCGCCCCGACACAGCCCGCACCCGCAACGCCGGCGGTGTGGGCCTGGGCTTGTATTTGTGCCGCCTGGTGGCGCAGGCGCATGGCGGCACGTTTGCGGTGCGCAATGCGAAGCCGGGGTTGGCGGTGACGGTGACGCTGCCAGCCGTCTGACCCTGCGCCATGCTGGCGCCGCTTTGATGCGGATCAGCCCGCGCGGAGGCGGTTGGTGCCATGCTGATCGCATGACCACCTTCAACCCACCCGGCTTCACCACCGCGCCCACGCGCTTTCTGTTCTTCACCGGCAAGGGCGGCGTGGGCAAGACCTCGCTGTCCACCGCCACTGCCATCGCCCTGGCCGACGCGGGCCAGCGCGTGCTGCTGGTCAGCACCGACGCCGCGTCCAACCTGGACGACATGCTGGGCATCACCTTGTCAAACCAGCCGGTGGCGGTGCCCGGTGTGCCCGGCCTGTCGGTCATCAACATCGACCCCGACGCAGCCGCCGAGGCCTACCGCCTGCGGGTGCTCGCGCAGCTGGACAGCAACGCCAGCGAGGCCGAGCGCCACACCGTGCGCGAACAACTCTCCGGCGCCTGCACCACCGAGATCGCCGCGTTCGACGAGTTCGCCGCGCTGCTGGCCGGCGAGGGCGATGGCGCGCGCTACGACCACGTGGTGTTTGACACCGCGCCCACCGGCCACACCCTGCGCCTCCTGAGCCTGCCCAAGGCCTGGAGCGGCTTTCTCGCCGACAACGACCGCGGCGCCTCGTGCCTGGGGCCGCACTCCGGCCTGAAGATGCAGGAGGCCCGCTTCAACGCCGCGCTGCAGGCCTTGAGCGACCCCGCGCTCACCACCGTGGTGCTCGTCACCCGGCCCGACCCGCGCCCCATGCAGGAAGCCGCGCGCACCGCCGACGAACTGCGCTCCTTGGGCCTGGGCAACCAGCGCCTGGCGATCAACGGCGTGTTTCACGCGAGCGACCCCGGCGACCCGATCGCGCAGGCGATTGAAGCCCTGGGCCGTGAAGCGATGGCCACCATGCCCGACACGCTCGCCCAGCTGCCGCGCGACGAAGTGCCGCTGCGCGCCTTCGACACCGTGGGCCTGCCGGCCCTGCGAGCCTTGCTGGACGCCTCCGTTCGCCCTGAGCCTGTCGAAGGGCCCGCAGGGTTTCAACAACCTCAACCCGAACGCAAGGCGAGCCTGCCCGCAGAACCCTTGTCCAGAATGGCCGACGAGCTCGCCGCCAAGGGCCACGGCCTGATCATGGTCATGGGCAAAGGCGGCGTGGGCAAGACCACCATCGCTGCTGCCCTGGCCGTGGGCTTGGTGCAGCGCGGCCACAGCGTGCACCTCACCACCACCGACCCGGCCGCCCACGTAGCCGACACTTTGAACGGCAGCCTCGACGGCCTGAAGGTCGGGCGTATCGACCCCAAGGCGGAAACCGAGGCCTACATCGCCAAGATCATGGCCAGCAAAGGCAAGGATCTCGACGACCAGGGCCGCGCCCTGCTGCTCGAAGACCTGCAGTCCCCCTGCACCGAAGAAGTGGCCGTGTTCCACGCCTTCAGCCGCGTGGTCAACACCGCGCGCAGCGCCTTTGTGGTGCTCGACACGGCCCCCACCGGCCACAGCCTGCTGCTCATGGACGCCACCGGCGCCTACCACCGCCAGATGACGCAGCAATACGAAACCCGGGCCGACGGCAGCGCAGCCAGCGGCCTGCACATCGTCACACCGCTCATGCGCCTGCAAGACACCAGCATGACCCATGTCGTCATCGTCACGCTGCCCGAGATCACCCCCGTCACCCAGGCAGCCGCCCTGCAAGACGACCTGCGCCGCGCCCACATCGAACCCTGGGCCTGGGTCATCAACAAAAGCATCGCCGCCAGCGGCACTACAGACCCGCTGCTGCAGGCGCGGCTGGTGGGGGAACGCACGCAAACGCAGCGCATTGCCGACGGGCTGGCGAAGCGCACGTTTGTATTGCCCTGGCTGGCGCAGCCGCCAGTGGGGGTGGAAGCATTGGGGGCGCTGGTGTCGGGCGCCGTGATAGCTGGCTGACATTCTCGTCAGCAGAGTCAGGCGGACTTTCTCTGACAGGCGGACGTTTCGGCTTGCGGAAGAGTTGGTGCCCTGTTAAATTCTGTATTCAAGAATCGCGAATACAGAATTCATGCAACTCAAACCTCAAGATTTCCTCATCGCCCTCAAGCTCCTTGCATGGGGAGACCAGCGCTGGACATACGCACGCCTCGCTCAGGAGCTGGGACTCAGTGCTTCAGAGGCACATGCTTCGGTGAAGCGAGGTTTGTTGTCGGGACTGCTGTTACCCAACAGGCTTTCATACGTCCCAACGACAGGCGCACCCCGCGCCGGGACGCAGTCGCTCCAGGAGCCTCACGGCATATACAAAGTCACGCGCAAACGGGTGCGCCGCAGTTCTGTGCCCTCTGAAGACGCCAGCCTGCCTGACAACCCGGTGCGGGTACACGCCCAAGCCCTGGCTGAGTTCACCTTGCACGGTGCCAAGTACACATTTCCCGCTCTGCGTTTGCCATTGGCCGTTGGCGTGCCCACGAGTCACAGCGCTCCAGCTTTTGCCGGCGTGTTCGCGCCTGGCAGCACCGACTTTGTCTGGCCACATCCAAACGGCTCGGTCCGCGGCGTGGGGGTGGAGCCGCTGCATCCTTCGGTGCCCTTCGCCGCCATGCAAGACGAGAAGCTCTACGAGCTGCTGGCCCTGTTCGATGCCCTGCGAGTGGGCAAGGCGCGGGAACGGAACATGGCGACGGAGCGGCTGCTGGCCTTGATCGACCCAGGCGCGGCGGCGCCGCGCAAGGAGACGCTTCATGGCTGATCCGAATCTGGCGCTGTTGATGGGCATGGCACGTGCCATGGGGCCGCTGTGCGAGCAGGTGGTGTTCGTTGGCGGTTGCGCCACTGGCTTGCTGATCGACAACCCGAGCCTGATGGATGTGCGGCCCACGGAAGATGTGGATGCCATCGTCGAGGTGGCGTCTCTGGTGGGCTACCACCAGCTGGCCGGCCAACTGGCGCAGCGTGGATTCAAGCAGACCATGGCGGACAACACACCGCCGTTTCGCTGGTTCTGGAACCGCCTGCAGCTGGACTTGGTTCCGGTGGACGAAAAGGTGTTGGGCTTTGCCAATCGTTGGTACCGCGCGGGTTTCGGGTTGGCGGTTCAGGCCATTCTGGATGACGGCTTGGTTCTGCGACACCTCTCTGCACCGTACTTTCTGGCCACCAAATTCGAAGCATTCAAGGATCGGGGCCGCAACGATGTGTTTGTCAGCCATGACCTGGAAGACATCCTGACCGTGGTGGAGGGGCGCGCCGCCTTGGTGCAGGAGGTCAAGGCCGCGCCTGACAATGTGCAGTTGCACATCGGCCAATCGGTGGCCAGTTTGCTGGCGCTGCCTGCCTTTGCCAACGCATTGCCGGGCCTCTTGAGCGACCCGGAGCGCGAAGAGACTGCCTTCGCGCGCTTGAATCAGATGGCACTTGTGGACTTGGCATAGAGCTGACCGGCCAAAAAAACGGGAGCCAGCGGCTCCCGTTTTTTTTCAACCAACAGCGCCTTACAGCGTGTCGATGAAGCTGCGCAGCTTGTCCGAGCGGCTGGGGTGCTTGAGCTTGCGCACCGCCTTGCTTTCGATCTGGCGGATGCGTTCGCGGGTCACGTCGAACTGCTTGCCGACTTCTTCCAGCGTGTGGTCGGTGGACATCTCGATGCCGAAACGCATGCGCAGCACCTTGGCTTCGCGCGGCGTGAGGCTGTCGAGGATTTCCTTGACCACTTCGCGCAGGCCGGCCTGCATCGCAGCCTCGATGGGCGCGGTGTTGGCCTGGTCTTCGATGAAGTCGCCCAGGTGCGAATCGTCGTCGTCGCCGATCGGCGTTTCCATGGAGATCGGCTCTTTGGCGATCTTCATGATCTTGCGGATCTTCTCTTCGGGCATCTCCATCTTCTCGGCCAGGATGGACGCATCGGGCTCAAAACCAAACTCTTGCAAGTGCTGGCGGCTGATGCGGTTCATCTTGTTGATGGTCTCGATCATGTGCACCGGAATGCGGATGGTGCGCGCCTGGTCGGCGATCGAGCGGGTGATGGCCTGGCGGATCCACCAGGTGGCGTAGGTCGAGAACTTGTAGCCACGGCGGTATTCGAACTTGTCCACCGCCTTCATCAGGCCGATGTTGCCTTCCTGGATCAGGTCCAGGAACTGCAGGCCGCGGTTGGTGTACTTCTTCGCAATGGAAATCACCAGGCGCAGGTTGGCCTCGATCATTTCCTTCTTGGCGTCGCGCGAGGTGGCTTCGCCTTCGTTCATGCGCTTGTGGATGTCCTTGAGGTGGGCCAGCGGCAC
>JBKBWW010000108.1:0-11927 GCA_046314475.1 Hydrogenophaga sp.
TCACCAGCGCCGCGCCACCGAGCGCACGCGCGCCCAGGTGCACCAGGTGGTAATCGCCCACGGCGCCGTCCACCGCGCTGTACTGCGCCATGGGGGAGACGACGATGCGGTTTTTCAGCGTGAGGCCGCGCACGGTGAGCGGCAGCAGCATGGGCGGTGTGGGGTGTTTTTTCACCGGCGTGTCGGGCTTGGCCTGCGCTTCAAGCCACGACTCGTAACCTTCCAGCCAGGCCGGGTCTCGCAGACGCAAATTCTCGTGGCTGATGCGCTGGCTGCGCGTGAGCAGCGAGTAGGTGAACTGCTCGACCTCCATGCCGGTGTAGCGGTCCACGTTCTCGAACCACTCGGTGGAGTTGCGCGCGGCGTTCTGGATCTTGAGCACCTCCACGCTGCGGCGCGCTTCGTAGCCCTGCAGCACCTCGGCCACGTCGGCGTTCGCGTGGCGGGTGAATTCGTTGGCGAGATCGATGGCGTCTTCGAGTGCGAGCTTGGTGCCGCTGCCGATGGAAAAGTGGGCGGTGTGGGCAGAGTCGCCCATGAGCACGATGGGGATCTGGCGCCCGGCCACCTCGATACGGTGTACCCAGGTCTTGCAGATCACGCGCGGAAAGCGGATCCAGTTGGCCGAGCCGCGCAGGTGCTGCGCGTTGCTGATGAGCGCGTGGCCCTCCAGCCGATCGGCAAACAGCTTCTCGCAGAAGGCCACACCCTCGGCCTGCTCCATCTGGTCGATGCCGTGCGCCTTCCACACCGCTTCGGGTGTTTCCACGATGAAGGTCGAGGTCTCGCCGTCGAACTTGTAGGCGTGGGCCTGGAACCAGCCGTGCTCGGTCTGCACAAAATCGAAGGTGAAGGCGTCGAACGTTTTCTTGGTACCGAGCCAGACAAAGCGGCATTCGCGCGTGTCGATGTCGGGCTGGAAGGTCTCGGCGTAGCGGGTGCGGATGCGGCTGTTGAGGCCGTCGCTGGCGATCACCAGATCGGCGTTGTACTGCGCGGCGAGGGCCTGGTCGTCGGCCACGTCGGTTTCGAACACCAGGTTCACACCCAGGGCCAGGCAGCGGTCCTGCAGGATGTTGAGCAGCTTCTTGCGACCGATGCCGCAGAAGCCATGGCCACCGGAGCGCACGCGCCCTCCCTTGTAGAAGACCTCGATGTCGTCCCAGTGGTTGAAGGCCTCGCCAATCAGCGTGGCCGATTCCGGGTCGGCCGCGCGCAGGTTGCCCAGGGTCTGGTCGGAGAGCACCACGCCCCAGCCGAAGGTGTCGAACGGCCGGTTGCGCTCGACTACCGTCACGGTGAGCGAGGGATCGCGCCGCTTCATGAGCAAAGCGAAGTAGAGGCCGGCCGGGCCGCCGCCGATGCACAGGATGCGCTGGAGCGCCGAGTCTTGAGTGTTCATGTCTAATTAGTTTAGACTTGAATTATTCAGCTTCAATCGGGTTTACCCGCATCCCTGATGTACCCCCGCCTGTATGGCGGACTTTGGTGCAACAATGAATCCCACCCAAGGAGGACAACATGTCCCTGTATCGATTCAAATCCCGTGAGACCGGCGACCTGGTGATGCTGGCTCAGCACGGCAAGCGCCTCCTGGAAATCCTCGGCAAAGACCCCTCGGGTCCGGGTGTGGTGATGCACCAGCAGATGCCCGCAGCCATCCAGGCGATCCGCGATGCCATCGTGCTCGAAGAGGCCGATCAGAAAAAGCAGATCGAAGAGGCTGCGGCCCGCGGCGACGTGGCGCCCGTGTTCGAGCAGGTGAGCCTGCGCATGCGCAGCGCGCCGTTCATCGAAATGCTGGAGCGCTGCGAAAAGGCGGGGGTCGACATCGTCTGGGGGGTCTAGAAGAAGCACCCCCCTCGCGGCTTCGCCGCTCCCCCCTCTCTCGCCTGCGGCGGGAGGGGGGCGACACCTGGGGCCGGCAGAGCCGGACCCTCGGTGTCCCTGGGGTGGGACACGCGCTCCGGAGCGTGATGTCTTCACCAAGCAATTTCGCCACGGAACCGGCCCTGCCGGGCCGCAGGCATCGCCCCCTTCAGGGAGTCGCGCGAAGCGCGGCGGGGGTCAGTCCACCTTTGCGCCGGACGCCTTCACCACCGGCGCCCACTTCGCGATCTCTGCTTCGATCAGCTTGCCGAATTCCTGCGGCGTGTTGCCGCTGGGAATCGCGCCTTGGGCCACCAGGCGTTCTTTCACCGCCGGCAGGCCGAGCGCTTTAGCGGTTTCCTGTTGCAGGCGGTTCACCACCTCGGGTGGGGTGCCGGCAGGTGCCAGCAGGCCGAACCAGGAGCTGGCTTCAAAGCCGGCGAGGGCACCGGCCTCGGCCACAGTGGGGGTGTCGGGCAGGGCGCTGGAGCGCACGGCGCTGGTGACCGCGAAAGCCTTCAGGCCGCCCGACTGGATGTGCGGCATGGCCGAGGGCAGGTTGTCGAACATCACGTCCACCGCGCCCACCAGCAGGTCGGTGATGGCCGGACCCGATCCGCGGTAAGGAATGTGCGTCATGAAGATGCCGGTGCGCGACTTGAACAGCTCGCCCGCCAGGTGGATGGACGTGCCGTTGCCGCTGGAGGCCATGTTCAGTTTGCCGGGGTGGGACTTGGCGTACTTCACGAAGTCGGCCACGTTGTTGATGCCCAGCTCCTGCGCGCGTTTGGCGTTCATCACCATCACGTTGGGCACGCCGGCCACCAGCGTGATCGGTGCAAAGTCCTTTTGCGGGTCGTAGGGCAGCTTCGAGTACAGCGACTTGTTGATGCCGTGTGTGCCCACCGTGCCCATGAGCAGCGTGTAGCCGTCGTTGGGGGCTTTGGCCACCAGGTCGGCACCGATGTTGCCGCCGGCACCGGCCCGGTTGTCCACCACCACGGGTTGGCCCAGCACCTTGCTCAGTTCGGGCGCGAGCGTGCGGGCCAGGATGTCGGTGGTGCCACCGGGCGCAAACGGCACCACGATGCGGATGGGTTTGCTGGGCCATGCGGTCTGGGCGGCCACCAGGCCGGGGAGGGTGGTGGCGGCCACGGCCAGTGCGACGAGGGTGCGGCGGGAAAGGGTCATGTCTGTCTCCTGTTGTGGTTGTGCTGATCAATGTAGCGGCTGCCGGCGCCGTGCGGGTTCTCGTGGGAGACAGCGCACGGCACAAACAAATACAGCCCGCGCGGGCGGGCTGTATTCAGGGGTGGCTGGCGCTCAGTCGGCGAACTGGCCGGCCGCGTCGATGGCCGTTTTCAGCTTGACGATCTCGTTGGCCACAAAGGCCTTGTGGCCAGCGGGGGTCACGCGGTTGTCGGTCACGACTATGGCGCCCAGGTCTTCCTGGCTCTTGATGAACTCGGGGTCCTTCAGGGCCACGATCAGGGCGTCGTTCAGGCGCTTGGTGATTTCGGGCGGCGTGCCCTTGGGGGCATACAGGCCGTGCCAGATGGTCAGGTTGAAGCCCTTGAGGCCCATTTCCTGCAGCGACGGGTAGTCCTTGAGCAGCTTGTGGCTGGACAGCGGCTTGGCCGTGGTGACTGCGAAGGCCTTCACGCGGCCGGCTTCGATCTGCGCGGTGGTGTTGGTGGTCTGGTCGCACATCACGTCCACCTGGCCGCCGATCAGGTCGTTCATGGCCGGGCCCGTGCCGCGGTAGGCGATGGTGGTCATGGACTTCTCGAGCTTCACGGCCGACTGCCACATCAGGCCGCAGATGTGGGAGGCTGAACCCAGACCGGCGTGGGCCAGGTTGAGCTTGCCGCCGTTGGCGCGGATGTAGGACTCGAAGTCGCGGTAGGTGTTGGCGTTGAGCTTGTTGGTGCCCAGCAGCGTCATGGGCACGTCGTTGATCATGCCCAGGTACTCGAAGTCTTCCAGCGGCTTGAACTGCTGTTTGCGGTACAGGCTGGTGGTGGCGGCCATGCCGATGTGCCAGACCAGCAGGGTGTAGCCGTCCGGGTTGGCGCGGGCCACCTTGGTGCCGGCGATCGTGCCGCCAGCGCCGGCCGCGTTTTCAACCACGATGTTGGCGCCGCCCAGCGGCTTGCGCATGGCTTCGGCCAGACGACGGGCCACCAGGTCGGTGGGGCCGCCAGCGGCAAAAGGCACCACGAACGTGATGGGCTTTGCGGGGAAGGCCTGCGCAAATGCGCCGGCTGATATGGTGGCCGCCAGGGCGACAGCAAGCAGTTTTTTCATGGAGATCTCCGTCGAGGTTGAGTGAACCAAGAGATCGTATCCCCCATGCGACAGCAGGAAATCGCGGAAATTACTTAGCTGGCTGGCGGGGAAAACCCTCTGCTGCAGTGCAGCCAGCCCCCACAAGGCGCTGGGTCATTGGTAGCTGCGCGCGTCCTCGATCACCTTGCCGTCGTTGGGCAGGCTGCCCGGCGGCACCAGGTGCACGTCGCCGCGCAGCTTGGTGACATCGCGCACCGCCGTCTCGATCAACCCGCGCAAAGCCTCGCCGCTCTCGCTAGCTTCCACCTTCAGGCACATCTGGTCGTTGGCCATTTCACCGCTGATCACCAGGCGCGCCTTGTGCACTTGCGGAAACCGCCGGGCGATGTCGGCCACCTGCGAGGCGTGCACGAACATGCCGCGCACCTTGGTGGTTTGGTCGGCGCGGCCCATCCAGCCCTTGATGCGCTGCGCGGTGCGGCCGGTGGGGCAGGTGCCGGGCAGGATGGCTGAAAGATCACCGGTCCCGAAACGGATCAACGGGTAGGCGGTGTTGAGGGTGGTCACCACAAGCTCGCCCACCTCGCCCTCGGGCACCGGGTCGCCCGTGCCCGGGCGCACGATCTCCACGATCACGCCCTCGTCCAGCACCAGACCCTGGCGGGACGCGGTCTCGTAGGCCACCAGGCCCAGGTCGGCCGTGGCGTAGCTCTGGTACACGTCCAGGCCCTGTTCCTTGAACCAGGCCGTGAGGCTGGGCGGGCAGGCTTCGCCGCCCACCGAGGCCTTGGTGAGGCTGCGGAGGTCGGTGCCCGCTTCCTTCGCCTTCTCCAGCAGGATGCGCAGGAAGCTGGGTGTACCGGTGTAGGCGTCGGGCTTGAGGTCCACCATCGCGTCGAGCTGCTGCTCGGTCTGGCCGGTGCCGGCCGGGAACACGGTGCAACCCACGGCGTGCGCACCCGACTCCAGGATGAACGCGCCGGGGGTCATGTGGTAACTGAAGCTGTTGTGCACCAGCTCGCCGGCGCGAAAGCCCGCCGCGAACAGCGCACGCCCGGCGCGCCAGTAGTCGCGCCCTGTGCCTTCGGGCTCGTAGATCGGACCGGGGCTGGCGAACACGCGCGACATGGCCGGGCCGCGCACCAGCGCCGCAAAGCCGCCAAACGCGTCACCGCCTTGCGCACGTGAAGCCTTCTGGCGTTCCAGCAGTTCGCTCTTGCGCGTGACCGGCAGACGCGCCAGCGCAGCACGGCTGGTGATGCTGGCAGCGTCCACGCCGTTCAGGATGTCGGCAAACGCTGCGCTGTGGCGTTGTGCGTGCGCGATCTGCGCAGGCAGCGCGGCCATCTGAGCCGCTTCGCGCTCGGCGGGCGATCGGGTTTCGAGGGTGTCGAAGTGGTCGTTCATGGGTGTCTGGTGCGGTGTGTTGAACAGGTCGGTCAAGCCAGCCAACGCTTGCGTCTTTTGTAGCTCTTCACGTCCTTGAAGCTCTTGCGTTCACCGCCCCCCATGCCGAGGTAGAACTCCTTCACGTCCTCGTTGTTGCGCAGCTCGCTGGCCAGGCCGTCCATCACGATGCGGCCGCTCTCCATGATGTAGCCGTAGTCGGCGTACTTCAGCGCCATGTTGGTGTTCTGTTCGGCCAGCAGGAAGGTGACCTTCTCCTTCTGGTTCAGGTCCTTCACGATCTCGAACACCTCTTCCACGATCTGCGGGGCCAGACCCATGGAGGGCTCGTCGAGCAGCATCACGCTGGGGTTGGTCATGAGCGCGCGGCCAATGGCGCACATCTGCTGCTCGCCACCCGAGGTGTAGGCGGCCTGGCTGGTGCGCCGCGTCTTCAGGCGCGGAAAGTAGTTGTAGACCTTCTCCAGGTTGCGCGCGATCTCGGCCTTGTCCTTGCGGGTGTAGGAGCCGGTCATGAGGTTTTCCTCAATGGTCAGGTGGGCAAAGCAGTGCCGGCCTTCCATCACCTGCACCACGCCGCGGTGCACCAGGTCGGAGGTGCTGAGGTTTTCGATGCGTTCGCCGCGCAGCTCGATGCTGCCCTTGGTGACTTCACCGCGCTCGGCCTTCAGGAGGTTGGAGATGGCGCGCAAGGTGGTGGTCTTGCCCGCGCCGTTGCCCCCGAGCACGGCCGCGATCTTGCCTTCGGGCACGTTGAGCGAAACGCCCTTGAGCACAAGGATCACGTGGTTGTAGATGACCTCGATGCCGTTGACGTTGAGGACGTTGATGGGGGTGCTCTCTGGGGTGGTCATGGGAGTGTCCTGTGTGGCCAATTCAAAGACTTGCGTGGAGCAGGTCTTTGAATTGGCGGCTCTTGCGAGCCGCCAGGTTCAGCCAGTGATCAGCTCTGGCAATCCGCGCCGGTACGGCGGGTCAGTTTTTTCTCGGCGGCGTACTTGTCGGCCGCGGCCTTGACCATCGGGCGGATGATCTGCTCATCGCCCTGCAGCCAGTCGGAGGTCCACTCGAACTTGGTGCCGTTCCAGGTGTGCACGCGGGCCCACGAGGCGCCCATGTGGTCCTGGCAGCTGGTGGAGATCGGGCGCATCACACCCTTGAAGCCCAGCGCGTCGAGCTTGGCTTGCGTCAGGTTCAGGTTCTCATAGCCCCAACGGGCTTGTTCACCCGTCATGACCTTGCCTTTGCCGAAACGCTCTTGCGCGGAGCGCACGCCTTCCACGGCAAACATGGCGGCTTGCACGCCGCGCAGGTACAGCACCTGGCCCACTTCTTCCTTCGGCCCGGTGCCCTGGTTCTTGCCATGGACCTTGGCCAGGATTTCCTGCGCCACGGCCGCATCGGCTTGCGAGCCGTGCTGCATCATGATCGCGTTGTAGCCCTTGGCGCCTGCGCCTACGTCTTTCACATCCGGCTCGGCACCCGCCCACCACACGCCATACATCTTCTCGCGCGGATAACCGGTGGCCTGAGCCTCTTTCAACGCGGTGGAGTTCATCACGCCCCAGCCCCAGTTGAGCACGTAGTCGGGCCGGTTCTGGCGGATCTGCAGCCAGGTGGCTTTCTGCTCCACGCCGGGGTGCGTCACGGGCAGCAGGCTCAGTGCGAAGCCGAGTTGGGCGGCGCGCTCCTGCAGCAGCGGAATGGGCTCTTTGCCGAACGGGCTGTCGTGGTAGACCAGCGCGATCTTCTTGCCCTTGAGCTTGTCCATGCCGCCTTCTTTTTTGGCGATGTGCTGGATCAGCGTGTCGGCGGCCACCCAGTAGGTGCCCGAGAGCGGGAAGTTCCACTTGAACACGCCGCCGTCGGCGGATTCGCTGCGGCCATAGCCGGCCGTGATCAGCGGGATCTTGTCGCCAGGGGCTTTTTCGGTCAGCGCGAAGGTGATGCCGGTGGACAGCGGCTGGAACACCGTGGCGCCGCCGTTCTTGCCCTTGAGGCGTTCGTAGCATTCCACGCCGCGGTCCGTGGCGTAGCCGGTTTCGCACTCTTCAAACGAGACCTTCACGCCGTTGATGCCACCACGCTCGTTGACCAGCTTGAGGTAGTCCACATAGCCGTTGGCAAACGGCACACCGTTGGGCGCGTAGGCGCCCGTGCGGTACACCAGCACAGGGAAGAATTGCTCCTTGGCTTGCGCCATGGCGCTTGGCGCCACCAGCGCGGCGGACACGCCCGCGCAGGCGATGGACACAGACAGAACCAGATTTCGCAGTTTCATTTCGTTGTCTCCTAGTAAGAATCAAACACACAGACCAACACAAACCTCACCATGACCCTTGGATGTCGGACGGCCCACGCCGCGCCGAGCTCAGTGCGGAAAGGGCCAGAGCCGCAACTTCTGTTTGGCGATGCTCCACAGCTTGGCCAGACCGTGGGGCTCCACGATCAGGAACCAGACGATGAGCGCGCCGAAAACCATGAACTCGGTGTGGGACACGGTGGCGGTGGAGATCTCCACGCCCACCAGTGCGCCCACCGCGGGCAGGAACTGGTTCAAAAAGATGGGCAGCACCACGATGAAGGCCGCGCCGAAGAAGCTGCCCATGATCGAGCCCATGCCGCCGATGATCACCATGAAGAGCAGCTGGAAGCTGCGGTCGATGGAGAAGGCCGCCGGCTCCCACGAGCCCAGGTGCACGAAGCCCCACAGACCGCCGGCCACACCGATGATGAAACTGCTCACGGCAAACGCGCTGAGCTTGGCGTACATCGGGCGGATGCCGATGACAGCTGCGGCCACGTCCATGTCGCGGATGGCCATCCACTCGCGCCCGATGGCCGAGCGCACCAGGTTCTTGGCCAGCAGCGCAAACACCACCAGGAAGCCCAGGCAGAAGAGGTACTTCTCCATCGGGGTGTTGATGGTCCAGCCCAGCACGTTGAGGTTGGAGACCGAGACCGAACCCGAGGCGGTGTTGTTGGTGAACCAGCCGATGCGCAGGAACGCCCAGTCGCAGAAGAACTGCGCGGCCAGCGTGGCCACCGCGAGATAGAGGCCTTTCACCCGCAGGCTGGGGATGCCGAAGAAGATGCCCACCAGCGTGGCGAAGAAGCCACCCGAGAGCAGGGCGATGATCACCGGCATGCCGTCGATGCGCACATAGGTGTTGTAGGCCATGTAGGCGCCCACCGCCATGAAGGCGCCCGAGCCCAGGCTGATCTGTCCGCAGTAGCCCACGAGGATGTTCACGCCGAGCGCGGCCAGTGCCAGGATCAGGAAGGGGATGAGGATGGCGCGGAACATGTACTCGTCCACCAGCAGCGGCACGCCGATGAAGGCAAACGCGATGAAGGCGAGGATGACCCAGCGGTCCTGCGCGATCGGGAAGATCTGCTGGTCGGCGCGGTAGGAGGTCTTGAACTGACCGTTTTCTCTGTAGAACATGGTCGAACTTCCTTAGACGCGATCGATGATTTTTTCGCCGAACAAGCCTTGAGGCCTGAAGAGCAAGAAGACAAGAGCCAGCACATACGCAAACCAGATCTCGATGCCGCCGCCCACGTAGGGGCCGAGGTAGACCTCGGAGAGCTTCTCGCCCACGCCGATGATCAGCCCGCCGATGATGGCGCCGGGCACCGAAGTGAGGCCGCCCAAAATGATCACGGGCAGGGCGCGCAGGGCCACGGTGGTGAGCGAGAACTGCACACCCAGCTTGGAGCCCCAGATGATCCCGGCCACCAGCGCGGTGATGCCGGCGACGAACCACACGATGACCCAGATGCGGTTGAGCGGAATGCCGATGCTTTGCGCGGCCTGGTGGTCGTCGGCCACGGCGCGCAGCGCGCGCCCGGTGGAGGTCTTCTGGAAGAACAGCGAGAGCACGGCCACCAGCAAGGCCGCCACACAGGCCGCGTACACGTCTTCCAGGTTGACCAGCACGCCGCCTTCGAAGGTGCCTTCAAACAGGAAGATCGGGTCCTTGGGCATGCCCACGTCGATCTGGTAGATGTCCGAACCAAAGATGGTCTGGCCCAGACCGTCGAGGAAGTAGGTGATGCCCAGCGTGGCCATCAGCAGCGTCACACCCTCCTGGTTGACCAGGTGGCGCAGCACCAGCCGCTCGATGAGCCAGGCCAGCACGAACATGAGCGCACCGGCCATCAGGAAGGCGATCAGGTTGCCCAGGAACTTGTCCTCGATGCCCAGCCAGCCCGGCACCCAGCCCGAGAAGCGCGCCATGGCCAGGGCGGCGAACAGCACCATGGCGCCCTGGGCGAAGTTGAAGACGCCGGAGGCCTTGTAGATGAGCACGAAGCCCAGGGCCACCAGCGAATAGCGCATGCCGGCCATGAGACCGCCGAGAAGAGCTTCAAGAAAGAAAGCCATATCAAGTGCCTTTACGGCCGTTCGCCCTGAGCCTGTCGAAGGGCTCTGGCGGTGTTGGTGTGGAGGGCTTCGACAGGCTCAGCCCGAACGGGGTTTCGGTTCATCTCAGTGGGAGGTGCCGAGGTAGGCGCTGATGACCTCCTCGTTGTTGCGAACTTCTTCGGGCGTGCCGTCGCCGATCTTCTTGCCGTAGTCGAGCACCACCACGCGGTCGGAGATGTCCATCACCACGCCCATGTCGTGCTCGATCAGCACGATGGTGGTGCCGAACTCGTCGTTCACATCGAGGATGAAGCGGCTCATGTCCTGCTTCTCTTCCACGTTCATGCCGGCCATGGGTTCGTCCAGCAGCAGCACCTGCGGCTCCATGGCCAGAGCACGGCCCAGGTCCACCCGCTTTTGTAGGCCGTAGGGCAGGGTGCCCACGGGGGTCTTGCGAAACGCCTGGATCTCCAGGAAGTCGATGATGTGTTCGACGAACTCGCGGTGCTGTTCTTCTTCCTTCTGCGCGCCGCCGATGCCGAAGGGGTTGCGGAATGCCTGCGCAAAGAGGTTGCTTTTGATGCGCAGGTTGCGCCCGGTCATGATGTTGTCGATCACGCTCATGCCCTTGAAGAGCGCGAGGTTCTGGAAGGTGCGCGCGATGCCCATCTCGGCCACCTGGCGGCTGTTCATGTGCTTGAAGGTCTGGCCACGAAAGCTGATCGAGCCCTCTTGCGGCTGGTACACGCCGTTGATGCAGTTGAGCATGGAGCTCTTGCCCGCGCCGTTGGGGCCGATGATGGCGCGCACCTCGTGCTCGCGCACGTTGAAGCTGATGTCGGTGAGCGCCTTGACGCCACCGAACCGCAGGCTGATGTTGTGCACGTCGAGGATGACGTCGCCGATTTTCTTTTGAGTCATACAAAAGTCCGTTCGCACTGAGCCTGTCGAAGTGCTCTGGCGGTGTGGGTGGTCATGCTGCGGCTTTCACCGGGGCAAAGGTCTTGGCGTCACCCAGCTTCAAGGTCGCGTTGACCGAGCCGCTGCGCCCGTCCTCGAACTTCACCTGGGTCTCGATGTACTGCTCGGTCTTGCCGCTGTAGAGCGCGTCCACCAGCGCGGCGTAGCGCTCGCTGATGAAGCCACGGCGCACCTTGTTCGTGCGGGTGAGTTCACCGTCGTCGGCGTCCAGTTCCTTGTGCAGCACCAGGAAGCGGCTGATCTGGCTGCCCGCGAGCAACTCGTCGCGCGAGAGGTCGGCGTTGACCTTCTCCACGCAGTCGCGGATGAGTTCGTACACCTCGGGCTTTTGCGCCAGATCGGTGTAGCCGGCATAGGACAGGTTGCGCCGCTCGGCCCAGTTGCCTACCGCCTCGAAGTCGATGTTGAGCATCACGCAGACGCGCTCGCGCTTGTCGCCCAGGGCCACGGCTTCCTTGATGTACGAGAAGAACTTGAGTTTGTTCTCCACGTACTTGGGCGCGAACATGGCGCCATCGTTCACGCCGCCCATGATGCGGCCCACGTCCTTCACGCGGTCGATGATCTTCAGGTGCCCCGAGGCGTCGATGAAGCCGGCGTCGCTGGTGTGGTACCAGCCGTCGGCCGTGAGCACCTCGGCGGTGGCGGTCGGGTTCTTGTAGTAGCCCTTCAAGAGGCCGGGCGACTTCACCAGGATCTCGCCGCTGTCGCTGAGCTTGATCTCCACCCCTTCGCACGGCACGCCCACGGTGTCGGCGCGCGCTTCGTGGTCGGGCTGCAGGCAGACGAACACGGCGGTCTCGGTGGAGCCGTAGAGCTGCTTCAAGTTGATGCCGATGGAGCGGTAGAAGCTGAAGAGGTCGGGGCCGATGGCTTCACCGGCGGTGTAGGCCACGCGCACGCGGCTCATGCCGAGGTTGTTGCGCAGGGGGCCGTAGACCAGCCAGTCGCCGAGCTTGTAGAGCAGGCGGCCTTTCAGCGGCACGCTCTCGCCGTTCAGGATCTGCTC
>JBKBWW010000109.1:0-11774 GCA_046314475.1 Hydrogenophaga sp.
CCTGCCCTGCTGATCGCGCTGCTGCTCGTGCTGCACGCCCAGCTGTGGTTCGGGCGAGGCAGTGTGCCCCAGGTGGCGAGCATGAAGCAGCAGCTGGCCGCGCAGGAGCTGGCCAACCGCGAGGCGCAGCAGCGCAACGACCAGCTGGTGAGCGAGGTGCGCGACCTGCAGGAGGGCCTGGACATGGTCGAGGAACTCGCCCGCGCGGAGCTGGGCATGGTCAAGCCCAACGAAATCTTCGTGCAGATCGCGCAGAACAAGCGCTGACACCATGGCGGTCATCACCGTCGCCTTGCTCGGCGGCGAGTCCAGCGGCAAGACCACCCTGGGCATGGGCCTCATCCGACAACTCAACGCCCGGGGCGTGAGCGCCGTGCTGGTGCCGGAGCACCTGCGCGCGTGGTGCGAAAGCGAAGGCCGCGCGCCGCTGGCGCAAGAGCAGGCGGCCATCGCCGCCGAACAAACCCGACTGATCGACATCGCGGCGCAGAGCGGCGCGCAAGTGGTGGTAGCCGACACCACAGCGCTGGTGGTCGCGGCGTACAGCGAGCGGGTGTTCAACGACCGTTCGCTGTTGCCCGCCTCACTGAAGGCGCAGCAGACGTTCAACCTCACCCTCCTGATGGGCCTGGACCTGCCGTGGGAAGCCGATGGCCTGTTTCGCAACGGGCCCGGCATGCGGGCCGACATCGACGCCGTGTTGCGACGCGAACTGCAGTCGGCCGGCATCGCGTTCCAGACCGTTTACGGCACCGCAGAGGCAAGACTGCAGCACGCGCTGCGCGCCGTGGGCGTGTTGCTGGGCCGCCCGCTGGTGGCGCACGACCCGCTGCTGGAGGCCGGCAGTGGCCGCTGGACCTGCGAGAACTGCAGCGACCCCGAATGCGAACGTCGGCTGTTCAGCGGGCTCGTGCCCCGGCGCCCAGCCTGAACTGCCGTCTCAGTGCTTCTGGTCGCTCGCCGGCAGCTGGATCTCAGGCTGCAAGAAGACCTGGGCCGCGTCCACCGGATCAAAGCGGTATTGCGCGCCGCAGAACTCACACCCGACCTCCACCTGCCCTTGCTCGCTCAAGATCGATTCGATCTCGTCGCGGCCCAGGCTGCGCAGCATGCTGCTCACCCGCTCGCGCGAGCAGGTGCACGCAAAGCGCGGGCCGGTCTCGCCCTCCATGGGTTCAAACCGGCGCACGTCCTCTTCCCAGAACAGGCGGCGCAGGATGGTGTCCGCGTCCAGCGTCAGCAGCTCTTCGCGCTTGAGGCTGGAGGCGAGGATGGCGATGCGGTTGTAGTCCTCGTTCAGGCCGATCTGGTCTTCGTCTCGCGCACCCGACTGGCCGGCGAGGTTGCCGCTGCCCTGCAGCGGCAGGCGCTGGATCAAGAGGCCAGCGGCCACGTGTTCGTTGGCCGCGAGCACCAGGCGCGTGTCGAGTTGCTCGCTCTGCAGCATGTAGTGCTCGATCACTTCGCTGAGCTTCTCCAGCTTCTCGCGCTGGTCACCAAACAGCGGCACCACGCCCTGGTAAGGCGCCTGGCCGGGCAGTCGGTCTTTCGGGTCCAGGGTGATGGCGCAGCGGCCCTGGTTGGTCACGTTGACCATGTGCGAGAGCGGTGCGTCTGGCGCCACCTCACCGATGACGGTGGCGGTGGCGCGCAGACTCAGGTCGGGCTGTACCTCGGCCACGGCCAGCTTCACCGGCCCGTCGCCCATGATCTGCATGATGAGCGCGCCGTTGAACTTGATGTTGGCCTGCATCAGCGTGGCCGCAGCCGTCATCTCGCCCAGCAGCTCGGTCACGGCCGTGGGGTAACCGCCACCGTCCTTGTGGCGCTGCAAAATTTCTTGCCAGGCGTCGGTCAGGCGCACGAGCATGCCGCGCACCGGCAGGCCTTCAAAGACGAATTTGTGAAGTTCGGACAAACGGAGCTTTCAGGGAACGTTCGAAAAAACGCAATCGTGGCAGATCGGGATCAGGCGATCTTTTTCAAGGTCTTGCGGTAGCGCGCAGCGTTGTCGGTGTAATGCTTGGCGCTCCTGTGCAGCCCTTCGATCTGTTCGGGCGTGAGCGACTTGACGGCGCGCGCCGGGCTGCCCAGGATCATGCTGCCGTCGGGAAACTCCTTGCCTTCGGTCACCAGCGATCCCGCACCCACGAGGCAGTGCTTGCCGATCTTCGCGCCGTTGAGCACCACCGCGCCGATGCCGATGAGCGAGCCATCACCGATGGTGCAGCCGTGCAGCATCACCTGGTGGCCCACCGTCACGTTTTCACCAACGGTCATGGGGAAACCGACGTCGGCGTGCAGCACGCTACCGTCCTGGATGTTGCTGCCGCGCCCGACCGTGATGGTTTCCGTGTCGCCACGCAGCGTGGCACCAAACCACACGCTGCTGTCTTCGCCCAGTACCACGTCGCCGATGACCTGTGCGTTGTCGGCCACCCAGGCCGATGCGGCCAGCTGGGGCGCCATGCCGTCGAGTTCGTAAAGGGCCATGTGTGTTGTCTCCTGTGGCGAAACCTAGAATTGTAGGGATGCACGCCCTCGCCGCCCTGTCGCCCTCGCCTTCCATTTCCCTGCGCGCGGGAGCCCTGCAGGCGCTGTGCACCAGCGAGCCGAACCAGAAGGTGGCGGCCACCCACGCCCTCCTTGAAGCCCTGCAAGCGGGCCACACCCGGCTGGACACCGCCGAGCGCCTGACACCCGAGCCCACCACGCCCCTGCCCGGGCGGCCAGCGCGGCCCGTGCTGATTGCACCTGTTGATGTGCCCCAGCGCTCTCCGTTCACAGCGGAGGGCTTCGCCATGCTGCTGCACGCGGTGGCGCACATCGAATTCAACGCGATCGATCTGGCGCTGGACGCCATCTGGCGCTTCCCCGACATGCCGGCTGGCTACTACACCGACTGGCTGGGCGTGGCGCATGAGGAAGCCATCCATTTCAGCCTGCTGCGCGCGCACCTGCAGAGCCTGGGCCACGACTACGGCGACTTCACGGCGCACAACAGCCTGTGGGAGATGTGCCTGCGCACCCAACACGACGTGACCGCGCGCATGGCGCTGGTGCCCCGCACCATGGAAGCCCGCGGCCTGGACGCCACGCCGCCGATGCAGGCCCGCCTGCGCAAGGTGGGCACGCCTGCGGCCTTGCGCGCGGTGGAGATCCTTGATGTGATCCTGCGCGACGAGATCGGCCACGTGGCGGTGGGCAACCGCTGGTACGGCTGGCTGTGCGAGCAGCAGGGCATCGAGCCACTGAGTCACTACCGTCGGCTGGCGCGCGAGCATTCGGCGCCACGGCTCAAGCCGCCGTTCAACGAGCCTGCCCGGCTGGCCGCAGGCTTCACCAACGCCGAGCTGGCTGCGATGCACCAGACCTGAGCCCCGATAATCGGGGATGACTTCCGCACCCCCGACCGCTTTCAGCACCCTACCCCTTTCCCCCGCCACGCTGGCCAACCTGGAACAGCTCGGCTACAGCGAGATGACGCCGATCCAGGCGGCCGCGCTGCCGCCGGCCCTGCTGGGCAAGGACATCATTGCCCAGGCCAAGACCGGCAGCGGAAAGACCGCCGCCTTCGCCCTCACCCTGCTGGCCAACCTCAACGCCCGCCGATTTGCGGTGCAGACCCTGGTGCTGTGCCCCACGCGCGAGCTGGCCGACCAGGTGACCACCGAAATCCGGCGCCTGGCGCGCGCCGAGGACAACATCAAGGTCGTCACGCTGTGCGGCGGCGTGCCGCTGCGCGGTCAGCTGGCCACGCTGGAGCACGGCGCACACATCGTGGTGGGCACGCCCGGCCGCATCATGGACCACTTGGAGCGCGGCAGCCTGCTGCTGGAAGCACTCAACACCCTGGTGCTGGACGAGGCCGACCGCATGCTCGACATGGGCTTCTTCGACGACATCGTGAAGGTCGCCAAGCAGTGCCCCAAGACACGCCAGACCCTGCTGTTCTCCGCCACCTACCCCGAAGGCATCGCCAAGCTGAGTGCGCAATTCATGCGCGAGCCGGTCACCGTGAAGGTGGAAGCGCAGCATGCGGGCGCGCAGATCGAGCAGCGCTGGTACGAGGTGAAAGACACCGAGCGCCTGGACGCGGTGAGCAAGCTGCTGGCCCACTTCCGCCCGGCCAGCACACTGGCCTTCTGCAACACCAAGGCGCAGTGCCGTGACCTCGTGGCCGTGTTGCAGGCGCAAGGCATCAGCGCGCTCGCGCTGTTTGGTGAACTGGAGCAGCGTGAGCGAGACCAGGTGCTGGTGCGCTTTGCCAACCGCAGCTGCTCGGTGCTGGTGGCCACCGACGTGGCCGCGCGCGGGCTGGACATTGCCAGCCTCGCCGCGGTGATCAACGTGGACGTGACCCCGGACGCCGAGGTGCACATCCACCGCATCGGCCGCACCGGGCGCGCGGGCGAAAGCGGCCTGGCGCTCAACCTGGTCAGCATGAACGAGATGGGCAGCGTGGGCAAAATCGAGCAGCTGCAGGGACGAGAGTCGAAGTGGCAGCCCCTGAGCGAACTCGTGCCCACCGGCAAGGGCCCGCTGGTGCCGCCCATGGTCACGCTGCACATCCAGGGCGGGCGCAAGGAAAAGATCCGCCCCGGCGACGTGTTGGGCGCGCTCACCGCCGACCTGGGCTACACCCGCGAGCAGGTGGGCAAGATCAACGTGAACGAATGGTCGACCTACGTGGCCGTGGACCGCAACATCGCCGAACAGGTGGCCAGCCGCCTGAACGACGGGCGCATCAAGGGCAAGAGCGTGAAGGTGCGGGTGTTGGAAGACTGAAGCACCCGGCCCGACCTCACGTTGCGGTCACCGGCCTGACCGCCTGCCGGACCACCTCGTTGAGCACCGCGTCGAGTTCACTCGCTTCGACCGGTTTGCGCAGTACCACGACAAACAAGGCCTTCAGCAGTTGCTCGTCGGCCTCGTCCAGGTTGCCGCTCAACAGCACCACGGGCGGCGGTTGCTCCATGGAGCGGATGCGCTGGCCCAGACCCACACCATCGAGCCGGGGCATCGACAGATCGGTGAGCACAACATCCCATCGCTGGGCCGACTGCACGAGGTAACTCCAGGCCTCCTCACCGTCTCGCGCTCGCGTGACGTTCCAGCCCTTGCGTTCCAGCAGGGCGCTCCACGATTGGCGGACCAACTGATCGTCGTCGACAAACAGCAGTTCGCGTCGTCGTTTGTCTGGTGATGCGGCCTGCGCAGGCAGCAACACGGAACCGTCGTCCTCACAGGCCGGCAGGTACAGGGAGAAGCGGGTGCCTTCGCCCAACACGCTGGACAGGCCGATGTGGCCACCATGGTGGGCGGTGATGCCTTGCGCCACCGACAGGCCCAGGCCGGTGCCGCGCCCCACGCTCTTGGTGGTGAAAAATGGCTCGAAGACACGGTGCGCCACCTCGGGCGGCATGCCGGGACCGAAGTCGTGCACCTCGATTGTGAGAAAGCGTCCGTGGGCGAGTTGCGCCATGTCCGCCGGCATGGGCCGGGCATCCGCGAGAGGCAAGGTGATCTCGTCGATGGTGATCTCGATCCGACCCTTGCCCTCCATGGCATCGGCCGCGTTGATCAACAGGTTCACCAGCACCTGCTGCAGTTGTGTGGGATCACCTTCAACCAGGTCCTTCTCCACCCGGTTGATGGCCACGATTTCGCATTCGCGCGTGAGACCGGCGCTGACCAGCCGGCGGGTGTCGTCGACGAGGGTTCGAAGGTGCAAGCGCTGCAGCTTGGGCGTCGTCTTGCGGCCGAACGCCAGCAGCTGGCGGATCAGGCCATCGGCATATTTCGTGGCCTTGAGCGCCTGCCCGAGCGACTCATGGCCAGGGTGCTTGTCTTCCAGGTCTTCGATGGTGAGCCGCACCCAGCCGGTCACGGCGGCCAGCGAGTTGTTGATGTCGTGTGCGATGCCTCCCGCGAGCCGGCCCAGGGCCTCGGATTTCTGGCTCTGCATCAGTTGCGCCTGAATGGCCTCTTGCTTCGCGAACGACAGCTGCTGCTGCTGCGCATCCGATTGCACCCGCTGCAGCAGCTGGTTGACACCACGGGCCAGCGAGCTGATCTCGTCGTTGCCCTGGACGAGCACAGGCGGTGCTGCCGTGGGGCCGTCCCGGGTGATGACGTCGATGTCGCTGTAGAGGCGCTGCAGCCGCTTGAGCAGAAACCGGTCGAGGATCAGCACCAGCAGCAGGCTGGCCATCAACGATGTGAAGGCGACGACCATCATCCCTTGCCAGTTCAACGCTTCGCCCTGCTCCTGCAGGCGCCGGTCCAGCCCGAGGATCAGTTCCGCCACGGGACGGCCTTCCCGGTCTTGCAGCACCGCGTGCAGATCGTCGCGCTCGGCATTGACCCGCTGCACATGAAACGGCTCGCCCGAGTGCGCAGGCGCCTCGAACGACAAGCGCGCCGGCATCATCAGCACGTCGGCCAGTTGATCGACCTCGGCCTGGTTGAAACGGCGCACCATGACCATGACGCCTTGCGCCGCGCCGCCTTGCCAGTTCGGCTGGCGAACGGCGGCAGCGATCACGATCTCCAGCTCGCCGTCCACCACGCGCAAGGTCTGCAGCACCGCCTTGGGATCCTTGTCGCTCAAGACCAGCAGGGCCAGCTCCCGAAGCGGTGCGATGCGCTTGGCGGTCAGCCGGGACAGCCGCTGCGCGTTCTCGCGCTTCACCGTGGCCATCACACGGCCCTGGCCGTCGATCACCAGCACCTCCGAGATGCGCAGGTAACCCATGTTGTCCACGTCGAAGTTGTCCGACAGGAAACCCGGCCGTTTGCCACGGACAAATTCCACGGCATCGGCCCAGTAGGCGTAGTCCTGGGTGGTGGCGCTCAGCCCTTGCACCTGCTGGTTGAACACGCGCTTGGCACGCTCTCCTTCGTGCGCTGCATGCTCGGCCTCCAGGCGGGAGAACGAGTCGTGCACGATGGTGCTCGCGCCCACCAGGGCGCCGCCCGCGCACACGGCGACGGCCATGAGAATCAACCCCCAGGCCTTGTGTTGTAGTTTCATGTTGTCTGAGTATCGGCGTTCGGGCATGGAAGTGAAGCGGTGCGCGGCTTGCGAACGGCCTTACCGTGATCTGGTCGACAATCTCCCCATGACCGATCAGACCCCCAACACCCAACCGCCCCTCCCCGACCGCCTGTCCATCGATGTCCGCAGCCCGCACCATGTGCCCGCCGTGTTCGAGCACGACATCGGCATCCGCTTCAACGACAAGGAGCGTTTCGACGTGTCCGAGTACTGCATCAGCGAGGGCTGGGTGAAAGTGCCTTCGGGCAAGACGCTGGACCGCAAGGGCCAGCCGCTGCTGATCCAGCTCAAGGGCCGGGTCGAGGTGTTCTACAAATAGAGACCATTTGCGCTGAACGCATGGGATTGGCCGGACTCTCACCCCGCCTATGCAACGCAGATTGTTCTTTTCAGGCGCCTTGTGCGCAACGCTCGGCAACCTGGCCTGGGCGGCCAACGCGCAGGATGCCGACGAGCCGCCCGGCAAGCCCCCCGGCGTCACCGTGTCGACCGCCGTGCTGCAAAGCTCGGTGGCGCAACGTTTCCCCATCCGTTACCCGGTGCAAGGGCTGCTCAACCTGGATCTGCAACCACCCACGCTGAGCCTGCTGCCTGCGCAAAACCGCCTGCGCGCCGCGATGGTGGTGGACGCCGCCGGCCCGGCGCTCAACCGCAGCCACCGCGGCACGTTCGACCTGGACTTTGCGCTGCGTTACGAGGCGAGCGACCGCACGCTGCGCGCCCACCAATTGCGCATCCACCGGCTGCGCTTCCCCAGCCTGCAGCCAGGCGTGGTGGAACTGCTCAACACCTACGCCCCCGCTCTGGCCGAACAATCGCTGCGCGAAGTGGTGCTGCACCGCCTGCAGCCACAAGACCTGCGCATGGCCGATGCCATGGGCATGCAGCCGGGCACGATCACCGTGACCGACGCGGGCTTGGTGATCGGCTTCGTGCTCAAGCCGCTGTGAAGCGCGGGCGCACAATCGCCCGATGAAAGTTCCTCCCCGACTGCAATCCCTCGTTGAAGAGGGTCTCATCGACACCGTGGTGCGCCAGCTCATGAGCGGCAAGGAAGCCATGGTCTACGTGGTGCGCTGCGGCGACGACACCCGCTGCGCCAAGATCTACAAGGAAGCCAACAACCGCAGCTTTCGCCAGGCGGTGGACTACACGGAAAACCGCAAGGTGAAGAACTCGCGCCAGGCGCGCGCCATGGCCAAGGGCACGAAGTTCGGCCGCGAATCGCAAGAGGCCGCGTGGCAAAGCGCCGAGGTGGATGCGCTTTACCGGCTGGCTGCGGCCGGCGTGCGGGTGCCCCAGCCCTTCAACTTCGCCGACGGCGTGCTGCTGATGGAGCTGGTGACCGATGCCGACGGCGACGCGGCGCCCCGGCTCAACGACGTGTCGTTCACACCCGAGCAGGCGCGCCAGCACCACGCCACGTTGGTGGGTGAGGTGGTGCGCATGCTGTGCGCGGGTGTGGTGCACGGTGATTTGTCGGAGTTCAACATCCTGTTGGCGCACTCGGGCGAAGCTGGCAGTGACGATTTCCCCGTGATCATCGACCTGCCGCAGGCGGTGGACGCCGCCGGCAACAACCACGCCCAACGCATGCTGCTGCGCGACGTGGCCAACCTGCGCGACTTCTTCGGCCAGTTCGCACCCGAGTTGCTCAAGACACAGTTCGGCCCCGAGATCTGGAGCCTGTACCAGAGCGGCTTGCTGAGCAACGACACGCCGCTCACCGGCCGCTACGAGCGTGCACCGGGCACGGTGGATCTGGGCAGCGTGATGCGCGAGATCGACGACGCGCGCGACGAAGACGCGGCCCGCCGACTGCGCATGGCCCAGACGTAAAGCACGTCTTTACACCGAGTACCCGTGGGGCCGTGTAAGGAATGCCGGGTGTGGTCGACTCAACCCCATGAACATCCCCTCCACCCTCACCCGCCGCCAGACCATGAAACTGCTGTCCTTGCTCGGCCTGGGCTCACAGGCCGCCGCCCCAGTCGCCAACGCGTTGGCCGCCACCGACCCCTGGAAGCTCAGCGAGGCCGAGTGGAAGAAGCGACTGACGCCGGCGCAGTTCGACGTGTTGCGCGAAGAAGGCACGGAGCGCCCGGGCAGCAGCCCGTTCAACGCCGAGAAGCGCAAGGGCACCTACCACTGCGCAGGCTGCGATCTGCCGCTGTTTTCATCCGACACCAAGTACGAAAGCGGCACCGGCTGGCCGAGCTTTCACACCCCGCTGGCCGGCGCGTTGGGCACCAAGACCGACTACAAGGCGATCTTCCCCCGCACCGAATACCACTGCGTGCGCTGCGACGGCCACCAGGGCCATGTGTTCAACGATGGCCCCAAGCCCAGCGGCAAGCGCTACTGCAACAACGGCGTGGCGCTCACCTTCAAGGCGGCGGCATGATCGCCCGTTGGATGGGTGGCCTGCTGGCGTCGGTGCTGCTCTCCGCTGGCGCTGCCCACGCGCAAACAGCGCCCACCACCGCCAAAGCCACGTTCGCAGGCGGCTGCTTCTGGTGCGTGGAGGCCGACTTCGACAAGGTCCCGGGTGTGCTCTCCACCACCTCGGGCTACATCGGCGGCACAACAGCCAACCCCACCTACCAGCAGGTATCTCGCAACGGCACCGGTCACGCGGAGGCGGTGGAGATCGTGTTCGACCCAGCCAAGGTGAGCTACGCCACGCTGGTTGAAAAGTTCTGGCGCACCATCGATCCCACCACCAAAGACCGCCAGTTCTGCGACGCCGGCAACCCCTACCGCACCGCCATCTTCACGCACGACGCGACACAGGCGGAGGTGGCGAAACGTTCGCTGGCGGCACTGGAAAAGTCCAAGCCGTTCAAGGAGCCCATCGTCACCCAGGTGGTGCCCGCCAGCGCGTTTCACGCAGCCGAGGACTACCACCAGGACTACTACCTGAAGAACCCGATTCGCTACAAGTACTACCGCACGAGTTGCGGGCGCGATGCGCGCCTTGAACAACTTTGGGGTCCGGTCAAGAACTAACCCCGCGGATGGTGCTGCGCGACGATGGTCTTGAGACGCTCCCGCGCCACATGGGTGTAGATGGTGGTGGTGGAGATGTCGGCGTGACCGAGCAGCATCTGCACCGCGCGCAGGTCGGCGCCGTGGTTGAGCAGGTGGGTGGCGAAAGCGTGGCGCAAGGTGTGGGGCGAAATGGGTGCGGTGATGCCGGCGGCCAGCGCGTACTTCTTCACCAGTTGCCAGAACATCGCGCGCGTCATGGCTTCGCCCATGCGTGAGCCGCGAGAGGTGACGAACAGGTCTTCGCTCTGCAGGCCGTTCAGGATCTCGCCGCGCCCCTGCCCCAGGTACCGCTGCAGCCACTGCCCGGCCACCTGGCCAAAGGGCACCAGCCGCTCCTTGTTGCCTTTGCCGGTGACGCGCAGCACCTGCTCGTTCATGCCCACGTGCCAGGTCTTGAGCGTCACGAGTTCGCTCACGCGCAGGCCGCTGGCGTAGATCAACTCCAGCATGCAGCGGTCGCGCAGGCCCAGCGGTGTGCCCACATCGGGCGCGTTGAGCAGCGCCTCCACCTGGGCTTCCGACAGGGTCTTGGGCACGCGCAATGGCTGGCGCGCGGGTGAAAGGCGCAGCGTCGGGTCGGCGGTGATGAAGCGTTCGCGCAGCGCCCAGCGGAAGTAGCGCTTGAACACCGTGAGCCGGCGGTTGGCGGTGGTGGCGCGCGTCTGGCTGTGGCGCTCGCTGAAGTAGCCGTTGAGATCGGCCTCGGTGGTCTGGGGAAGGGTCTTGCCCTGCCCGGCCAGCCACTGGCCGAGCAACACAAGGTCACGCCGGTAAGCGTCCAGCGTGTTGCGCGAGAGGCCCTCTTCGAGCCAGAGCGCGTCAACAAAAGCCCCGGCAAGGTCCTCGCTGGTCGATGCCAGGGCCGGGTCCATCAATCCAGTTTGAGCTTTTGCTTGGCGACCACTTCCTTGTAGACCTCGAACTCGGCCTTGATCTGCGCGGTGAACTCGGACGGCGTGTTGGCCACGATCAGCGAACCGGTGTCTTCCACGCGCTTCTTCACGGCGGGGTCGGTCAGCGCCTGCTTGGTGGCGTTGGAGATCTTGTCCACCACTTCCTGCGGCAAGCCCTTGGGTCCGATGAGACCGTAGTAGGCCATGCGGTTCACCGGCTCCAGGCCCACCTCTTTGAAGGTGGGCACATTGGGCATGCTGGCCACGCGCTGGGGCGCGGCCACCACGATGGCGATGAGGCGGCCGTCGCGGATGAAGGGCAGCGCGGAAGGCAGGTTGTCAAAAATGATCGGCACCTGACCGCCCACGGTGTCGTTGAGCGCGGGGCCCGCACCACGGTAAGGAATGTGGGTGATGAAGGTGTTGGTCAGGCTCTTGAACAGCTCGGTCTGCAGGTGGCCGATGCCGCCGGTGCCCGAGGTGGCGTAGCTGTATTTGCCCGGATTTTTCTTGATCTCGGCGAGGAATCCCTTGAAGTCCTTGGCCGGGAAGCTGGGGTGCACAGCGATCACGTTGGGCGTGGCCGCGATGTTGATGATGGGCGTGAAATCGGTGAGCGTGTTGTACGGGATCTTGGCGTTGATGGCCGGGTTGGCCGCGGTGGTCGACACCGTGGCCATGCCCAGGATGTAGCCGTCGGCCGGCGCGCGCGCGACCGCAGCGACGCCGGTATTGCCGCCGGCTCCGGGCCGGTTTTCGACGATGAACTT
>JBKBWW010000110.1:0-11631 GCA_046314475.1 Hydrogenophaga sp.
TGGTGCGGGTAGGTTTCCACGCGGCGCAGTTCTTCGGCGGCGGTCACGTCGAGCACCCGGGCAAAGCGCTTGTGCATCTTGGTGACCCACAGACCCACGTCGGTGCAGCCGGCCACCACCTGGGCTTGCGGGTGTGCGCTGCGCGCCTGCAGCAGGCGGGCCAATGTGGGAGGGCGCATGTAGGCGCCGTCGGCCGGGGGCGCAGGGCGCTCACCCAGGGCTTCCAGCGCTGCAACCACCACGGGTTCGTTCACGCCGCAGCCAGTGGGCAGGGGCAGGCTGCCCATCTGCTGCGCCGCGTCGAAGATGGGCCGGTAGCCGGTGCAGCGGCACAGGTTGCCCGAGAGGTCGGTGGCGGCCTGGGCGCGGTCGATGCCTTTCCCGCCACCCGTTTTCTGGTACATGCCGAAGAGGCTCATGACAAACCCGGGGGTGCAAAAGCCGCACTGGCTGCCGTGGCACTGCACCATGGCTTCTTGCGCGGGATGCAGTTCGCCTTGGGCAGACACCAGGTCTTCCGTGGTCCACACCGCCATGCCCTGCACCGAATGCGCCAGCCGGATGCAGCTGTTGATGGCCTTGTAGTGCAGCTGCCCGCCGACCGCCTCGCCCAGCACCACGGTGCAGGCGCCGCAGTCGCCTTCGCCGCAGCCTTCCTTGGTGCCGGTGCAGTGCAGGTCTTCGCGCAGCACCTCCAGCAGGGTGCGGTCGGGGGGCACGTTGTCCAGCGTCACGGCCTGGCCGCGGCGCCAGAAGGTCAGGGTTTGGGGTGAAATCGGGGGGGTCATGCGCGTCAGCATACGCCGGGCCCCATGGCACAACATATGCTCAACCATATGTTGAAAATGCCGAAACCCCCATCCAACCGACACTGAGCCGGGTATGAAATACGTGTCGATGTTCGACAAGATAGACCTGCACCTGATCCGCGTGTTGCACACCGTGCTCACCGAGCGCAGCGTTTCGCGCGCGGCACTGCGCTTGGGCATGTACCAGCCGCAGGTGAGCGCGGCGCTCAAGCGGCTGCGCGAGCTGGCCGGGGACCCCTTGTTGGTGCGCTCTGGCTCGGGCATGGTGCCCACCGTGGCCGGCCTGCGCATGATCGAACCGGCGGCCGACATCCTGCGCAGCGCCGAGGTGCTGTTCTCCGACGCGCGCAGTTTTGACCCGGCCACCGCCCACCACACCTTCAGCCTGGCGGCCAGCGATTACCTGGACCCGTTCTTTCTGCCGCAGCTGGTGTCGCAGCTCAAGAGCGCCGCGCCCCACTGCCCGATCGACATCCATGCGCTCTCGCGCGATGCCGACTACCGCAACCACCTCGCGCAGGGCACGGTGGACGTGGTCATCGGCAACTGGGCGCAGCCACCGGACGACCTGCACCTGGGCCGGCTGTTTGGCGACGAGGTGGTGTGCCTGGTGTCCACGCAGCACCCGGCGGCGCGCCGCGGCTGGGACGTGGAAGCCTGGCTGGGCGCCGAGCACATTGCGCCCACGCCCACCCACCCGGGCGCGCGCGGTTTCATCGACGACCACCTGGCCACGCTGGGCATGGTGCGCAACATCACCGCGCGTTGCCCGCATTTCGGGCTGATCCCGGCCATGGTGGCGGGCAGCCTGCTGGTGCTCACCACCGGGCGGCAGTATTGCGAGCGCTTTGTGGGCACGCTGCCGGTTCAGGTGTTGCCGTGCCCAGTGCCGTTCCCCCGCATGATGTATTACCAGCTCTGGCACGAGCGCACCCACGCGTCCACCGCCGGGCGCTGGTTGCGCGAACAGATCAAGGGCGTGGCCGCTTCCCTGCGCCGCCTGGAGCCCGACCCTGTTGCCAACGGCAACCATCCCCAAGGTGCATCCGCATGACCCACCGACTGCAACTCAGCGGCATCACCAAACGCTACCCCGGCGTGGTCGCCAACAGCGACGTGTCGCTCACCGTCTTGCCCGGTTCGGTGCACGCGGTGCTGGGCGAAAACGGCGCCGGCAAGTCGACGCTGATGAAGATCATTTACGGCTCGGTGAAACCGGACGAAGGCACGGTGCGCTTCAACGGCGAGACCGTGCACATCCGCAACCCGCAAGAGGCGCGCGCGCTGGGCATCAGCATGGTGTTCCAGCACTTCAGCCTGTTCGACACGCTCACCGTGGCCGAGAACGTGTGGCTGGGCCTGGACAAGAGCCTGACGCTGCCCGAGGTGAGCGCGAGCATCACCGCCAAGGCCACCGAATACGGACTGGACATCGACCCCTCGCGCCCGGTGCACACGCTCAGCGTGGGCGAAATGCAGCGGGTGGAGATCATCCGCGCGCTGCTCACGCGCCCGCAGCTGCTCATCCTCGACGAACCCACCTCGGTGCTCACGCCGCAGGCGGTGGAAAAGCTCTTCGTGGTGCTGCGGCTGCTGGCCGCCCAGGGCTGCAGCATCCTCTACATCAGCCACAAGCTGCACGAGATCCGCGAGCTGTGTGACGCCTGCACGGTCTTGCGCGGCGGCAAAGTGACCGGTGTGTGCGACCCGCGCCAGGAGAGCAACGCCTCGCTCTCGCGCCTGATGATCGGCGCCGAGCCGCCGGCGCTCAATGTGCGCGAGCTGCACGCGGGCGCCCCGGTGCTGGAGGTGAGCGGCCTCACGCTGGCCAGCGACGACCCCTTCGGCACCCACCTGGCCGACATTGCGCTCACCGTGCGCGCGGGCGAGGTGGTGGGCATCGCGGGGGTGTCGGGCAACGGGCAGAGCGAGCTGTTGTATTGCCTGTCGGGTGAGGACACGCGCGCGCCGGCGCAGAGCATCCGCATGGGCAGCAGCGTTGTGTCGCGTCGGCGCCCGGGCACGCGCCGGGCGCTGGGCCTGCTCTTCGTGCCCGAAGAGCGACTGGGGCGCGGCGCCGTGCCCACGCTCTCGCTGGCGCACAACCTGCTGCTTTCGCGCGACGATGCCTTGGGCGCCGGCGGCTGGATCAAAGTGGGCGCGCTGCGCAAACAGGCGGCCGAGGTGATCGCGCGTTACAACGTGAAGGCCAACGGGCCGGACGCGGCGGCCAAATCGCTCTCGGGCGGCAACCTGCAGAAGTTCATCGTGGGCCGCGAGATCGAAGCCAAGCCCAAACTGCTCATCGTGAGCCAGCCCACCTGGGGGGTGGACGTGGGTGCCGCGGCGCAGATCCGCGGCGAGATCCTCGCGCTGCGCGACGCGGGCTGCGCGGTGCTGGTGGTGAGCGAAGAGCTCGACGAACTGTTCGAGATCAGCGACCGCCTGCACGTGATCGCCAAGGGACGGCTCTCGCCCAGCCTGGACCGCAAGGACGCGACCATCGAACGCATTGGCGAATGGATGTCGGGCCTCTGGGACGACCAAGAGAACAACAAGAAGGAGACCGCCCATGCTGCGGCTTGAAGTCCGTCCGCAGCCGTCCAAGGGCTGGGGCTACGCGTCGCCGCTGCTGGCGCTCGCCATCACGGTCGTCATCGGCGTGATCCTGTTCGCTGTGCTGGGCAAAGACCCGGTGCGCGGTCTGCAGGTGTTTTTCTGGGAGCCGATCAAGAGCACCTACGCGCTCTCCGAGCTCATGGTCAAGGCCACACCGCTGTTGATCATTGCGCTGGGGCTGGCCGTGTGTTTCCGCTCCAACGTGTGGAACATCGGCGCCGAAGGGCAGTACATCCTGGGCGCGATCTTCGCGGCCGGGGTGGCGCTCACGGCCGACAAGTCCACCGGGCCCTGGATCGTGCCGGCGGTGCTGGCGGCGGGGGTGGTGGGCGGCATGGTGTGGGCCGGCATCGTGGCGCTGCTGCGCGACCGCTTCAACGCCAACGAAATCCTGGTCAGCCTGATGCTGGTGTACGTGGCCATTCAGGTGCTCAACTTCCTGGTCTATGGGCCGTGGAAAGACCCGCAGGGCTACAACTTTCCGCAGACCAAAACCTTCGAGGCGGTGACGCAGATCCCTCGCCTCATGGACGGCTCGCGCGTGAACATCGGACTGCTGCTGGCATTGGCCGGTGTGGGTGCGGTGTGGGTGTTCCTGTTTCGCACCTACGCGGGTTATGCGCAGTTGGTCGGCGGCCTCGCACCCGCGGCCGCGCGCTATGCCGGCTTCTCCTCGCGCCGGGCGCTGTGGACGGCCTTGTTGGTCTCGGGCGGTGCGGCCGGCCTGGCCGGTGGGCTGGAAGTGGCCGGGCCCATTGGCCAGCTCACGCCCTATGTGCCAGCGGGCTACGGCTTCGCGGCCATCATCGTGGCCTTTGTGGGCCGGCTGCACCCGGTGGGCATCGTGTTCTCGGCCATCCTCATGAGCATGTTCTACATCGGCGGTGAACTCGCGCAGTCGCGCATGGGGCTGCCGAAATCGATCACCGGGGTGTTCCAGGGGCTGCTGCTGTTTGCGCTGCTGGCGTGCGACACACTCATCGCCTACCGAATCAAGTGGAGTAAATAGTGGAATCCATCGCACTCCTCTTCGCCGCCTCGCTCAATGCCGGTACCGTGCTGGCCATCGCCTCGCTGGGCCTGCTCATCAACGAAAAGGCCGGCATCGTCAACCTGGGCGCCGAGGGCATGATGCTGTGCGCCGCGCTGGCCGGTTTTGCCACGGTGGTGCACACCGGCAGCACGGCGCTGGGTTTTGCCGCCGGCATGGCCGCCGGTGCGCTGCTCGCTGCCATCTTCGGTGGCCTCGTGATCTGGCTCAACACCAACCAGTACGCCACGGGCCTGGCGCTCAGCCTGTTTGGCGGCGGCTTCTCGGCCTTTGCCGGCTCGCGCTACGTGCAGGAAAAGTTGCCGGAGCAAAGCCAGTTCGCCATTCCGTACCTGTCCGACATTCCGTTGCTCGGCTCGGCGCTGTTTCGCCACCACCCCATGGTTTACGCCTGCGTGGCGCTGGTGTTCGGCCTGATCTGGTTTCTGTACCGCACGCGTTCGGGTCTGGTGCTGCGCAGCGTGGGCGAAAGCCCGGAGTCGGCCCATGCGCTGGGCTACCCGGTTCGGCGCATCCGCCTGATGGCGGTGATGGCCGGTGGTGCGCTGTGTGGTCTGGCCGGCGCGTATGTGTCCACCGTGTACACGCCGCTGTGGGTGGAGGGCATGATCGCCGGCAAGGGCTGGATCGCGCTGGCGCTCACCACCTTTGCCACCTGGCGACCGGCGCGCGTGTTGCTCGGCGCCTATCTGTTTGGCGGGGTGACCATGCTGCAGTTCCATCTGCAAGGCATCGGGGTCAACGTGCCCAGCCAGTTCCTGACCATGATGCCGTACCTGGCCACCATCGTCGTGCTGGTGCTGATCTCGCGCAGCCCGACCTGGATCCGCATCAACATGCCGACCTCCATCGGGAAACCGTTCTACCCCGGCGCATAATTTGCAGCGAACTTTCTTGAAAAATCCGCCTGTGCAGATACCCTACGGGGTGATGTTCAAAGCGCTCCTTGTTCCTTTCCTCCACCCTTCCAACCCTGAGGTTCATCCATGACAGATATGAGCAAACGTTCCCTGATGAAGGTCGCGGCGCTGACCGCGCTGACCAGCGCCGTGCTGATCGGCTGCGGCAAGAAAGAAGAAGCCGTGCCCGCAGCGGCGCCCGCGCCTGCCGTGGTGGAAGCGCCCAAGCCCGAGCCGCTGAAGATCGCGTTCGCCTACGTCGGCCCGGTGGGTGACGGTGGCTGGACCTTTGCGCACGACAACGGCCGCAAGGCGATCGAAGCCGAGTTCGGCGACAAGATCGTGACCAGCTTCGTGGAGAACGTGCCCGAGAGCGCCGACGCCGAGCGCGTGATCCGCGATCTGGCCGGCCAGGGCAACAAGCTGATCTTCGGCACCACCTTCGGCTACATGGAGCCCATGCTCAAGGTTGCGCCCGACTTCAAGGACGTGAAGTTCGAGCACGCCACCGGCTACAAGACCGCCGAGAACATGCGCACCTACGACAGCCGCACCTACGAAGGCGCGTACATGGCCGGCGTGATCGCCGGCAGCATGACCAAGAGCAACAAACTCGGTGTGGTGGCCTCGATTCCAATTCCCGAAGTGATCCGTAACATCAACAGCTTCACCATGGGCGCGCAGTCGGTGAACCCCAAGGTCACCACCAGTGTGGTCTGGGTCAATGGCTGGTTCGATCCACCAAAAGAAACCGAAGCAGCCACCTCGCTGATCAACGGCGGCGCCGACGTGCTGTTCCAGAACACCGACTCGTCGGCCGTGCTGCAAACCGCCGAGAAGCTGGGCAAGCGCGCCTTCGGCTGGGACTCCGACATGACCGCCTACGGCCCCAAGGCCCACCTGGGTTCGGCCATCATCAACTGGGCGCCTTACTACATCAAGGCCACCAAGGACGCCCTGGAAGGCACCTGGTCCACCGGCGGCGTGTGGTGGGGCGTGAAAGAAGGTGCGATCGACATGGTGTCCATTGCCGCCGATGTGCCCGCCGAAGCCAAGGCCAAGGTCGACACCATCCGCGCTGGTCTGAAAGACGGCACGTTCTCGATCTGGAAGGGCCCGATCATGGGTTCGGACGGCAAGGAAGTGCTGGCCAAGGACGTGGTCGCCGACGACAAGTTCCTCGGTGGCGTGAAGTTCTACGTCAAGGGCGTCGAAGGCAAAGTGCCCAACTGATCTGCGGTGACGCGATCTGCAAAGTAAAGCCGCCTTCGGGCGGCTTTACTGTTTGAATGAGGTCTCGATGATCGAACAGCAACTCTGGCACCCCGTGATCGCTTCAACCCAGGTTCGCGAGGCGCCGGTGGCCTGCGCGCTGCTGGGCCAGCCGCTGGTGCTGTGGCGCGAACCCGGGCACGACGGGGATCGGGTGCACGCCTGGGCCGACCAGTGCCCGCACCGCGGCGCGCAGCTCTCGCTGGGGCGTGTGCTGATCGGTGTGCACGGTGCGCGCCTGGAGTGCCCTTACCACGGCTGGCAGTTCGGTCACACGGGCCAGTGCCAGCACATTCCCGCCGCGCCCGACTTCATGCCGCCCGCCGGCCACGTGGCCACGGTGTTCGAGGCCCGCGAGCGTTTCGGGCTGGTGTGGGTGCGGCTGCAGGCGCCGCAGAGCTCGCTCGGCGCGCTCGATGACCTTCCCGCCTTCGCGGCTGCGCAAGACTCAGCGTGGCGACGCGTCGTCTGCGGCCCTTACGAGCTCAACACCAGCGCACCGCGCCTGGTTGAAAACTTCCTCGACCTCAGCCACTTCGGGTTTGTGCACGAAGGCTGGCTGGGCGAACGCAGCCATGCCAAGGTGGACACCGGCCAGATCGAAGAGGGCGCTCAAGGCCTGGCCGTGGTGGGCGCGCGCGCCTGGCAACCCCGCGCCTACGCCGGCGCCGACGAGGGTGCGTGGATCCACTACCGCTACGGCGTACCCCACCCGTTCGCCGCCGTCCTGCGCAAGGACGCGAGCGAGGGCGACCCGGTGAGCAACGCCATTGGGCTCTTCATCCGCCCCGACGGCGACACCGTGTGCACGGCGTGGTTCGTGATGGCCACGCAGGGCGACGCCTCGACCGACCATGAGCTCGTTGCGTTTCAAGACACCGTGTTTGCGCAAGACCGCCCCGTGGTCGAATCGCAGATGCCGCGCACATTGCCCATCGGCCGCATCACGCCGGTGACCGAGGTGCACGGACCTGCCGACCGGGTGTCGAGCGCGTACCGCCGCTATTTGAAACGCCTGGGCATTGCCCTGGGCACGTGTTGAAGGATTCGCAATGACCATGACCGCCGCCGAACTCGCCGCCGCCATTCCCAAGGCCGAGCTACACATCCACATCGAAGGTTCGCTGGAGCCCGAGCTGATCTTTGCGCTGGCACAACGCAACGGCCTGAACCTGCCGTACGCGAGCGTGGAGGCGCTTCGCGATGCCTACGCCTTCACCAACCTGCAGAGCTTTCTGGATATTTACTACGCGGGCGCCAGCGTGCTGCTGCAGGAGGCCGACTTCCACGACATGGCCTGGGCCTATTTCCTGCATGCCAAAGCAGACAACGTGGTGCACGCCGAGCTGTTCTTTGACCCGCAGACCCACACCGCCCGGGGCGTGCCGATGGCCACCGTGATTCGGGGTTTGTCGAGCGCCTGTGCGCGGGCACAAGCCGAGCTGGGCATCAGCGCCGAACTCATCCTGTGTTTCCTGCGCCATCTGAGCGAAGAAGACGCCTTCGCCACGTTGGAAGCGGCCATGCCCTTCCGCGAACACTTCATCGGCGTGGGCCTGGATTCGAGCGAGGTGGGCCACCCGCCGAGCAAGTTCTCCCGCGTGTTCGCGCGCTGTCGCGAACTCGGCCTGCGCATCGTGGCGCACGCGGGCGAAGAGGGGCCGCCAGCCTACATCTGGGAAGCGCTGAACGACCTCAAGACCGAACGCATCGACCACGGCGTGCGCTCGCTGGAAGACCCGGCACTGGTGGCCGAGCTGGCCCGCCGCCGCACGCCGCTCACGGTGTGCCCGCTCTCCAACCTCAAGCTCTGCGTGGTGAACGACCTGCGCGACCACCCCATGAAACGCCTGCTCGACGCCGGCCTGTGCGCCATGGTGAATTCGGACGACCCGGCCTACTTCGGCGGCTACATGAACGCCAACTTCGTGCAGACGGTGCAGGCGCTCGACCTCTCGCGCGACGACGTGATCACGCTGGCGCGCAACAGTTTTGAAGCGAGCTTCGTGGGCGAAGCTCGCCGCGCTGAACTCATGGCCTTGCTGGACAGCGCCCTTGCAGCCTGAGCGGGGATGCGGCGAATAGCCGCACCATTCGCCGCATGATGTGCGGCGAATAACTTGAACATTCGCCGCAGCAGGGGCACAATCGCCGCATGAAAAGCGGTGAATATCGGCGCGCACCGCGCTGTATCTGGCAGGCCCCTGAGTGGCCGGCCCTCCATTACGACCTGTCGGCGCTGGCTGCGCCGCTGGCAGAGGCCAGCCGCGCCCAGGGCGTTTTGCTGGGCCGCCTGTCCGACGTGGGCATGGCCTTGCAGGAGCGCGCCAGCTTGGTCGCCCTGACCGACGACGTGGTCAAGACCAGCGCCATCGAAGGTGAGCAGCTCGACGTGTTGTCCGTTCGGTCGTCGGTGGCCCGCCGTCTGGGTGTGGACATCGGCGCGCTGTTGCCCGCGAACCGCCAGGTGGACGGTGTGGTCGACATGGTGCTGGACGCCACGCAGCGCCACCAGGAGCCGTTGACGGCCGAACGGCTTTTCGGCTGGCACGCCGCGCTGTTTCCCACCGGCTTCGGCGGTCTCACCCGCATCCGCGTGGGCGCCTGGCGCAACGACGCGTCGGGTCCGATGCTGGTGGTCTCGGGGCCGGTGCAGCGGCAACGGGTTCACTTCGAGGCACCGCCGGCCGAACGCCTGTCTGTCGAGATGGACAACTTTCTGGCGTGGGCCAACGCCGCCACGGGTGAGCCGGCGGTGATCAAGGCCGGGCTTGCCCATCTGTGGCTGGTGACGGTGCACCCGTTCGACGACGGCAACGGCCGCATCGCGCGGGCGGTGGGTGATCTGTTTCTCGCGCGGGGCGACGGCAGCCCGCAACGGTTCTACAGCCTTTCCGCGCAGATCCAGCGCGAGCGCAAGCGTTATTACGAGGTGCTGGAACGCACCCAGCGCGGGGATCTGGACGCCACCGAATGGCTGAGCTGGTTTCTCTCAACCTTGCTGCGTGCGGTGGAGAGCGCCCACCAAACGCTGGACTCGGTGTTGCTCAAGGCGCGCCTTTGGCAGCGCTGGGCGCAGATCCCCATGAACGAGCGGCAGGTGACGATGCTCAACCGAGTGCTCGATGGTTTCGAAGGCCGGCTCACCAGCGGTCAATGGGCCAAATTGACCAAGTGTTCGCCCGACACGGCATTGCGCGACCTGCAGCAGTTGCTGTTGCAGGGGGTGCTGCGCAAGACGGACGCGGGTGGCCGGAGCACCGCGTACGAACTGGTGCACGACGAGCGTCGCTAAAATCCACCCCCAGCGAGCCCGGTGCTTCCCCGGCTCGCTTTTTCATTCACGGAAGCCATGTAGAGGACCACCATGTACAAAAACCTCGTGACCCGGTGCGCCTGCGCACTGGTGGTTGCCAGTTTTTCCATTCCCTTTTCCACGCACGCACAGGTCCCGGCACCCGCGCCGCTGAAGGCCGCGTTCGTCTATGTCGCGCCGCTCACGCCAGCAGGCTGGGTGCGCCAGCACGAGCAGGGGCGCCTCGCGGTGCAGGCCGCGCTGGGCAACCGGGTGCAGACCCGCTTTGTGGAGAACGTGCCCGAGGGGGCCGACGCCGAGCGCGTGATCCGCGATCTGGCGCAGCAGGGCCACCGCATCATCTTCACACCCAGCTTCGGCTACATGGAACCCACGCTCAAGGTGGCGCGCGAGTTTCCCGATGTGAAGTTCGAGTCCATCACCGGCTACAAGACCGCGCCCAATGTGGCCACCGCAAACGCGCGCTATTACGAAGGCCGTTTTCTCGCCGGTGTGGCCGCAGGCCGCATGGCCACGCAGGCGGGTTACGTGGCGGGCTTCCCCATTCCCGAGGTGATCCAGGGCATCAACGCCTTCACGCTGGGCATGCGCTCGGTCAACCCCAAGGCCACCGTGCGTGTGGTGTTCCTGGGTGAGTGGTTCAACCCACCGCGCGAACGCGATGCGGCCATGACCCTCATGAACCAGGGCGCCGAGGTGCTGGCGTTTCACACCGGCTCCACCGCCGTGATGACCGCCGCGCAGGAGCGCGGCAAGCTGGCCGTGGCCTACCACTCCGACATGCGCCAGTTCGGGCCCGACGCGCAGATCGTCGCCGTGACCCACCTGTGGGGCGACTACTACACGCGCCGCGTGCAGGCTGTGCTGGACGGCAAATGGGAGAGCGGCAGCGTGTGGGGCGGCGTGAAGGACGGCATGGTCCGCGTTGACGGGTTTGGCCCCAAGGTGCCAGCCGCCGTGCGCGACGAGGTGCTGGCACGACAGGCCGACATGGCCGCGGGTCGGCTGCAGGTGTTTGCCAGCGCAGCGGGTGTGCGCGACAACGAAGGCAACACCGCGATTGCGGCCGGAAAGTCGCTCAGCGACGCAGAAATCCTGGGCATGAAGTGGCTCGCCGACGGCGTGCTGGCCAAGATCGACCGATAGGCGCCATGTTGCTTTCGGTATGGCGATGTCTGCGCAAGGCACTAAGCTCGTGCCCATGAAAGCCTACCGAGCGTCCCTCCTGCGTTTTGCCGACGACCAGTCTCCCGTGTTCGAGGCCGACGGCCTGCTGGTCGTGGGGCCGGACGCCAAAGGGCAATCGGTCGTGCGCGCCGTGGGCGACCACGCCACGCTGATCGACCGCTTCCCCGGTGTGGCGGTGGAAGACCTGCGCGGCAAGATCATCGCGCCGGGTTTTGTGGACATGCACATCCACTACCCGCAGACCGACGTGATCGGTGCGCCGGCGGCCGGCCTGCTGCCCTGGCTGGAGAACTACACCTTCCCGCACGAGTCGCGTTTTCACGATGGCGAGCACGCGGGGGAGGTGGCCCGTTTCTTCTTCGATGAACTGGCCCGCCACGGCGTGACCACGGCGCTCACGTTTGCCACCTCGCACCCCGCGGCGGTGACAGCGGCGGTTGACGAGGCGCAGCGCAGCGGCCTGCGCGGCATCACCGG
>JBKBWW010000111.1:0-11511 GCA_046314475.1 Hydrogenophaga sp.
AGGTACAGTGCTGACTTTGGTGTGGGCGGCTTGGAGCGTCACAGGCGGGTGGGTGGGCAGGTGTTCGTTCATGGAGGCCATAATATCGGCACCGGGGCATCCCCGTTCCAAGCGGGGCCAACAGCCGCACGCACTGCCTCGCACAACCTGGGCTGCATGTCCTGGGTGAACAAGTCACGACTCCCTCAGGTTTGGATCAGGCCTTTCTGACGGCCGCACCAGAGACTGATCACCTCTTCATACCCAACAAGCACATTCCACCACCAGACAAGGAAGCTTTATGTACGGACGGCTAAAGATGCATACCGAGCACGGACGTGAAATCATTTCCGTGGAAGTACCGGTTTGGCTGCGCCCTGAAAGATTCACGCCGCCCGAGCTGGAAGCGAAACAGAACCGCAGTCGAATCGCATTGTTGACGGGCAAGTACTGCGCCAACGATTCCATCAAACTCAAGAGCCTCATCTTCGACCACCTGATCGAACTGGTTTCCTGGCTGTCCGCGGACGAGGTGGAGTTTGCATTCTTCATGGGCCTCGCCCACTTTCACACGCCCGAGAACCACCGCAAACAGAGAACGGACCGCATCAATCAGATCCTCGACGAGGAATTCGCTGACTTGCCCAACAAGAGTCCAGCCCTTCAGAGCGACCTGGACAGGTTGCGCAAGCAGGCCATTCTGGTCCCCGATGCTCTGCTGCAGATCGAGCTGCGGAATGTCTGCTTCGCGATTCGCATGCTGCTGTTCCTGTCAGACGGCAGGCCCGCCGCCTACCAACCTCTGTCGTCGATGTGCGAGGCACTCGAGAACAGGTTCAACCAAGCAGACCTCGACGATCATCAAGAGTGTTTGTACGTCATGCTCACCGGGGCCATGTCACGAATGCCCGGCCAGCGCGAGGTGTTCATGAGGCAACTTGGGGCGATGTTCGACAACAAGCAGGAGCAACTGGTCGTGGAAACGTACCAGAAAGGGGTTGGACTGAAGCTGCCACGGGTGTTGATTGGAGACGCGATCGAACGCGTGGTGACCCAGGTTCTGGCTCGTCCCGACGCGGGCACGATCTCGACCATCAACAGCGAGCTCAAGTTTGTCGGCATGCTGAACGCGTCCGTCCACCAACGCTTGCTGCTGGAGTCCATTGCAGCCGTGCGCGCTGGCGTTCCCATGGGTCCTTCAGTGGAGCAAACCAACCGGGAAAGCATCGAGTGGCTTGTGCGCATGCAGGCACAGAGCGCGCAGAGGCCCGCGCCACCGAGCCTGGTCGCCAGCGCCGACCCGGACCCCAAGCACGCATGGTCGGTCGAACGCCTGGTGCGCTGGATCGACTGCCCATTGGGCAGCAGCAACGCCAAGCCGATCGACCGCAAGGCCATTGCCACCCGGGAAACGCAGGTGCGCCGTCAGCGCCAGCCCTCGCAGAAGGCACCGTCAACGCCGCCAGAGACGGTGACAGATGCGCAAGTGGGGCAGGTGATCGAGGAAGCACTGGCCACCACCGCGCGCTTCTTCCTCGACGAGAGTCATGACTGGTTGCCCCGCGCCGAGCAACTGGGTGTTGGCAAGGCACACCTGCAAGCCGTTGCAGCGCTGCAACCCCAGCTCTCCACCCTCGCCAACCGGCCAGACACGGCCAGGGAAGCACAGGCACGTGCGCTGCTGCAGCAAGCCGAGACGGCGCTCTCAGAACTGCGTCAGGGCATCAAGGCCGCCCAGGTCTCGGAGCGCCTGCAGAGTCGATTCGCCAGCGCGTTCACAACCGCTCTGAACGCAGAGGACCTCGTCTTGGGCAAACGCCAAGGGGGCGTGATCGCTTGCCCCCTGGCGCCGGCAGACCTGGGTTGGGTGGCTCAGCAATACCACGGTCGACACCTGAGCTTTGCCAGGCAGCTCATCATTGACGGGCAGTCGGTGCCTTTGGGCGAAGACATGGCTGTGGCGCTCTACGTCACAAGCGGCAGCCTGAGCGGCTACGCCTTTGATGTGTCGGTACACCTCTGGCGGCGGCGCGCTGCAAGCGCAAGCCAGCCCAGCCAGGGCAGTGAGCTGTATCCGGTCATGAACCCCAAAGACTGGTTCGACACCTTCATCCCCTGCTGCGTGCTGCACGTGCCCCTGAAGGGCTGAGCACCGGGCCTGGCGCCCTCCGTGGTCAAGCCACGGTGACGTCGTGCACGGGCGCACCGGTCAGGGTCTGGAGTTGTTGGGGCGTGAGAGGAAAGACGGCGTGCGGATGGCCCGCTGCCGCCCAGATGGTGTCAAAGCGGAACAGCTGCGCGTCGATCAGCGTGACGACCGGCGTGGCGTGGGCCAGTGGCGACACACCACCGATGGAAAAGCCGGTGGCGCTTTTGACGAAGTCGGCATCGGCACGGCCGAGCTTGCCGCCTTCGGCGCAGACGATGGCCTGCACCTTCTTCTCGTCCACCCGCAGGTCGCCCGAGGTGACGACCAGCACCGCCACCCCGTCGCTCTTGCGGCGGAACACGATGCTCTTGGCGATCTGGCCCAGCGCCACACCGAGAGCATCGGCCGCCTGCTGCGCGGTGCGTGCGGCGTCTTCGAGCATGCGGGGTGGGTGCGGGTGGTTAATCGCGCGCAGGTGGTCGGTCACGCGTTGGACGGCCGGTGTGACGGAAGAGGAGTCGAGGCTCATGGGCACCGATGGTAGCGACCTGCGATGCCCCATGCATTGGGTCTGAAGCAAGGCCTTGGCAAACCATTCATCAGGGCTTCGTCAGCAGAGGCTCATGACTCGGGACAGCCCCTCTCCACACAATTTCTGACGCGCCATCAGCGACCTTCTCAGCCGCCCAACAAGGAGCCCTTCATGTATGGATATCTGGTCTTGAAAAAAGACAAAAGCATCGACACCATCTTCGTCAGCTGGCTGCAGTTTGCAAAAATCAGGGCGGATACGCCCCAGCAAAAAGCCCAATGGGAAAACGCAGCCTTGGAGGTTTTCAAGAAGCTCTGCCCTCTCAACGACCCATTGAGAAAGCGGCTGAATCCAGAGGACGTCAAAAAGCTCTTTTTCCGCGTTCCTGTGAGTGAGCGTTCGTACGGCATCAGCTTGTGGTTGGCCCATCAGCGACTTTCAGAACCCTTGCGCAACGAACGCGCGAAAACGATCGAAAGAATCGTTGGCGATCACTTGGGCGATGCTGCCGCCCTGGACACGCTGATTGAGCCGGTCAAAGAGCTGAAAGCCTTGGCCTTGCTCATTGCCGACGATCTGATAGACAACGATCTTCGCGACCATTGCTGTCTCATTCTGAACACCTATTTACCCTTGACGCCCTTCTTCCAGAAGACCCTGCAGCCAACGCTGAATGCGATCCTCGGCACAGTTCAGAACAAACCTGCGGTGCAATTCAATGCCATCAAAAATCATGTCTGGCTGCTTACCTGCACGCGGGCAGCCCATCAGCGCGAAGGATTTCTGAGTCAGCTGTTGAGGCTCTTCAAACAGTCAAAGAGCCAGTTGCTTCTGGATGCTGGCACCAGTGCCAGCAAGCTGAGCACCCCCTTGCCCAATCCGATTTTTTACGACGCCTTGAGTCAAATGGTCGCAGACGCGCTGGTCACCGACACAGATTCACACCAAGAGATCATCGAAGCCCGATTGAACATTGCCAGTGCGCTCTACGAGTCTCGGAAAAACCGGGCCACCGCCATCACGATGCAGGCGGTGGCGGCTGGCGTTATCTTGGGTGACAGGACGGAGCAAAGTCAGGAAGCGATCATCGAGATCGATCGGGAGCGCAGTCTTCAGGACCGCAAACGCACACGCGACTGCACAAAGCGCGCTCGCGATCGCAAGGGGGGTGTCCCCATCCCGTCAACATCAGCACAACAGGCTGAGACAGCTCTCCTCCAGGCTTGGCCCTTGCAACAGCTGGCACAGTGGATCGAAGGCCCGATCACAGAGAAACGCAAGACACCTGGAGGCATCGACCGCAAGGCCATCCTACTGAAAGAGCAAAAGCAGCAACCCCCTCAGGAGAAGAAGCCGCCACCCAAGCAGAAAGCACCCCCATCGGACGATCTGACGCCCGACGACGTGGACAGCACCATCCAGCAAGCGCTGTCGGCCACCGCCGAATTCTTCCTGGCCGAAATCGGAGACTTGTTGACGCTGGCCAAGCAACTGAACGCACTTCCGAATCTGGTGGCGGGTTGCATCGACTTGCTCGAACCGCTCCAACGGCTGGCAGCCCCACCAGAACCTCCGGTAGAGGACGAGGCCACTGCCCTGTTGACGAAAGCTGAATTGGCCATCCTCGAACTGCGCGCGGGACTGAAATCCGCAGAGTCATCGGCAAAGCTGCAGCGTTGCTTTACCGATGCACTGATCGCCGCTTTGCGCACCGAACCCCTGGAGCTGGGCAAACGCCATGGGGGTCAGATCGGCTACAAGACACGCGCGGAAGACTGGACATTTGTCTGCGACAACTTCCACAACCGTTGGTTGCCTCAAACCACGTCCATTCTGGTCAACGGAGTGCACATGCAGCTGCAGACCAACCAGGCGGTGGCCCTTTATGTCACGGGCAGCAGCCAGAGCGGCTATGCCTTCGACGTCTCCGTGCATCTTTGGCAACGGCGACTGGGCAAACAAACCATGCCCAGCGCAAAGAACGACCTGTTCCCGCCGATGAATCAGGAAGACTGGTTTGACACGCTGGTTCCCTGCTGCGTGCTGCACGTCCCGTCAGCGGAGTAAGCCATGCACCGTGACCGTACAGGGGCCTCGTTCGTCGGCAAGATCAGGCCGCGCGCTTGACCAGCAACAAGCTCGCCCCCATGGCCATGAGCACGCCGCCGAACACCCGGTTCTGCGCCCGCCGGGCCTTGGCGGTGGCCAGCCAACGCTGGGCGCGAGAAGCGAGGAACGCGTAGCCGTGCATGACCACGAGATCCACTGCGATGGTGGTCACCAGCAGCACCAGCAGTTGCAACCACAGCGGGCGCTGCGGATCGATGAACTGCGGCAGCACCGCCACCATGAACACGATGCCCTTGGGGTTGGTCACGTTGGTGAAGAAGCCGGTCACGAAGCGTTCGCGCGCGGGCGGTACACCGGTCTGCAGCGGTACGGCCTCGCCCGTGGCCGCCGTGGCGCTCACCGGCGAGCGCCACTGCTTCAATCCCAGCCAGATGAGGTAGCCCGCCCCGGCGAACTTGACCACCGTGAAGGCGGTGGCCGAGGCCAGCAGCAGCGCGCCCACGCCTACCCCCGCCACCAACAAAATCACCGCCAGCCCCAGCTGCAGGCCCGCGATGGTGGCGCCGGTTTTCTGCACGCCGTAGGCCAGGCCGTGCGTCATGGACAACACCGCGCCGGACCCGGGCGACAAGGCAATGGCCCAAGAGGCCAGGAAATACGCCAACCAGACTTGAAGTTCCATGTTCGTTCGCCCTTCAGCCCGCCCGTTTGGCCAACAAGGCACGCGCCACGCGCGAGCCGCTCGGTCGGCCGAGCTGTTCGCTGATGTAGGCGCCGGCGTCGACCAGCGCATCCAGGTCGATGCCGGTCTCGATCCCCATGCCGTGCAGCAGGTACACCACGTCTTCGGTGGCCACGTTGCCGGTGGCGCCCTTGGCGTAGGGGCAACCACCCAATCCGGCCACGGACGACTGGAAGTTCCAGACGCCGAGTTCGAGCGCGGCGAGCGTGTTGGACAGCGCCTGGCCGTAGGTGTCGTGGAAGTGGCCCGAGATGTCGTCGATGCCGTAGTGCTGCAAGGTGGCTTCGATGGCGGCCTGCACCTTGCGCGGTGTGCCCACGCCGATGGTGTCGGCCACGTCCACGCGCTGCACGCCGATGCCCTTCATGAGCCCCGCCAGATACGCCACGCGCTCGGGCGCAATGTCACCTTCGTACGGGCAGCCCACGGTGCAGCTCATGGCGCCGCGCACCGCCATGCCGGCCGCACGCGCGGCCTCCACCACGGGGGCGAAACGCTCAATGCTCTCGGCGATCGAGCAGTTGATGTTCTTCTGGCTGAAGGCCTCGCTGGCCGCACCGAACACCACGATCTCGTCCGGCTTGTCCTGCAGCGCGGCTTCAAAACCCTTGAGGTTGGGCGTGAGCACCGAGTAGCGCACACCGCTCTGGCGCGACAGACCCGCCATCACGTCGTGGTTGTCGGCCATCTGCGGCACCCACTTGGGGCTCACATAGCTGGTGACCTCGATCTCTTTCAAGCCAGCGGCCTGCAGGCGGTGCACCAGCTCGATCTTGATGGCGGCAGGCACCGGCTGCTTTTCGTTTTGCAGGCCGTCGCGCGGGCCGACGTCGATGAGGTGGACGCGGGAGGGGATTTTCATGAGGTTCTCGATTCAGTAGCCGCGGTCGCGGTGCACCACGCCCGCAATCGGCTCACCGCGCGACAACGCCACGATCTTGCCGGCGATCTGCGCGATGCTTTCGTCGCGCAGGGTGCGGGCCGAGGTGTGCGGGGTCACGGTGACTTTGGGGTGGTGCCAGAAGGGGTGGTCGGCGGGCAGGGGTTCGGTGCGGAACACGTCGAGTGTGGCGCCGCTCAGGTGCCCGCTGTCGAGCAGTTGGATCAGATCGTCTTCGACCAGGTGCGCGCCGCGCGCCACGTTGATCACATAACCGCCGGGCCGCAGGCGCGCCAGTGTCTTGCGGTTGAGGATGTCCTGCGTGTCGGGCGTGAGCGGCAGCAGGTTGACCAGCACACGGCACGACGAGAGGAAGGTGTCGAAGCGGTCGGTGCCCGCGTGGCACACCACGCCTTCAATGGCTTTGGGGGTACGACTCCAGCCGTGCACCGGGAATTCAAACACGCTCAAGGCGCGCGCCACCCGCTCGCCCAGCACGCCCATGCCCATCACGCCCACGGGCCAGTCGGCGCGGCTGCGCGGTTTGCGGTAGGACCATTGGCCGGCGGCGATATCGGCCTCGTAGCCGTCGAACTCGCGGAAGTGGCGGATCACGGCATGGCACACGTATTCGGCCATCTGCACCGACATGCCGGCGTCGTCCAGCCGCACCACCTGGGCTTGCGGCGGCAGGCGCAGCTTCATGATCGCGTCCACACCGGCGCCGATGTTGAACATGGCCTTGAGGCCAGGTTGTTCGTCCAGAAATTCCTGCGGTGGCGACCACACGATGGCGTAGTCGGCCTGCGGATCGCCGGCTTTCCAGGTGCTCACATGAGCGTTGGGCAGCAGGGCGCTAAAGCCCTCTTCCCAGGGGGCGGCTTTGGTTTGGGCAACGCAGATGGTGATGTACATGCGGCGAGCTTAAAAGAAGTGGCCTGCGCACGCTGTCACGCCCATCACCTTCGTCACGCTGCCGTGATCTTGAGCAGCTCGGCGCCTTCGTTCACCTGATCGCCGGGCGCATACAGCAGCTCGGCCACGGTGCCGTCGGCGGGCGCGGCGATGGTGTGTTCCATCTTCATGGCTTCCATCACAGCCAGCGCCTGGCCCTTCTTGATCACGTCGCCCGCCTTCACCGCGAACGACAGCACCTTGCCCGGCATGGGCGCGGTCAGCCGTCCACCGTCGGCCGCGGCCACGCCGGCGTGGGCCAGCGCGTCGATCTCGGTGATCTGCGTGGCGCCGAGTGCGCAGAAGATGTGCACGATCTCGCCCTGCTGCCAGGTCTGCACCGTCTGCCGCTGGCCCTGAAACCGCAGGTCCATGCGGGCACCGCCGTCGGTGGGCAAGGTGTCGAACTGCAGCACGCCGCTGATCTCGCCGAAGGCGAGTTGCAAGGCGCCGTCGTGCAGGTAGGTGAGGTGCGCGAGCAGTGGCTCACCGAGGTATTCAAAGTCGAAGCGCCGCACCGTGAGGCCGTGCGGGCGCCAGCCGTCGCGGCGCGAGAACGGGTCGGCGCCTTCCACGGCGCGCTCGGCCACCAGCGTCTGTGCCACGGCCGAAGCCACCGCCAGGGCCAGGCCCACCTTGTCCTGGTGGAACAGCACCGCCGCTTCGCGCGGGATCAGCGCGGTGTCCAGGTTCGCCTGCGCGAACGACGGGCTGTTCACCACATGGCGCAGGAACTGCACGTTGGTGGACAGGCCAACGATGCGCGTCTCGGCCAGCGCGGCGTCCATGCGCGCCAGCGCCTCGGCGCGGGTGGCGCCATGCACGATCAGCTTGGCGACCATGGAGTCGTAGAACGGGCTGATGGTGTCGCCCTCGCGCACACCGTCGTCCACCCGCACCACGCCGCGTTCGAACGCACTGCAGGCCGGCTTGCGGTACACCGCCAGCGTGCCGGTGGCGGGCAGGAAGTTGTTGTCCGGCGTTTCGGCGCAGATGCGCGCTTCAATCGCGTGGCCGTGGAAGCGCAGCTCTTCCTGTTTCAGCGGCAGCGGCTCGCCGCTGGCCACCCGCAGTTGCCACTCCACCAGGTCGAGCCCGGTGATGGCCTCGGTCACCGGGTGTTCCACCTGCAGCCGCGTGTTCATCTCCATAAAGAAGAACCGCATGCCGCCTTCGGGGGGTTGTTCGACGATGAACTCCACCGTGCCGGCGCCCACATAGTTCACGGCCTTGGCAGCGGCCACGGCGGCGGCGCCCATCTGCTGGCGGAACTCGGGCGTCATGCCGGGCGCGGGCGCTTCTTCCAGCACCTTCTGGTGGCGGCGCTGCACCGAACAGTCGCGCTCGAACAAGTACACGCAGTTGCCATGGGTGTCGCCAAACACCTGGATCTCGATGTGGCGCGGGCGTTGCACGTACTTTTCGATCAGCACCGCGTCGCTGCCGAAACTGTTGCGCGCTTCCCGCTGGCAGCTCGCCAACGCGTCTGCAAAATCCTCGGCCTTGTCCACCGCGCGCATGCCCTTGCCGCCGCCGCCCGCGCTGGCCTTGATGAGCACCGGGTAACCGATGCGGTTGGCCTCGTGCTGCAGCATGGCCGGGTCCTGGTCGGCCTCGTGGTAGCCGGGCACCAGCGGCACACCGGCCTTCTCCATCAGCTGTTTGGACTCGGCCTTCAGGCCCATGGCCAGGATGGCGGACGCGGGCGGGCCGATGAAGGCGATGCCGGCCGCGGCGCAGGCGGTGGCAAAGGCATCGTTCTCGCTCAGGAAGCCGTAGCCGGGGTGAATGGCCTGCGCCCCCGTGGCCTTGGCGGCTTCGATGATGCGTTCCCACTGCAGGTAGCTGTCTTTGGGCGCGCTGCCGCCAATGTGCACCGCCTCGTCGCACGCGGCCACGTGCTTGGCGCTGGCGTCGGCGTCGGAATACACGGCCACGGTGCGCACGCCGAGGCGGCGGGCGGTGGCGGCCACACGGCAGGCGATCTCGCCGCGGTTGGCAATCAGGATCTTGGTGAACATGTTGTCTCCTCGCCCGAGGATGGGCGGTGTTATTTCAAAGGGGTGTTCAGCACCTGGTCGAGCAGCTTCTCAAAGTGCTCGATGACGGCTGGAACGCGGGCTCGCACGTCGGCGTTGTTCGCCAGCGCAAAGCCCAGGCGCGAATAGAACTCGCCTTGACCGGCAAGCCAGACATGGCCCCAGGCCTTGTCTTTCTGCGCTGTGGTTCGGTGTTCAGCGCTTGCTGCTGTGCAGGTTTCCCAGGCGTCTGCACACGCTACAGCCGAGGTTTCCAATGCAGCGTGCCTGCGCACAAGCGTTTCCAATGCTCCAGCCGAATCCCTGTCTGGAAGCACGTGCACGGAGAGTTCAAAGCCGCGCGCTTGAGCGACGGTGCTCAAACCTTCCAACAAGGCTCTGTCAGCCGGGCTTTTTTCCTCGGCATCCAGCACAACGCCGACAAGTTTCACAGCGGATCCGCCGGACTGGAAGCGCAAGTCATCCAGTACCGCTTTCAGCTTGGTCCTTCCCTCGGCATTGATCAACTCGACAACGTCTTCTGTCCATTTGCGCTGTTGCCGAATCCAATTCAGAACGTCATATTCGTCAGACCCCTCACAGACAATGACGCGTGGGGATTGAAGCGGTCGATCTGCGATTTTTGGTGATCTGGAGGCCATCTCAGCGGACCTCCCGTTCATCAGCCATGAGACGCAGCATGCGGGCGCCGTCGATGCACACTGCCCTCACATCGTCGTCATCGCGTTCCAACCGGATCACCTGAAACATGTCTGGCGTGTCTTCAAAAACCTCACACGCGGCCTGCAGGCAATCCCAGCTGTGCGTGGTGATTAACGACTGAACATCGCGCTCTTGCGCCACCGTCTTGATGCCTTGAAACAGCGTTGGCAACGCGCTGTAGTGAATGCCGTTTTCGACCTCATCGATCAGCGCAATTTGAGCGTCGGAGACCAACATCTCTGAAAAGAGGTGCACCAAACGGCTGAAGCCGTGTCCCATTTGCGTGAGAGGCAGCGCCTGATCAACGCCTTCAAGCTCGGCGTACACGCGTTGCTCACCGTCTGGAGAGATCGCATCCAGACTGAGCAGTCTTGGCTCGACCTTTCGCAACAGCTCTGTGAGTTCGCGCTTCTTGCGCGTCAAGATGACCTGACCAAACAGGGTGACCAAGTGCATCTGCGACGGCAAAAATAAAGGAACTGCCACGCAGCGAGGGGTTGGACTTTTGCGGGCCACATCGTTCGCAAATCGATGGCTGGTTCCAAATGGACCGCTAGAACTGCTTCGCAGATGAAGACGGTCTGAAGTGACCATTGCAGCCAAGCGCGAATCGACAGCCTCACGTTTGGTCAGTACGAATTCCTGATCGGAGTACTTGGCATACAAGGTGAGGCCGGGGTTTGCCATGACAGCGGCTGAAAAGCGGTGGGAGTCGTTGCCCTCGTTCTGACGAAAAGCTGTGGTTTCTGCGCCGCCCAGGCTGATCTGCACAGCCTCCAACACTGAGGTCTTACCGACGTTCTGCCCACCGATGATCAAGTTGACCTTGCGGAACGGGCTGATCAAGGTGTTCTTGAACCCTTTGAAGTTCTGGATCAGGACCGACTCAAGCATGTGTGTTCTCCGAATTGCAATCAGTCAGCGACTCTAGCCGAGCCTGCGAAAAAGCCGCGAGCGCGGCGGAACACCGCGCGCAGGAATTTGAAAAGCATCCAGGTGACGATCCACATCAGCACCACGGTGATGAGCAGCAGCACACCGAAGGCGATCGGGTGGTTGGTGGCGAGCCAGACCGCGCCGACCACCAGGCCGTCTTCGACCAGGCTCATGGCGATGTTGGAAAACGGTTCGGGTGAGGCGTTGATGGCCGCGCGCGTGGTGCTCTTGGCGGCCTGGCTGGTGGCCGCGAGCGAGCCGCCCAGCAATGCGGCGGCCAGGGCCATGGCACCGCTGTCGGCACCGAACACGCCGGCTGCCAGCGCAGCGCCGGCGGGAATGCGCACCACGCTGTTGACCATGTCCCACAGCGAATCCACCACCGGGATCTTGTCGGCGAAAAACTCGACGAACATCATGAAACCGCTGGCCCCGAGCAGCGCGGGGTGCTGCAGCACCTGCAGGCCGGCGGGCAACTCCATCCAGCCCGCGGCACCGGCCATGCCGACCAGAAACACCACTGCGTAG
>JBKBWW010000112.1:0-11487 GCA_046314475.1 Hydrogenophaga sp.
GTCGACCACTTCGGTGGCTTTCACTCCCGGCACCACGGTCTTCTGACCACCTTCCCACACCTCACAACCGTGCTCGGCCAGCGTGACGATGAGTCCGCGCACGCGCGATGCGATGTCTTCAAACGACCAGCCGGTGCGGTCGGACAGCATCTTGCCTTCGTAGTCGTTCACCGTGATCCAGGTCGCCAGCTCGATGAACTGCTTGAGTTCCTCGCCGTTGAACATGGGCAGGCCCTGGCCCGGATCAAACACGAAGGGCACACCCGCCGCATGCAACTGCTGCGCGTGGGTCAACATGGCGTCGCGGCCATCGGGCGAGATGATGGCCACCGCAATGTCGGTGCGCGCGGGCACCGGGTTGTCGTGGGCCATCGACATGGCGCCCGGGTGGAACGCGGTGATCTGGTTGTTGTCGCGGTCGGTCATGATCATGGCCTGCGCGGTGTAGCTCTCGGTCGCGCTGTTCACGTGCGCGGTGTCCACACCCAGCGAACGCAGGCGCTCCAGATACTCCTGGCCGTCGTTGCCCAACGTGGCCAGGGGCACGGCGTGTGCTCCCAACTGCTTCAGGCCGTAGGCGATGTTGCCGGCGCAGCCGCCGTATTCGCGGCGCAGCGCAGGCACCAGAAAAGACACGTTGAGGATGTGCAGCTGGCTGGGCAGGATCTGCTCGGCAAAACGCCCCTCGAAAGTCATGATGGTGTCGAAGGCGAGGGAGCCGCAAACAAGAATGGGCATGGTGAAGTCGTTCCAGAAGGTTGAGGGGTGTCAGGGATAAAAGACCAGCGCGCGGTAACCGGCCATGGGTGTGGCTTCACCGACCGAAAGCGACAGGCGAAAGCTCACGGTCAGCGAGCCCTGTGCGGGCAGCACCTCGGGAGCGTCGGGCCATTCTTCGGGCAGGAAGACGCGGCGCGAGATGACCGTGTCGCGCGTGTCGGTCAGGCTCAATTCCAGCGCGGGCAGCGCCAGGGCCATGTCGGACGTGTTCTTGAGCACGAGGTCGAACGAGTGGAAGTTGCCGAGTCGGCGGACCAGCGAGGAGCTGTCGATCACGATGGCTTCGATGTTGCGCACCGCGCCCACGCGGCACCCCAAGGGCGCACAGACCTGCTGCAACAGCGGCTTCAAGTCAGGCCGCCAGGCTGCGAGCCGGTCGCGCTCGTGCAGCGCCCATTGCGCGGCGAGCAACGCACCCAGCAACAAGACCAGCAAGGACAAGCCGATGCGCACACCGGGCGATTGCCAGAAGGCGCGTTTGCGGGCCTGTCGCACAAAACCCGGCACGGCTTCGGGCTCGGGCGCATCCGCCGCTTCGTCGTCGGGCTCGGCGACGGGTGCAGGTGCCACCGACGATGGACTTTTGGAAACGCTGGCCGCCACCTTGGCCGCCGATGCGTCCGCAGCGGCTTTGGCGGCAGCGAAGCGCTGAAGCTCGGTGCCAAAGTCCGCTTCGTCCGGCGCATCGGCGCGCTGCTCGTCGGGCAGCGGCATGGGCGGCCGGGTGACAAGTTCGTCCTCGGCCGGGTCGCTGGCGGCGGTGAGTTCGGGTTGCGGCGTTGACGGCTCGGGCGGAGGAGCCTCTCCGGCGGGTGCTGGCGCGTCCGGCGTCCAGGGCTCCAGGTAGAGCGTGGCGTCGAACACATCGGCGCAATGGCCACAACGCACCCAGCCCTCGGAGATCTTCAGTTGATCGGCAACGATCCTGAAGGTCGTTCCGCAGGCCGGACAACGGGTGGTGAAACTCATGCGCCGATTATCGGGGGCGCTGCGCGGCGGCTCAGGCCTTGACCGCGGTCATGAGGATCCAGCCCTCTTCTTCGTCGCTGACCTGCAACGCCACCCAAGGCGCATACGCTTCGATCAACTCCTCGGCCTGGCGCGCGAGGATGCCCGCGAGCACGAGATGGCCGCCGGAGCGCACGTGCGAGCACAGCAGCGGCGCCAGCACCTTCAATGGCGTGGCCAGGATGTTGGCCAGTACCAGGTCGTGCTCACCTCGGGCAATGTCCGGCAGGCCTTCGCTCAGCGTGACGTGGTTGGCCGAGGCATTGAGGCGGGTCGACTCCACGGCGGCCGGGTCGATGTCCACCGCCACGATTTCGCGCGCACCGAACTTGGCCGCACCGATGGCGAGAATGCCAGACCCACAACCGTAGTCGAGCACCCGAAAGCCCACCGGTGGATGCTGCGCCGTCCAGCGCAAACACATGCGGGTGGTGGGGTGGGTGCCGGTGCCGAAGGCCAGACCCGGGTCGAGCCGGATGACCTGCTCGGCCGCTGCGGGCGGCTCGTGCCAGCTCGGCACGATCCAGAACGTGGGCGTGATCTCCACCGGGGTGAACTGCGACTGCGTGAGCCGCACCCAGTCCTGCTCGGGCACGGCCTGCACACCCAGCACCGCACAGCCTTCAAAGAACTCCTGCAGCTTGAGCAGCTCGGCCGCTTCGCGCGCCGCGGTCTCGGACACGAACAGCGCCACCACGCGCGAACGCTGCCAGCCCTCTTTGGGCGGCGGCATGCCGGGCTCGCCAAACAGCGCCTGCTCGGCATCGGTCATGGCGTCGGCGTCTTCCACCGAGGTGCTCAGTGCATCGAGCGCGTCCAGCGCCTCGCTCACCGCCTCAACCGAGGCTTCAGGCACCATCAGCACCAGCTCAAAAAGAGACCCAGCGGATGGCTGGGTCTGGGAAGCGGAATCAGCGTTCACGTTGGGAAAGCCACTCTTCAAGGTAGTGGATGTTGGTGCCGCCAGCCACGAAGCTGGCGTCCACCATCAGCTCGCGGTGCAGCGGGATGTTGGTCTTGATGCCTTCGATCACTGTCTCGGCCAAGGCTGTGCGCATGCGGGCCAACGCCTGTTCTCGCGTGTCGCCGTGCACGATGATCTTGCCGATCATGGAGTCGTAGTTCGGCGGCACGAAGTAGTTGGTGTAGACGTGTGAGTCCACGCGCACACCCGGGCCACCGGGCGCATGCCAGGTCGTGATGCGACCGGGCGAGGGCGTGAACTTGTAGGCGTCTTCGGCGTTGATGCGGCACTCGATGGCGTGACCGCGCAGCTGGACCTGGCGCTGCGTGAACGGCAGCTTTTCACCCGCCGCCACCGCGATCTGCGTGCGCACGATGTCCACACCGGAGATCCACTCGGTCACCGGGTGCTCCACCTGCACGCGGGTGTTCATCTCGATGAAATAGAACTCGCCGTTCTCGAACAAAAACTCAAAGGTACCGGCGCCTCGGTAACCGATCTTCTTGCAGGCGGTGGCGCAGCGCTCGCCGATCTTCTCGATCAGGCGGCGTGGAATGCCCGGCGCTGGCGCTTCTTCAATCACCTTCTGGTGGCGGCGCTGCATGGAGCAGTCGCGCTCGCCGAGGTACACCGCATTGCGGTGCGTGTCGGCCAGGATCTGGATCTCGATGTGGCGCGGGTTCTGGAGAAACTTCTCCATGTAGACCTCGGCGTTGCCGAACGCAGCACCGGCTTCGGCCTTGGTGGTCTGCACCGCGTGCAGCAGCGCCGCTTCGGTGTGCACCACGCGCATGCCGCGCCCACCGCCGCCGCCGGCGGCCTTGATGATCACCGGGTAACCCACGGCCTTCGCGGTGCGCTTGATGATCACCGGATCGTCGGGCAACGCACCTTCGGAGCCCGGCACGCAGGGCACACCAGCGCGGATCATGGCCTGCTTGGCCGAGACCTTGTCGCCCATGAGGCGGATGGAGTCGGGCGAGGGACCGATGAAGGTGAAGCCACTTTTTTCCACGCGCTCGGCGAAATCGGCGTTTTCCGACAGGAAACCGTAACCGGGGTGGATGGCTTCGGCGTCGGTCACCTCGGCGGCCGAGATGATGGCCGGCATGTTGAGGTAGCTGTGGGTGCTCGACGCTGGGCCGATGCAGACCGCTTCGTCGGCCAGGCGCACGTACTTGGCGTCGCGGTCAGCCTCCGAATACACCATCACCGCCTTGATGCCCATTTCGCGGCAGGCGCGCTGGATGCGCAGTGCGATCTCTCCGCGGTTGGCGATCAGGATTTTCTTGAACATGGGCTCGGGGCCTTCTTTATTCGATCACGTACAAAGGCTGGCCGTACTCAACGGCCTGGCCGTTGTCCACCAGGATCTTGGTCACGGTGCCGGACTTGTCGGCTTCGATCTCGTTGAGGATCTTCATGGCCTCGACGATGCAGATCGTCTCGCCTTCCTTGATGGTGTCGCCGATCTCCACAAAGGGCTTGGCGCCCGGGCTGGAGGCGCGGTAGAAGGTACCGACCATGGGGGACTTGACCGTGTGGCCGACCGGCTCAGCGGGTGCTGCCGCCGCAGCGGGCGCCGCTTCCACCGCCGGCACCACCGCAGGCGCCACGGGTGCGGGCGCCATGCTGTAGGTCACGGGGGCTGCCGCGGACACCGGTGCGCTCTTGACGATGCGGACCTTGCCCTCGGCTTCGGTGATCTCCAGCTCCGACACGTTTGATTCAGACACCAGGTCGATCAGCGTCTTCAGTTTTCTCAAATCCATGATTTCTCCAACGAAAAGCGGCTAATTTGTTCTAAGTTCGAGCAACTTCAAGATTGCCGACCCACCCCCACCAGCCAGGGTGCCGCAGTGTACACGAAGGGGTGTGCGGTAGCACACGCTCGGACCGACCCGGCTCGCCAGCCCACCGGGCAAGGCCCATCGCCATTTTTGGCGACGAAGCTGGAATTTAGTCCTTTATGGCCGGACATTCCCGGCACTGGACCAGCGGTCGACGCAGCGCCGTTGTGTCAGCCCAGTTGGGCCCATTGGGCCAGGTCGGCCTCGGACACCTTGCCGATCTTGCGGTGCAGGACGGTGCCCTCGGCCCCGAACACCACCGTGTACGGCAGGCTGCCGCTGGGGTTGCCGAGGCTGCGGCTGAGCTCGGTGCCGGCGAAGCCGGCCATGCCCACGGGGAAGTTCAGTGGCAGTTTTTGCAGGAAACGCCGCACCGCGCTGGGCTGGTCGACCGCCAGGCCGAGCACCTGCCAGCCTTGCGGAGCGTTGGCCGTGTTGAAAGCGTTGAGCAAGGGCAGCTCCTCCACACACGGCGGGCACCAGGTGGCCCAGAAGTTCACCAGCAAGGGTCGCCCGCGCATGGCCGCCAGGTTCACCGCCTCGCCGTTGGGACCTTCAAAGTTGCCGGCCCAGAAAGCGGCCTCGGCGCCGCTCAACACGGCTTGAGGCGCGATGCGGCGCCAGGACACCCAGGCGCCCGCGCCGGCAGCGGCCACGGCGGCTCCGGTCATCAAGAGGGTTCTTCGTTGCAGTTTCATTCGTCCAGTCCAGGGGTATCGATCGCACCGGCCATGCGCAGCCGCAGCGAGGCGGCATCACCGCGCGGCTTGCGGCCTTGGGCATCGGGCTTGAGGGCGCCCCGCAGGTCGTCGTGCTCGTGCACCATCAGGTGAATGAGCACCCACTGGCCCAGCGCGTCGCAGCGGGTGCGCAAGGTCAGCGCCTCCACCGGCTCGCCGCGCCAGCCGTTCACGGTGCCGGGGTGGTACTCCACGCGGTGATCGAGCAAGGCCCACTCGGGCGCCTTGGGGTCGTCGCAAAAGAGCTGCATATAGAGATCGCTGTGGCGCGTGGCGGTTCCATGCCAGACCGAGCCGCCCAGGTGCGGGCGAAAGGCCTTGAGGCGCTCCATCCACAACAGGGCCAGTTCGCGCAGGGCGAGCAGTTCACCCGGCTGGGTGTCGGCACAGAAGATGTCGATGTGTTCGCGCACCGCCGCTTCCAGCGCGGCGTTGTCGGGCAGGGCCGTGCGCGCGGGCAGGCCGAGCTGTTTGACGGCCTGGCGCTTGGCGGCCGCGTACTCCAGCCCATCCTCGGCCACAAGGCGGGCGGCCACGGCCGCGATTTCGAAGGTGATGTCGTCCCGGCTTGCGTCCATCAACGGGATTGTGCCCGCCCGAGGCAGGAAGGACGCACGCTTGCAGGCATGACCGCAAGGACCGGATGGGCCGCCACCTAGAATCCCCGCATGCACATTCACATCCTGGGCATTTGCGGCACCTTCATGGGCGGTCTGGCCGCCCTGGCCCGCGAAGCCGGCCACCGCGTCACCGGTTGCGACGCCGGCGTCTACCCCCCCATGAGCGACCAGTTGCGCGCGCTGGGCATCGACCTGATCGAGGGCTTCGGCGCCGACCAGCTCGCGCTCAAGCCCGACATGTTTGTCATCGGCAATGTGGTGAGCCGCTCGCGCAAACCCGACGGCACGCCCAAATTTCCCCTGATGGAAGCCATCATGGACAGCGGCGCGGCCTACACCAGCGGCCCGCAGTGGCTGGCCGAACACGTGCTGCAAGGCCGGCATGTGATGGCGGTGGCCGGCACGCACGGCAAGACCACGACGACCGCCATGCTGACCTGGATCCTGGAGGCCAATGGCCTGCAGCCGGGCTTCCTGGTGGGCGGTGTGCCTTTGAATTTCGGGGTTTCAGCGCGCCTGGGCCAAGGCAAGACCTTCACCATCGAGGCCGACGAATACGACACGGCGTTTTTCGACAAGCGCAGCAAGTTCGTTCACTACCGCCCGCGCACGGCCATTCTCAACAACCTCGAGTTCGACCACGCCGACATCTTTGACGACCTCGCCGCCATCGAACGCCAGTTCCACCACCTGATCCGCACCGTGCCACCCTCAGGCCGGGTGGTGTCCAACGGGCTGGAGGAAAGCCTGGACCGCGTGCTGCACCAGGGTCTGTGGAGCGAGCTGCGCACCTTTGGCGCGGCGGTGAGCGACTTCACCGCCGTGGGTGAACCCCATGCCTTCGACGTGCTGAACCAGGGCAAGCCAGCGGGCCGTGTGGAATGGGCACTCAGCGGCATGCACAACCAGCTCAATGCCCTCGCGGCGATTGCCGCCGCCGAACACGTGGGCGTGGCCCCGGCCGACGCCGCGCGGGCGCTGACCAGCTTCGAGAACGTGCGCCGGCGCATGGAAGTGCGCGGCACCGTGGCGCGTGGGGGTGGCGCCATCACCGTCTACGACGACTTCGCCCACCACCCCACCGCCATCCGCACCACGCTGGACGGCCTGCAGCTCCGCCTGGGCAGCCCACGCGGGCGCATCCTGGCGGTGTTCGAGCCGCGCAGCAACACCATGAAACTGGGCACGATGAAGTCGCAATTGCCCTGGAGCCTGGAAGCGGCCGACCTCGCGTTCTGCCACTCGGGCGGGTTGGACTGGGACGCCACCGAGGCATTGGCCCCCATGGGCGCACGCGCCCAGGTGGGCAAGAACATCGACGAACTGGTGGCGCAGGTGGTATCGGCCACCCAGCCCGGCGACCACATCGTCTGCATGAGCAACGGCGGGTTTGGCGGCGTGCACGAGCGCTTGCTGAAAGCGCTGGCCGCCTGAATCTAGTAACTCAGGGCCTGCGCAGGCACATCGACCGTGATGACGGGTTTGGCGAGCGCAGCGCTGGCCGCTCGTGCAAACGCCATGGCCCAGGCGCGGTGCGTCTCGTCGCGAAAACGCTCTTCGCCCACGGCCTCGGCCACGCTCAGCACCTTGTCGGCCGTGAGCACCTTGCCGGTGGGCCGGATGGGTTCGCAACCCAGGAACGTGAACTGCTCGTCCAGCCAGCTGCGCGCCAGATCGTGCGGCATGGGCTGCACTTCTTCCAGATCGAAGTGGTAGGTGGAGCGGGCGCCCCAACTCACGGTGACTTGGCTTCGCATGGTGGATCTCCTGATGGCCTTCCATTGTGGCCCTCGCCTGTGGCGAAGCACCCCGTGAAAGCCCGCAGCCCGCTCAGGCCTTGGTCTGGCGAGCGGTCTGCACCGCGCTGGACAACACGTCGAGTGCCTGCAACGAATCGCCCCAGCCCAGGCAGGCGTCGGTGATGCTCTGACCGTACTTGAGCGCTCCCACCTCGTCTTTGCCGGGGGTGAACTTCTGCGCGCCGGCCTCGATGTGGCTCTCGATCATCACGCCGAAGATGCTGCGCGAGCCGCCAATGATCTGACCGGCGATGTCGCGCGCCACCTCCAGCTGCTTCTCGTGCTGCTTGCTGCTGTTGGCGTGGCTGCAGTCCACCATCAGTCGCGGGGGCAGCTTGGCGGCTTCGAGTTCCTTCACCGATGCGGCCACACTGACGGCGTCGTAGTTGGGCGCCTTGCCGCCGCGCAGGATCACGTGGCAGTCCTTGTTGCCGTTGGTCTGCACGATCGCCACCTGGCCGTTCTTGTGCACCGACAGGAAATGGTGACCCCGCGAAGCGGCCTGAATGGCGTCCGTCGCAATCTTGATGTTCCCGTCGGTGCCGTTCTTGAAGCCGATCGGCGCCGAGAGGCCCGATGCCAGCTCGCGGTGCACCTGGCTTTCGGTGGTGCGTGCGCCGATGGCGCCCCAGGCGATCAGGTCCCCGATGTACTGCGGCGAGATCACGTCGAGGAACTCGCTACCGGCGGGCAAGCCCAGGCGGTTGATCTCGATCAGCAGCTGGCGCGCGATGCGCAGGCCTTCGTCGATGCGGTAGCTCTCGTCCAGGTAGGGGTCGTTGATCAGCCCCTTCCAGCCCACGGTGGTGCGCGGTTTCTCGAAGTACACGCGCATCACGATCTCCAGCGTGTCGGCGTATTTCTCGCGCAAGGGTTTGAGGCGCCGCGCGTAGTCCAGCGCCGCCGCCGGGTCGTGGATCGAGCACGGGCCGATGATCACCAGCAGGCGGTCGTCCTGGCCGTGCAGGATGTTGTGGATGCGCTGTCGGGTCTGGCTGATCAGCGTCTCCACCGGCGTGCCGCCGATGGGGAAGAAGCGGATCAGGTGTTCGGGAGGGGGCAACACGGTGATGTCCTTGATGCGTTCGTCGTCGGTCTGGCTGGTCTTGTCGATCGAACGGGTGTGCCAGGCATCGCTGCTGGTGGGGGCATGTTTCGCGGTCATGACGGGGCTCCTGGGGCTGGTGTTGCGGGTGTGGGGAAGAGGGACGAAAAAAAACCGCCGGGCTGTGGGCTCCGGCGGTTTGATCGAGATTCGGTGATGCGCTTACAGCCTCGCCTCTCGTCCGCCGGGGACTGAGAACCAAAAATAGAAGGCAAAAAAGTTGCGCGCTTGCATGGGAGGGCAATGTAGCACAGGCCTTCTGAATGCAGGCTTACTGGCGGAACACCACCGCGTCCAGCCCCAGCGCGCGGATGCGTGCTGCGGCCGCGTCGGCCAGGGCCCGGCTGGCAAACGGGCCGACCCGCACGCGGGTACGCTGGCCGCCGGGCGAGTCAACCACCTGGACATAGGCCGGCAAACCGGCATCGGTCAAACGGGTGAGCACGCGGTCGGCGTTGGTGGCGTCGGCGAACAGCCCGACGTTGATGGCGAAACTCTCCAGCGGGTCGGCGCGGGTCGGCGGCGCGGTGGTCGTTTGCGCCGGCACTGGCACCGCCACGGGTGCGGGTGGCACCGGGGGCGGGGGCTCCGGGGCCGCCGGTTCGGCCGGTTGCACCGGTGGCGGCTCGGCAACGGGTTCGGTGGGTGGCGTCGCGGGTGATGGATCAACGGGCGGCGCAGGGGCTGGTGTCACGGGCTGCACCGCCGTGGGCTCCACGGGCGCCACCACCTCGGGCAACACCGCCGTGGGCAGCACCGACCGGTCGTCAACCCACCGGGACAAGCCCCAGTAGGCCGCCACCGCAGCCACCGCAAGCACCCCGTTGATGACCACCAGGCCCAGCAGGCGCTTGCGGGTGCTCGCGCGTTGCGCCAGGGTGGCGCAGGCTTCTCGCACCGTCTTGGCCTCGCGCACAGCACGCGTCATGCGGCGGCGCGTGTCGGCGTGCAGCCAGGCGTTGCCATACACCCCGGGAATCAGGCAACTCAGCACCAGGATCGCACCCAGAAATCCCCACTCCGCCAGCGACGGCGTGGCCAGCCATTCGCGGCCCAGCCCCAACACCAGCAGGGCCAGGCCTTCCACCGCCGCCACGTACACCAGGGCAACACCCCAGAGCTGGCGGAACACCAGCCAGTTCAGCGTCAGCAGCGCCGCGGCCCAGTTCCAGCTGGGGCCAGCGCGGCCTTCTTCGTCGAAGCGCACGAAGACCGGCAGGTAGCGGTGGATGTTCACCGGGCCGAGCGCTGCGCGGCACAGCGCGGTGGTGGCGCTCTCCGACGCGTTGTGCACGGCGCCCGGCAACGACCCGAGGATGGATGGTTGATCGGGCGGCGGCGTCATGCGCGTCTGGGCTTCAGTTGCCGGGCTGGAACAGCCCGTTGTCGGTGGCGGGCGGGGCCACCCCGAGATGCCGGTACGCCGCCAGTGTGGCGATGCGCCCGCGCGGCGTGCGCTGCAAGAAGCCTTGCTGGATCAGGTAAGGCTCGATCACGTCTTCGATCGTGTCGCGCTCCTCGCCGATGCTGGCCGCGATGTTGTCCAGCCCGACCGGGCCACCGTCGAAGCGGTGGATCACGGCCTCCAACAGCTTGCGGTCCATCAAATCAAAGCCTTGCGGGTCCACGTCGAGCATGGCGAGTGCGCGGTTGGCAATGTCCTGGGTGATGGTGCCTGTGCCCTTCACGTCGGCGAAGTCGCGCACGCGGCGCAGCAGGCGGTTGGCGATGCGCGGCGTGCCGCGCGAGCGGCGGGCGATCTCGAACCCGCCTTCTTCGTCCATGGGCGCGTTCAGCAGGCCGGCGCTGCGCTTGACGATGCGGCCCAGCTCTTCGGAGGTGTAGAACTCCAGCCGCGCCACGATGCCGAAGCGGTCGCGCAGCGGGTTGGTGAGCATGCCGGCGCGGGTGGTGGCACCCACCAGGGTGAAGGGCTGCAGATCGAGCTTGATGCTGCGCGCCGCCGGCCCTTCGCCGATCATGATGTCGATCTGGTAGTCCTCCAGCGCGGGGTACAGGATTTCCTCGACGACCGGGCTGAGCCGGTGGATTTCATCGATGAAGAGCACGTCGTTCGCTTCCAGGTTGGTCAGCAGCGCGGCCAGGTCTTTCGGTTTTTCCAGCACCGGCCCGCTGGTCTGGCGCAGGTTCACACCCAGCTCCTGCGCAATGATGTGGCTGAGCGTGGTCTTGCCCAGCCCCGGCGGGCCAAACAGCAGCACATGGTCCAGCGCCTCGTTGCGCTTCTTGGCCGCGCCAATGAAGATTTCGAGCTGCTCGCGCACCTTGACCTGGCCCACGTACTCGTCGAGCAGTTTGGGGCGCAGGGCGCGCTCGATCGCCTCTTCCTTGGGCGACGCCGGCGCGGCGGACACCATGCGCGGCGCGGGGGCGAAGTCGTCGGTCTGGATGCTCATCTTTGTTTACTTGGCCAATGCTTTGAGCGCGAGCTTGATGCCTTCGCTGACACCCACATCCGCCGGCAGCGGCTTCAAGGCGGCTGCGGCGTCCTTGTCGCTGTAGCCCAGTGCCATCAGGGCCTGCTGGATGTCGCTCTGCACGTCGCTCTGGGCCGGACCACCACCAGTCAGGTTGAGGTCGGCGCCGAGCTTGCCCTTGAG
>JBKBWW010000113.1:0-11480 GCA_046314475.1 Hydrogenophaga sp.
TGTCGCCCCCACGCTCCCCCGCTGCGCGTGGTCCGCTGCCCCCCGAGGGGGCTGATCCACCTTGGGGCGGCCCGGCGGTGGATCGGTCTTCTGCCGCCCACACCCTGCGAAACTGCTCAGTCCCCCAGTTCTGCGCGTCTTCCGACAACGGCGACCCGGTGGTGCCCAGCGCACGCACGGCCGACAGGTCCCCACACGCCGACAGGTCCACGCCGGCCTTGAAGCAGTTCGCAAAAAACGCTGCGCCCGCGCCGAAGAAGGTCACGCCCTGCTCGGCCGCAAAGCGCCAGAGCGTGGTCCAGTCGGGGTTCTCTTTGGAGCCGCCGGGGTTGCCGTCATAGATCACGCAGGTGGTGCCGCCGAGCAGGCCGCCGGTCTGCGCGTTCCACATCACCCAGCCGGTGGAGCTGTACCAGTGGTAACGCTCACCCCAGCTGTTGGGCTCGTAGCTGCAACCGATGTCGTTGTGGAGCAGCTTGAGCGCCAGCGCCACGATGGTGGTGCCGCCGTGGCCGTGCACGATGGGTTTGGGCAGGCCGGTGGTTCCGCTCGAATACACGATCCACAGCGGGTGGTCGAAGGGCAGCCAGAGCGGCTCGAACTGCGCGACGGCCGCGTCCATGCGCGCGGTGGCCTCGGCAAAAGACGTGCAAGGTGCGGCGGCCCGCCGTGCGAGGTCGGCGGCGTCCTCATCCTCGGCCAGGTTGGTGTGCAGCACCACATGGCGCACCGTGGGCAGGGCCGCGCGCAGCTCGGCCACCACGGCCAGGCGGTCGAAGTCGCGCGCGCCGTAGGTCACGCCGTCGCAGGCGATCAGCACCACCGGCTCGATCTGGCGGAAGCGGTCGAGCACGGCGTGGGTGCCCATGTCGGGCGCGCAGATGCTCCACACGCCTCCGATGCTCACCTTGGAGAGGATCGCCACCATGGCTTCGGGGATGTTGGGCAGGTACGCGGCCACGCGGTCGCCGGGCTGCACGCCCTGGGCCTGCAGGTGCAGCGCCATCGAAGCCACCTGGCGGCGCAACTCGGGCCAGCTCATCTCCACGTGGCGGCCCTTCTCGTTGCGGCTCACGATCGCCATGAAGCCGGCCTCGTGCGCGGGCTGCACGTGGCGAAACACCTGCTGCGCGTAGTTCACCTGCGCACCCGGAAACCACTTCGCACCGGGCATCACGTTGCGCTCCAGCACGGCGGTGTGCGGCGTGGGCGAGCGCATGTCGAAGTAGTCCCAGATGCTTTGCCAGAAGGCTTCCAGCTCGGTGGTCGACCAGCGCCAGAGCGCGTCGTAGTCGTCGAAATGCAGGCCGCGCTCTTCGGCCAGCCATTGCTGGTAGAGCCGGATCTGCGGGATGAAGGGGGGTGGGTTTGTCTCGTTCATGCCGTTGTCCTCTTTTTGGCCATCAGGTTAACAGCGCAAGCGCCATGCAAGGCGCTGCACCGGGCTTGCGGGCACAATCCCGGCGGGCCACCAGGCCAGCCAACCAGCACCACAAGGAGACACCGCATGGGCATGTTCAACTGGACAGAGAAACCGTCCACCACCCTCGACAACGGCGGCGTGATCGCCCCCGACGAGCGACTGCCCTGGCCACAGACCACCGTGATGGGCGTGCAACACGTCATCGCCATGTTCGGTGCCACGGTGCTCGCTCCGCTGCTCATGGGCTTCAACCCCAACGTGGCCATCCTCATGAGCGGCATCGGCACGCTCATCTTCTTCTTCATCACCGGCGGCAAGGTCCCCAGCTACCTCGGCTCCAGCTTCGCCTTCATCGGCGTGGTGATCGCGGCCAGCGGTTACGCCGGGCCGGGCCCCAACGCCAACCTGGGCGTGGCCCTGGGCGGCATCATCATCTGCGGCCTGGTCTACACCGTCATCGGCGTCATCGTGCACGCCACCAACGTGAAGCACACCCGATCCACGCCCATGGCCGGCATGGAAGTGGACGAGGTGGACGAAGGCGCGGCCGTGCACTGGATCGAACGCCTCATGCCGCCGGTGGTCACCGGCACCGTGGTCGCCGTCATCGGCCTGAACCTCGCGGCCATTCCCATCAAGAACATGGCGCCCACCGGCTTTGACGCCTGGATGCAGGCCATCACCTTCATCAGCGTGGCGCTGGTGGCTGTGTATGCGCGCGGCATGACGCAGCGCCTCCTGATCCTGGTCGGCCTCATCGTGGCCAGCGTGGTCTACGCCGTGCTCACCAACGGCCTGGGCCTGGGCAAACCCATCGACGTCTCCGGCATCGCCAACGCCGCGTGGTTCGGCATGCCCACCTTTGCCGCGCCAGTGTTCCAGGCGCAGGCCATCCTGCTGATCGCACCGGTGGCGTTGATCCTGGTGGCGGAGAACCTGGGCCACATCAAGGCCGTGAGCGCCATGACCGGGCGCGACCTCAACCCGTATCTCGGGAAAGCCTTCATCGGCGACGGCGTGGCCACCATGGTCAGTGGCGCGGCCGGCGGCACCGGTGTGACCACCTACGCCGAAAACATCGGTGTGATGGCCGCCACCAAGATCTACTCCACCGCGATGTTTGTGGTGGCTGCGGTCATCGCGATCGTGCTGGGCTTCTCACCGAAATTCGGCGCGCTGATCCAGGCCATTCCGCTGGCCGTGATGGGCGGTGTGTCCATCGTGGTGTTTGGCCTGATTGCGATTGCCGGCGCCAAGATCTGGGTCGACAACAAGGTCGACTTCTCCGACAACAAGAACCTGCTCGTGGCCGCGATTCCGATCATCCTGGGCACTGGCGAGTACACGCTGAAGTTCGGCCAGTTCGGTCTGGGCGGCATCGGCACCGCCACCTTCGGCGCGATCTTCTTGTATTGGTTGCTCAGCCGCGGCTCAGCGGCGAAATCCGGCTCCGCGACCTGAGAAGCACGGCGCACGCGTTCACCGCCGGGGCGGCTTGGCCGGCGCGGGCGGGTCGGCAGCCTGCGGCGGCCCGCTGAGCATCCCGCCGATGGTGGCGCCCAGCACCGTGCCGATGCCCGGCAACACCGCCGTGCCCACCGCCGCACCCGCCAGGGTGCCCCACGCAATCTGCACCTCGGGCTGGCGGGTCGGCCCACGCAGCGCAAACGGCACCTCCAGCAAGCCGCCGCCCACCGCCAGCGTGCCCTGGGCATCGATCTGCTTGCGATACACCGTCGCCTGGCCCGTGCCGATGTAAGGGCCCGCCGCGGCTTTCACACGGGTGAACTCGACCTTCAGGCCCTGCTCGGTGTTGTGTGTTTCCACGACGCCGGAAAGGCTGTCCAGCGGGGTTTCGCCATCGCGGTCCTTGCCGACCGACTTGACCGCCTTGTCGAGGTCGAAGCGCAGGATCCTGGCGCCCTCCACCTGCACCACGCTGCGCGTGCGCAGCGAGCGGAACAAGCCGCTCCAGGTGTCGCTTTGCGCGCGCAGCTCTGTCTCGCCGGACGCCAGGCCACTGATGGGCGAGCGGCGATGAAAAGCCGCCAGCAAGGCAAGCACCTCCACGTTGCGCGGCGCGAGTTCACCGGTGAGCACCCTGACGCCGTCGGCCGCCGAGGCCAGGCGAGCCTGCCCGTTGGCCGAGCCACCGCCACCTTGCAACCGCAGCCGGTACAGGTCTGCGCCGTTCTCGGTCTTGCCGTCCCGTGTCGCGTCCAGCGAGACCGGCGGGTTCACCCCGGGACGGTGCACCCGCACCCGACGGGGCAGCCGGTCATCGTCGAACTCGATCTCGCCCTCGGACACCACGGGGACGCCGCTGTAGGCGATGTAGGTCGTGTCCGTGAACGCCACGGCGCGCACGACCACCGAACCCATGCCGCCCTGTGCCTTGTCGCGGTAGGCCGCCAGGGCGCTGCGCGGCACCACGGCGCCATCGATCTGCAGCCGGTTGATGACGAAGCGCTGGCGCAGCAAGGGCAGGAGTTCGGGATAGATGGCGACACGGCGAACGCGAATGGCTTCGGCTTGCCCGGTGCGCGCGTCCAGCACCTCGACCCTGGGCAGACCCAGCAAGCGCCAGTGCACGGCGCCGACCACCAGCTTCTGTCCGAGACGCGCCTCGAACTCGGCCTCCACGCGACGCGCGAGTTCGTCGTCGTTGGGCACGGCCACCCACAGCGCCAGCCAGGCGGCGGCCAACAGCCCCGCAACGGCGGATGATGCAAGGGCCCAGCGGCGTGTGTGTGTCATGGTCGGGGTGCTCCTGGGTGGATCATGGGGGCCAGGCGCGTCCCCGTCTGTCAGCATTCGCCGCGTCCTCGTGCCCTTGCCTGCCTGTGATCTGCGTGCATCTCCTTATAGTGGCGCCATCCACGACAGCCCATGTCACTCGACACCCTCATCACCCACAACATGCTCACGCCCGCCTCGCACGAGGCGAGCCCCGATGCGTGCGCGCTGGTCTTGATGGGCGGCGGCGCACGCACCGCCTACCAGGCCGGCGTGCTCAAGGCACTGGCCGCCATGCAGCCCCAGGGCGCGCAGGCGTTTCCGTTTCAATGGCTGTTCGGCACCTCGGCCGGGGCACTGAACGCGGCCTTTCTGGCCAGCGTGGCCGAACAAGGGCAAGCAGCCTTGCCCTTGCTCGCCCAATTCTGGATGGGCCTGCGCTCGGAGCAGGTCTACCGGCTGGAGGCACCAGGCTGGGTGCGCGCCAACCGGCTGATCGCGGGCTGGACACTGGCGCGCCAGGTGCGGCGCCACCACGCCCTGCTCGACACGCTGCCGCTGGTGGACACACTGCACCGCGCCATCAACCTGCAAGGTCTGGAGCGCGCGCTGGGGCAGCGCACCATTGAAGCGCTCGGCGTCACCGCGTCGAGCTACACCAGTGGTGAGCACTGGACCTTCTGCCAGACCCGCCCCGGCCACCCGGTGCAGGCCTGGCACCGGCCCGGGCGCCGGGCGGATTTCCAGCCCATCACCATCGAACACCTCATGGCCTCCAGCGCCATCCCGTTCCTGTTCCCGGCCGTGCCGCTCTGGGTCGAAGGCCACAAGGAGCACTTTGGTGATGGCTCCATGCGCCAGCTCTCGCCACTGTCGCCAGCCATCCATTTCGGTGCGCGTCGCGTGCTGGTGATCGGCGTGGGCCAGCCCCAGCGCTCGGGCATGGTGGCGCGGGCGGCGGGCGAGCCCACGGCCGGCACCATCGCCGGCCACGCCATGGCCAGCGTGTTCCACGACACCTTGCAGGCGGATGTGGAGCAAACCCAGCGGGTGAGCCAGACCTTGTCGCGCCTGCCGCCTTCGCTGGCCGCGGCCCTGCCCTACCGGCCGGTCGACGTGCTGGCGATCCAGCCCAGCTTCTCCCTCGACGAGCTGGCGCGCAAACACATCGGTGAATTGCCCGCCCCCACCCGCAACACGCTGGCGGGGCTGGGCGCGCTCGACACCGCGCGCGGCGCGGCCGGCAGCGCAGCAGCTCTGGCCAGCTACCTGCTGTTTGAACCCGGCTTCGTGCACGCGCTGATCGAACTGGGCGAGCACGATGCCTGGCGCCGAAAAGACGAACTGCTGCGCTTTCTGGCACCTCATGCGCCCCTCGCGAGCGCTGCTGCGGTGCCATAATTCGCCACTCAAACCCACCCCCGGAGAACCCCATGGACAGCACGCCCCCCAGTTGCGTGCTTTCAGCCACCCCCGCCACCGTCTGATTGCCGCCGCCGTGCGGTGAGCTGAACCGGGCGGCCTGCTGGCTGAAAGCACCCTACCCGCCCTCGGGCCCGCCCACGCGGCCCGCCCTTTCAGACAGCAGACTTCGCCGGGAGCGCTCCATGCTCAACGTATTCACCCTGGCCAATGGCCGCCTCTTCCAGGAAGAGATCGAGTCGCTCGAAGAGCTCGCGCAATTCAAGCCGATCTGGGTCGACCTCGAAGACCCCACCCCCGAAGAGCGCCGCTGGGTCAAACAGCATTTCGGCCTGTCGATTCCCGAAGACGCGATGGACGAGGACATCGAGGAATCGGCCCGTTTCTTCGAGGAAGACAACGGCGAGCTGCATGTGCGCTCCGACTTCTTGATCGACGACGAGGAAGACCCGCGCGCGGTCCGGGTGGCCTTCATCCTGAACGAGCACAACGACACCTTGAAGAGCCAGGGTGTGTTGTTCTCCATCCACGACGAAGACGTGCCGGTGTTCCGCCTGCTGCGCATGCGCGCGCGCCGCATGCCGGGCCTGATCGAGGACGCCAAGGACGTGCTGCTGATGCTGTTCGACGCCGACGCCGAGTACTGCGCCGACACGCTCGAAGACATCTACGACGAGATCGAAACGGTGAGCAAGAAGGTGCTCAACAGCAACGCCTCGGACAACCTGCTGAGCGAGGCGCTCTCCGCCATTGCGCGCCACGAAGACATGTCGGGCCGCATCCGCCGCAACGTGATGGACACACGCCGCGCGGTCAGCTTCATGATGCGCAGCCGCCTGCTGAGCGCCGAGCAGTTTGAAGACGCGCGCCAGATCCTGCGCGATCTGGACTCGCTCGACAGCCACACCGCCTTCCTGTTCGACAAGATCAACTTCCTGATGGACGCCACGGTCGGTTTCATCAACATCAACCAGAACAAGATCATCAAGATCTTCTCGGTGGCCAGCGTGTCGCTGCTGCCGCCCACGCTGGTGGCCAGCAGCTACGGCATGAACTTCGCGTTCATGCCCGAGCTGCAGTGGCACTACGGTTACCCGCTGGCGCTCGCGCTGATGGTGCTCTCGGCCGTGGTGCCCATGCTGTACTTCCGCAAGCGCGGCTGGTTGCGGTAAAGGGCCTGCTCAGGCCAGCGCCGCCTCGATGTCGGCGGCGAGCTTCTCCGGCGCGTCCTGCGGCGCGTAGCGCTTGATCACCCGCCCGTCCTTGCCCACCAGGAACTTGGTGAAGTTCCACTTGATGGCCTTGCTGCCCAGCAAGCCTGGCGCTTCGGCCGTGAGCCATTGGTACAGCGGGTGGGCTTCTGCGCCATTGACGTTGATCTTCCCCATCATGGGAAAGGTCACGCCGTAGTTGAGCTGGCAAAAGCTGGCGATCTCGTCGTTGCTGCCCGGGTCCTGGCTGCCGAACTGGTTGCAGGGAAAACCCAGCACCACCAGACCACGCTCGCCATAGGTTTTGTGCAGTTTCTCCAGCCCGCCGAACTGCGGCGTGAAGCCGCAGGCGCTCGCGGTGTTGACGATCAGCAAGGGTTTGCCCTTGAACTGCGCGAGCGAAACCGGCTTGCCGTCGATGGACAGGGCTTCAAAGTCGTGGATGCTGGACATGGGACTCCTTGGGGGAATGGTCGGGTGAAAGTTAGGTCGCCATCCGCCGGCTCTGCAACGCCACAGGTGTCGCATTTCAACTGACGCACGACTTGGAGACAGCGAATTTCGTTACAAAAAAGGCATACTCATCAAGGTCTTACGACATCAACCAACAATTCTGCGAGCGGGGCATATCGATGGTGGCAGCTTATTCGGTGGCGCTGGTGGGCTTCACGCAAGCCGAGTCTGCCACTTTCGAGTCCTTTTTCCGCATGGCCGCGCGCCGCCCCCCCAGCTACACCGTGCAGGACGAGGTGATGGACGCCCAGATCCTGATCGTCAACGCCGACAACACCCAGGCCCTGCACCTGGTCCGCTACGCCGAGCTGCCCGGCAAGATCCTGCTGGTGGGCCAGTCCGACGGCGGCACCGGCTGGCCGCTGCAGCTCAAGCCCGTCAAGCTGGTCTCGGTGCTCAACGCACTCGATGTGATTGTGGGCGTGCGCCCCGCGGCCGTGGCACAACGAGCGCCCGCGGGCGGATTTGCGGCCACCCAGCCCTTCCAGAGTTCACAGTTGCAGGGCCTGGACGCCAGCATGCGCCTGGCCAGTGGTCGCCTGGCCGCGCCCGACCACCTGCCGCCGGTGGCCTCCAGCATGGGCGCCGACCGCGGTTTTTCGGCCACCCTGCCGCCCGACGAAGCGCCCTGGCCCATGACCCCGGCCGTGAGCTTGCGCCGGCGCCGTTCGGCCGACACCGAGTTTCCGGCCACCCGGCCCATGGAGCGCGGCGAGGAACGCGCCCTGGCGGCCATGCCCCCGCCGCCGCAGCGCGCGGCCGCGCCCAACAACCGCCAGGGCACGATGCGCCTGACCGACTTTGGCGGGCTGGAAGACCTGCCCTCTCCACCCGCACCGCGCTCCACCCGCGCGCCGCGCTCGCGCATCAGCACCGACAAGACCGCCGTGCCCGACGTGGCGCGCGGCGACATGCTGCTGGTGGCCGAGAGCCTGGTGGAAGGCCGCATCCTGCTCAAGCGTTTCAAGCGCTACGGCCTCACCATCGACTGGTCGCGAGAAGCGGCGCAGGCGCTGGTGATGCTCAAGGCCAACCCGTACCGCCTGGTGGTGATCGACCGGCTCAAGGGCGACCCCGACGCCAACCAGATCTGCCGCTCCGCCAAGCAGGCCAAGGGCCCCAAGGGCGCGCCGGTGGTGATCATGTTCGCCCCCACCGCCGGCAGCATGGACCGCATGAAAGCGGGCCTGGCCGGCAGCGACGCTTACTTGTCGCGCTCGGTGAGCGAGAGTGATCTGTACAAGGTGCTGGCGCAGCACCGGCTGGTGAGCCTCGACGGCTTTGCGCCGACCAACGTCGGGTTCTAGCCCTAGCCGTGCAGGTCGTCGCGGCGCGCGATTTCCAACAGCCGCTCCAGCTCGTGCGGATGCGCTCGCTGGTTGTGGCGGTGCCAGAGCGCGATCACGGCCATGAAGCCGGCCACCAGCACACCAAACGCGGTGATGGCCGCAAAGGCCGACCAGCCCCAGGCCGTGGAGGAGGCGTAGAGCGCGCCCAGCGTGAGGATGCAGGCCTGTTCGTTGAAGTTCTGCACCGCGATTGAGCGGCCCGCGCCCATGAGGTTGTGCCCACGGTGCTGCAGCAGCGCGTTCATGGGCACCACCAGGAAACCGCCCAGGCCACCCAGCAGCACCAGGAACGGCGCGGCCACCCACACGTTGTCAATGAAATTCATGAGGATCACCAGCACGCCCATGGCGATGCCCAGCGGCATCACGCGCGTGGCCTGGTCCAGCCGCATGCGCATGGACGCCACCACCGCGCCCACCGCGGTGCCCAGCGCCACCACCCCCACCAGCGCCGAGGCCTGCGTGGTGCTGTAGCCCAGCGCTGCACCGGCCCAAGCCAGCACGATGTAACGCAGGTTGCCGGACACGCCCCAGAACAAGGTGGTGGTGGCCAGCGAGATCTGGCCCAGCCGGTCGCGCCACAGGCGGCTGTTGCAGCGCCAGAAATCGGGCAGCAGCGCCCAGGGGTTGGTGGGCATGGGGCGCGGCGTCACGCCGGTGAGCGGGATGCGGGTGTTGAACCAGGCCGCGAGCATGTAGACGAACATCAACGCGGCCACGGCCGCTTGTGCGGGGTGGTGGATGCCGGTGTGAAAGCCGGGGATGTCGACGGCCAGCAGTTGCGCCGACACCCAGGGGCTCACCAACTGGCCGCCCAGCAGCACACCCAAAATGATGGAGGCGATGGTGAGGCCTTCGATCCAGCCGTTGGCCTTGACCAGCTGTGAAGGCGGCAGCAGCTCGGTGAGGATGCCGTACTTGGCCGGCGAGTAGGCCGCCGCACCCAGGCCCACGAGCGTGTAGGCCAGCAGCGGGTGCACGCCGGTGAGCATGAGCAGGCAGCCCACCACCTTGATGGCGTTGCTGATGAACATGACCTGGCCTTTGGGTCGCGCATCCGCAAACGCCCCCACGAAGGGCGCGAGCACCACGTAGAACAACGCAAACAGGGGAACGAGGGCGGCGCTTTGCCACTCGGGTGAACCGCGTGTGCGCAGCAATTCGATCGCGGCCACGAACAGCGCGTTGTCCGCCAGCGAACTGAAGAACTGCGCCGTCATGATGGTGTAGAAGCCGCGCTTCATGGCGATGATTTTGAGCGCCGAAGGGCCTCAGCGCAGAGTGGCTGAGCGGGTCGCAGCGGCTTTTTTATGCGACAGTTGACAGGGGTCTCCAAGGGATGCGGGGTTATAGCACGCTGCCCTGAAACGACCACGAATACACCGGCGTTGAACCCGCTTGCAACGCCTTTCGATGACGGACCTCACGCCCGACCGCCCGCCCATGCCACGCCCCATCCTCGCCACCGTCCACCCCGAAGCCCTGCGCCACAACCTGCAACGCGCTCGCGACTGCGCTCCCGATGCGCGGGTGTGGGCGGTGGTCAAGGCCAACGCCTACGGTCACGGCATCGAGCGCTGCTTTGATGCCCTGCGCGCCGCCGACGGATTTGCGCTGCTCGATCTGAATGAGGCCGAACGCATCCGCGCGCTCGACTGGCGCGGCCCCATCCTGCTGCTCGAAGGCGCGTTCGAACCACGCGACCTGGAGCTGTGTTCGCGCCTGCACCTGTGGCACACGGTGCACTGCACCGAGCAGATCGACTGGCTGGCCGCGCACAAGACGCTGGTGCCGCACCGCGTGTTCTTGAAACTCAACAGCGGCATGAACCGCCTGGGCTTCACACCGAATGCGTTTCGCAGCGCCTGGGCTCGGCTCAACGCACTGCCGCAGGTGGACGAGATCACGCTCATGACGCACTTCAGCGACGCCGACGGAGAGCGCGGCATTGCCCACCAGGTGGCCGCTTTCGAAGCCGCCACCGCCGACCTGCCGGGCGAGCGCACGCTGTGCAACAGCGCCGCCCTGCTGCGAAACCCAGGCGACGCGCTGCGCGGCGAAGGCGTGACGACACTGGCCGCCGACTGGGTGCGCGAAGGCATCGCGCTGTACGGCAGCGCGCCCGACTTTCCCGCCCGCTCCGCGCTTGAGTGGAACCTGCAACCGGCCATGACCTTGTCGAGCCGCGTCATCGGTGTGCAGAGCCTGCAGGCCGGCGACACCGTGGGCTACGGCTCAACCTTCACCGCCGACCAGGCCATGCGCATCGGGGTGGTGGCGTGTGGGTATGCGGATGGCTACCCGAGACACGCACCCAATGGCACGCCGGTGCTGGTGGACGGTGTGCGAACCCGGGTGGTGGGGCGGGTCAGCATGGACATGATCACGATCGACTTGTCCGGCATCAATGCCGCCGGCATCGGATCGGAAGTGGTGTTGTGGGGGCGCTCTGGGGCCGGGGCCGTGTTGTCGGTGGATGAGGTCGCCGCGGCGGCGGGCACGATTGGGTATGAGTTGATGTGTGCTGTGGCGGCGCGGGTTCCGTTTTCTTTGGCGTGATGTTTCCGTGGTCGTTGCAGGGCGGGTCTCGGCCCGGCGGCCGAGGCACTTTTCTTTGCTTCGCCAAAGAAAAGCACCCAAAAGAAAGGCGAGCCGAATTCGCTGTCCCTTCGCTTCGCTTCGGGCACGCTGCGTTGCTCGGATCGGCTGGGGAGCCCTCACCCCAGCCCTCTCCCAGAGGGAGAGGGGGCAAGGCGCGCGCGCCGGAGGGGTAGTCCGATCCCGATCCCGCTTGTGCCGTGTGGCCGGGCTGAGCAGCGCAGGGGC
>JBKBWW010000114.1:0-11302 GCA_046314475.1 Hydrogenophaga sp.
AAGCTGCCTGCGATCTTTCACACCGGGCACAGCGGCATCGGCAGCGGCATGCGCTGCGGCGGTGGCCTGCGCCTGGAGTACAGCAACCCCATGCACCTGGACGATGTGGCGATCGATTTCCCCGACATGCAGATCGTCATGGCGCACCCGAGTTTTCCGTGGCAAGACGAAGCACTCAGCGTGGCCACGCACAAGCCCAATGTGTGGATCGACCTCAGCGGCTGGAGCCCGAAGTACTTTCCGAAACAGCTGGTGCAATACGCCAACACGCTGCTGAAAGACCGCATCCTGTTCGGCAGCGACTACCCGCTGATCACGCCCGAGCGCTGGATGAAGGACTTTGAAGTGGCCGGCTTCAAGCCCGAGGTGATGCCCGGCATCTTGAAGGGCAATGCGGTGCGATTGCTCGGCCTGGCATGAAGGCGTTCGCCACGCTGGCCGACATCGAGGCGCTGGAGCGTTCTGCGCTGTCTGCGGTGGCGCCTCACCGCACGCCCTACGAACTCATTCGCGCCACGGCCGAACGTTTCCCTGAACGCGAAGCCTTCACCTTCCTGCCCGACGCGGGGATGGACACGCCACCGCAGCGCGTCACCTACCGCGAACTGTTGGCCCACATCCACCGCGCGGCCAACGCCTTTCGAGCACTCGGTGTGCACGAGGCCGATACCGTGGCCATGCTAGCGCCCAACACGCCCGAGGCGCATGCCGTGCTCTGGGGCGCGCAGCTCGCCGGGCGCGTGTGCCCGATCAACTTTTTGCTGCAGCCGGATCACATCGCCGCGTTGCTGCAGGCTTCGGGTGCGAAGGTGCTGGTGGCCCTGGGGCCCAACGACGAACTGGCGGTGTGGCCCACGGCGCTGGCCGTGCAGGCGCTGCACGCCACCGTTCTCGTGCCCGTCCGCGTGACTGAGGCCGTGCCCGGCACGCCCTCGCTGCAAGAGCTGATGGCCGCGCAGCCCGACACCCTCACGTTCGCGCCCGACCTGAACCCCGACCGGGTGGTGGCGCTGTTCCACACCGGCGGCACCACGGGTGCGCCCAAGCTCGCGCAGCACACCGCCGGCAACGAGGCGCACACGGCCTGGTTCGCACACGCCTTCTACGACATGGACGAGACGGCGGTGGAGGTCAACGGCTTTCCGCTGTTCCACGTGGCGGGTGCCTTTGTGTATGGCCTGGCGTTGCTGGCCATCGGCGCGCGCCAGGTGCTGCCCACGTTGACTGGCATGCGCAACACCGGTTTTGTGAAGGCCTACTGGCAATTCTGCGAGCGCGAGCGCGTGACGCACCTGGCCTGTGTGCCCACGGTGCTGGCCAGCCTGTTGGGCGTGCCGGTGAACGCGAACATCGAGGGCGTGCGCGCCGCCTTCACTGGCGGCTCTCCGCTGCCAGCCGAGCTGGCGCAGCGCTTCGAGGCCGCCACCGGTATTCCCGTGCGCAACATCCTGGGCATGACCGAGTGCGCCGGGCTGGTGAGCATCGAACCCTTGCTGGGTCCGCGCACGCCCGGCTCGGCCGGCCTGCGCCTGCCTTATACCGAGGTGCACGCCGTGCCCTGGCGCGATGGCGAAGCCAAGCTCGACGAGCGATGCGCAGCGGGGGAGACCGGCGTGTTGGCGCTTCGGGGTCCGCACTTGAGCCCGGGCTACCTGGATGCGAAGCGCAACGCCGGCCTGTTCGAACGCGGCTGGATCGTCACCGGCGATCTCGGTCACCTCGATGAGGCGGGCCGCATCCACATCACCGGACGTGCCAAGGACGTGATCATCCGTGGCTCACACAACATCGATCCCGGTCTGGTGGAAGACGCGTTCATGGCCCACCCTGCGGTGCTTCAGTGCGCCGTGGTGGCCGAGCCCGATGCCTACGCGGGCGAGGTGCCGGTGGCGTTTGTGGTGCTGCGGGCCGGTGCGGGGCAGGACGCCGACGCGCTGTTGCGCGAGGTGGCGCCGCAGGTGTACGAACGGCCGGCCGTTCCGAAGCGCGTGGTGGTGGTGGATGCACTGCCGCTCACAGCGATCGGCAAGGTGTTCAAGCCCACGCTGCGGCTGCGCGCGATCGAGATCCGCCTGAGCGAGATCGCGCAGGGGCTGGCGCCCGAGCGCGCGGTGCGCGTGGAGGCCAGCGACGAAGGTGGCCGCCAGCGCGCGCTGATCACGCTGGGCGGCGCGGCCGATGAGGCGCTGTCAGAGAAGTTGCTCGCCGCGCTCGCCGCGATCGCGTTGACGGTCGAGATCCGTTTCGGCTGAGGCTCACGAACCGCAGCTCACCAACCGCCACGCGTGAGCCAGCGGTCGATCTGCTCGAACTTGTCGATGCCCCAGAACGGCTCGCCGTCCACCACCACGGTGGGTGAGCCGAACACACCGGCTTGCAGCGCGGCGTCGACCTCCGCGCGCAACAGCGCCGCGGCTTCGTCGCTGGCGGTGGCTTGCGCAATCGCCTCACCCACCACCGGCACCAGCGACTCGGGCGTGGAGAGGTCCAGGCCCTGACTCCAGTACGCGCCGTAGATGGCGTGCACCACCTCGGCCGCGCTCTGCGGCTGGTGGCGGTTCACCCAGGCGAGCGCGCGCCCGCAAGGCAGCGGATTCATCACCGGGTCGCTGGGTCGGCGCTGCATCGGCAGTTGGTGTTCGCGCGCGTAGCGCAACACGTCGCGTTCGATGTACGGGCCCTTGAGCGGCGTGTCGAGCAAGGGTTTGAGACCCATCACCTTCATCACCGACACGCCGAGCAGCATGGGGTGCCATTCGACGGTTCGCCCGTGCCGCGCGGCGAGGTCTTCGATGCGCAGCGAAGCGAAGTAGCCGAAGGGAGAAATGAAGTCGAAGTGAAAAGCGAGTGCGGGTTTCATGCGTGCATGTTATCGGCCCGGGCCGCGCGGGATCGCCTGGCGGCGCGGAAGTTTCATGCCGACATGCGATAGCAGCAAGTGGCGACAGGGGCTGGCGAACAGCCGTGCGCGGCAGCACAGTGTGGGCCTTGTGTCTGACGTGACACATGTCCTGGCGTGGCCCACGCGGGTCCGCCGCCCGATTCCCTTTCCCCGCATGACAGGAGCCTCTCCATGACCCTTCTACGACGCCGCAACGCCATCGCGGCCCTGGCTGCGCTCGGCGCGACCACCCTGGCGGGCAACGCCCTGGCCCAGCAGACCGTCACCCTGCGCCTGCACCAGTTCCTGCCGCCGTCGGCCACCATTCCCGCGCGCGCCATTGCGCCCTGGGCCAAGAAGGTCGAAGCCGAGTCCGGTGGCCGCATCAAGGTGCAGCTGTTCCATTCGATGTCCATGGGCGGCACGCCGCCGCAGCTGTTCGACCAGGCCCGCAACGGTGTGGTGGACTTGACCTGGACGGTGCTGGGCTACACGCCGGGACGTTTCAACAAGTCCGAGGTGTTCGAGCTGCCGTTCATGAGTGGGCAGGCCGAACCGGCCTCACGCGCCTTCCACGAGTACGTGGAGAAGTTCGCCGCCGACGAGTTCAAGGACGTTAAGCTGCTGGCCGCCCACACCCACGGCCCGGGACTGTTCCACACCAAGGACCCGGTGACGGGTCTGGAGAGCCTGCGCGGCATGAAGATCCGCGGCGGCTCGCGCGTGATCAGCAACATGCTGGCCAAACTCGGCGCCACGCCGGTGGGCATGCCGGTGCCGGCGGTGACCGATGCGCTGACCAAGGGCACGATCGCCGGCACCACCATTCCGTGGGAGGTGACACCGTCGCTCAAGATCGCCGAACTGGTGAAGAACCACACCAGCTTCGCGGGCCCCACCGGCCTGTTCACCCAGACCTTTGCGCTGGTGATGAACCGCGCCAGCTATGACAAGCTGCCGGCCGATCTGAAGGCGGTGATCGACAAGAACGCGGGCGTGGAGACCGCGGCCTTCTTCGGTCGCGCCATGGACGAGGGTGACAAGGCGGGTCTGGAAGTCGCCAGGAAAGCAGGCAACAACATCGTGACGCTGGACGCCGCCGAGACCAAACGCTGGCAGGCCGCAGCCGTGGCGGTGGAGGCCGACTGGATCAAGGAAGTGCAGGGCAAGAACATCGACGGCGCGAAGCTCGTCGGTGAAGCCCGAGCCTTGATTGCCAAGCAAATCAAATGATGGGGTGACCCCCTGAATGCAAAAGGGCCGCTTTGCGCGGCCCTTTTGCGTTGGTTCAGCCCCAGACTTCCTGGGCCGTTTCAACCACCAGCGCCAGCTTGCGCCGCTGGTCTTCCATCGCGATGTTGTTGCCGTGCACGGTTGACGAGAAACCGCACTGGGGTGACAGGCACATCTGGTCCAGCGGCGCGTATTTCGCAGCTTCTTCGATGCGGCGCTTGAGCGCGTCCTTGGTTTCCAGCTCACCGAACTTGGTGGTCACCAGGCCCAGCACCACGATCTTGTCTTTCGACAAATAACGCAACGGACGGAAGTCGCCCGAGCGGTCGTCGTCGTATTCGAGGAAGAAGGCGTCGAGCTTCATTTCGGAGAGCAGCGCCTCGGCCACTGGCTCGTAGTTGCCGGCCGCCGCGTGCGTGCTCTTGAAGTTGCCACGGCACAGGTGCATGGCCAGCGTCATGCCGGCGGGCTTGTGTGCCACCACCTTGTTGATGAACTGGGCGTAGCGGTGCGGCAGTTCGTTCGGGTCGTCGCCGCGGCTGCGGGCGGCTTCGCGCATGCGCTCGTCGCACAGGTAGGCCATGTTGGTGTCGTCCATTTGCACGTAGGTGCAGCCGGCATCGGCCAGGCTCTGCAGTTCGTCGCCGTAGGCCTTGGCCACGTCGTCGTAAAACTCGGGATCCAGCTCGGGGTAGGCCACCTTGCTGATGCCGGCGCGTCCACCGCGGAAGTGCAGCATGGTGGGCGAGGGGATGGTCACCTTGGGCGTGAGGCCGGGTTTGCCCAAGGCTTCCACCTGCGCCTTGAGGTACTGGAAGTCGGCCAGCTGGATGTTCTTGGCGTGGCGCACCTTGTCGATCACCTTGATGATCGGCGGAGAGAGGCTGGTCGTGCCATCGGCGTTCTGCACCGCCAGCTGGCCGGCTTCCGTGACCACACCGCCCAGCTGCTCCAGAAAGTCGAGGTGGAAATAGGTGCGGCGGAATTCACCGTCGGTGATCGACTGCAAGCCGACGTCGGCCTGGAACTTCACGATCTCGGTGATGGCCCGGTCTTCCACCAGGCGCAGTTGCTCGGCGGTGATGCTTTTCTGGTTGAAGAACTGGTCGCGCGCTTCCAGCAGGTAGGCCGGACGCAAGAAGCTGCCGACGTGGTCGGCGCGGAAGGGGGCATGTTGGCGCAGTGTCATGTGTCGTCCTCTTGTTGGGGTGGAGCGGCGACTGTACTTCCATCCCGGAAAAAGGGGCATCGATGGGCTCCTGGCCTGCCATGCCGGGGCCTTCGCAGGTCGTTTCATAAAATAACGGCATAACTGAAAGTCTCTGCGAACACTGGCGTTAACACCGTGGCCCATGCACAGTCCGGGTGTTCGAATACAAGCGATCCGGGGCCAGGCGATGTTGCCCGTCACCCGGACCAACCATCCTCAAACCGGAGACAAATCCATGACCTTCCTCAGCCGCCGCAACACCCTGCTGGCCGTGGGCGCGATTGCCGCTGCCACCTTGGCCGGCTCGGCCCTGGCCCAGACCGTCACCCTGCGCCTGCACCAGATGCTGCCGCAGCAAGCCACCATTCCCGCCAAGGCCCTGATTCCGTGGGCGCAGAAGGTCGAGGCCGAGTCCGGCGGCAAGATCAAGGTGCAGCTGTTCCACGCCATGCAACTTGGCGGTGCGCCGCCACAGCTCTTCGACCAGGCCCGTGACGGCGTGGTGGACCTGACCTGGACGGTGCTGGGTTACACACCCGGTCGCTTCAACAAGACCGAGGTGTTCGAACTGCCCTTCATGAGCGGCTCGGCCGAGCAGTCCTCGCGCGCGCTGCAGGAATACGTGGAGAAGTTCGCGGCCGACGAATTCAAGGATGTCAAGCTGATCGCCGTGCACACCCACGGCCCTGGACTGTTCCACACCAAGACGCCCGTGAACGGGCTGGAAAGCCTGCGCGGCATGAAGGTGCGCGGTGGATCGCGCGTCATCAGCAACATGCTGACCAAACTGGGCGCAACCCCCGTGGGCATGCCCGTGCCGGCGGTGACCGATGCGCTGTCCAAGGGCACGATCGACGGCACCACCATTCCCTGGGAAGTGACGCCCGCGCTGAAAGTGAGTGAGCTGGTGAAGAACCACACCACCTTTGCCGGCAAGGAAGGCCTGTACACGCAGACCTTCGCTTTCTCGATGAACAAGGCCTCCTATGACAAGCTGCCGCCCGACCTCAAGGCGGTGATCGACAAGAATTCGGGCATCGAGACAGCGGCCTTCTTCGGGCGCGCCATGGACGACGGCGACAAAGCCGGTCGCGCGATCGCCGAGAAGGCGGGCAACAACATCGTGGCCCTCGACCTGGCCGAGACGCAGCGCTGGAGGCGCACGGCGGCCACGGTGGAGACCGACTGGGTCAACGAGATGAAGGCCAAGAACATTGACGGGGCCAAACTGGTGTCCGAGGCGCGAGCCCTGATCGCCAAGTACCAGAAGTAACGACCGGCGATAATCCGGCCGGCCCAAGCGCGACGCCGCGCTGGGGTGCAGCGACCGGCTTGCTGTTCGCCTTTGCCGGCGAATGGAAGCCGGTCTTCTTTTTTTGAGGGTGAAGAATTGAAGCTACTGTCCTTGCTGGCCCGCGCCAGCGCCATCCTGGCCGGCGTCCTGCTGACCGTGATCACCCTGATCACCTGCGTGAGCCTCATCGGGCGCAACACCATCGGCGTGACGCTGGTGGGCGACTACGAGCTCACCGCCGTCACCGCCGGTGCGGCCGTGGCCATGTTCCTGCCGTGGTGCCAGCTCAAGCGGGAAAACATCATTGTGGATTTCTTCACCGCCAAGCTGTCTGACCGCACGAACGCGCAGCTGGACCGCTTTGGCAGTTTCCTGCTGGGTGGCGCCATGCTGCTGTTGGCCTGGCGCACCGGCGTGGGCGGTCTCAGCGCCTACGAAGCACAAACCACCACGATGATGCTGGCCTTCCCCGAATGGATCGTCTACGCGCTCATGGTGCCTCCCCTGATCCTCACCGGCGTGATTGCCTGGACCCAGACCATCTTTGGCAATTTTTCGGAGCAGGGCGCATGAGTTCTTTGTCACTGGCGGGGATGATCTTCGCCACCATGTTGTGCCTGATGGCCATTCGCGTGCCCATCGCGATCGCCATGTTTTGCGCCGGTTGTTTCGGCTACATCTTTCAGGTCGGCTGGCCGCCGTTCTTCAACAACCTCAACGGCGCGGCTTTTGCGCGCTTCGCCAGCTACGACCTGTCGGTGATCCCGCTGTTCATCCTGATGGGCAACTTCGCCACCCAGGGTGGCATCTCCAAGGCGCTGTTCCAGTTTGCCAGCGTGGTCACTTCCCGTTTCAAGGGTGGCCTGGCCATGGCAGCGGTGCTGGCGAGCGCCGGCTTCGGCGCCATCTGCGGCTCTTCGGTGGCCACGGCGGCCACCATCACCTCGGTGGCTTTGCCCGAGATGAAGCGCCACGGCTACTCGGGCCGCCTGTCCACCGGCACGCTGGCCGCGGGCGGCACCCTGGGCATCCTGATCCCGCCGTCGGTGCCGCTGGTGATCTACGCCATCCTGACCGAGCAGAACATCGCCAAGCTGTTCGCCGCAGCCATGGTGCCGGGCATCATTGCGATGCTGGGTTACATGATCGCCATCGCGGTGTATGTGCGCCTTGTGCCTGGCCATGCGCCCGAGCATGACGAAGCGCAGAAGCTCACGAAAGAGGCCTTCCTCGGGGTGGCACCGATCGCCATCGTGTTCCTGATCGTCTTCGGCGGCATCTACGGTGGTTTGTTCACGCCCACCGAAGGCGCAGGCGTGGGCGCAGCAGCCACCTTTGTGGCCGCGCTGCTCAAACGCGAACTCACGCTGGCCAAGATCCGCCAGTGCTTCTATTCCACCGCCGCAGCCAGCGCCATGATCTTCCTGATCTTCATTGGCGCGGACATGATGAACACCTCGCTCGCACTCACCCAGGTGCCAGCCCAGCTGGCCGAGGTGGTGCAGGGGCTGAACGTCTCGCCCGTGATGGTGGTGGCCGGCATCATGCTGTTTTATGTGGTGCTGGGCGCGGTGATGGACGAACTCTCCATGATCCTGCTGACCATTCCGATCTTCTTCCCCGTGGTCATCGGGCTGGACTTCGGCATGTCGCAGGAGTCGGTGGCGATCTGGTTCGGCATCATGGTGCTGATGACCGTGGGCTTCGGCCTGCTCGCACCGCCCGTGGGCCTGAACGTGTATGTGGTCAACGGCATGGCCAAGGACGTGCCGATCAGCGAGAGTTACAAGGGCGTGATGCCTTTCCTGATCAGCGATGTGTTCCGCACCCTGCTGCTGCTGAGTTTCCCTGGTATTTCCCTGTGGCTGGTTCAATTCGTAGGATGACAAACGCATGAAAACGAAACTTCAACACCTCAACCGCCGCACCGTTCTGGGCGCAGCCCTGGCGGCCTCCCTGATGGGCATCGCCGCGCCGTCGCAGGCGCAGGCGTTTCCGTCGAAGAACGTGCGCATCGTCGTGCCGTTTGCGGCCGGTGGCGTGGGCGATCTCACCGCGCGCATCGTGGCGCAGAAGCTGGCCGAGCTGCTGGGCCAGTCGGTGGTGATCGAGAACCGTCCCGGCGCCGGTGGCGTGGTGGCGGCCGACACGGTGGCGCGTGCCGAACCCGATGGCCACACCATGTTCCTCATGTCCAACGGCACCGCGGTCACCGCCGGGCTCTTCAAGAGCCTGCCGTTCGACACGGTGAAAGACTTCACCCCGGTTTCCACACTCGGTTATTTCGACATCGCCGTGGTGGTGCCTGCCACCTCTCCCTACAAGACGCTGGGTGAACTGGTGAACTTCGGCAAGGCCAACCCGGGCAAGCTCAATGTGGGCAGCATCAACATCGGCAGCACGCAGAACCTGGCGGCCGAGCTGTTCAAGAGCACCGCCGGCATCGACGCGCAGGTCGTGCCTTTCAACGGCACGCCCGCGCTGATCGGCGCCATCCGGGGCCAGCAGGTGGATGTGGCGGTGGAGATCCTCGCGCCCATGCTCACGCAGATTCAGGGCGGTGCCGTGCGCGCGCTGGCCGTGACCGGCGAGAAGCGTTCCATCGTGCTGCCCGACGTGCCCACCGCGGTGGAAGCCGGCGTGAAGGACTTCGTGGCCTCGTCGTGGAACGCTTTGGCCGTGCCGTCGAAGACGCCGCGCCCGGTGGTGGACCGCCTGCAGCGCGATATCGCCACCGCGCTGGCCGACCCGGGCGTGCGCGAGAAGCTGCGCGGACTCAACATCGACGCCCGCTCGTCGACCCCCGAGCAGACCGCTGCGCTGCTCGCGTCCGACATCCGCCGCTGGAGCGGCGTGATCGAGCGAGCCGGTATCCCCAAGCAGTGACGCTGATCCGGGCCCGGGTCAGCGCGCGTCGAGCGCGTCCAGGGTCTGGCGGATCAGCTCCAGGGTTTTCTGCTGGGTGAGCGTGGCCGGGCGTTGTGAGCTGGTGGCCAGGCACAACCGTGTTTTCAGCGGCGGTTGGACCGGCCGCATGCGGTAGGCCGAGGGCCGGATCGAGCTGGCCACGGCGTTGCGCGAGAGCAGGGCGGCGCCCGCGCCGTCGGCCACCAGATCGAGGATGGCCGACACCCCATCGATCTCCAGCGCGACCGTGGGCCGGCAGCCGATGTTGGCCATCTCGGTTTCCACCTGCATGCGAATGGCGTTGGGCCGGCTCGGAATCACCAGCGGCAGCTCGGCCACCTCGCGCAGGCCGATGGCGGTGGGCGGGTCTTCGCTCAGGCCCGGCGGGCGAGGCTCGATGAGCAGCAACTCTTCGTCGCGCAGTGGGTGGATGTCGATGTCGGCCACCGGTTGGGCGTTGTAGAGCACTGCGATGTCCAGCCGCCCGGTGGTCAACCACTCCAGCATGGTGACCGACAACGCTTCGCTGATGGACAGGCTGGCCTCGGGCAACTGCGCGCGAAAGGCGCGCGTGAGCGGCACGGTCAGCACCCGCGCCAGGCTCGGCGGCAGGCCAATCGCCACGCGCCCGGCGAGTGCGCCGCGCACCCGGCCGAGCTCTTCGCGCGCGCGCTCCACCTGGTGCAAGATGCCGCGGCCATGCGCCAGCAGCAACTTGCCCGCTTCGGTGGGCGTGGCGCCGCGGCCGTTGCGCACCAGCAGGTTCTGCCGCAGTTCCACTTCCAGCAGGCGCACCTGGCGCGAGAGCGCGGGCTGTGCCACGTTCAGCGCCATCGAGGCCCGGGTGAAGCTGCCGAGCTCGGCCACGCGCACAAAGTATTCGAGTTGCTTGAGATCCATGGCGGCTGACGATCGAACGGAAGGTGGAAACAAGGGTGGATCATAGTTATGTAATTTCGTTCTAGCTGCTAGCCGGTCATGTGACTTTTCTCGCGGTGGGGCAAGGTCCACAATCCAGCGTCACCGCCCAAACACCATGACAAACCACCCCAACCAATCCACCTCCAAGACCCGCATCCAGGGCATCTCGTCCATGGCGACGCGCCAGGTGCTGGCCGAGCTGGTGGCCGGCTTCGAGGCCGGGCGCGACGTGTCGGTGTCCATCGAATCGGTGGGCGGTGTGGACGCCGCCCGCCGCGTGCAGGCGGGTGAGGCTTTTGATGTGGTCATCCTGGCTTCGGATGCGATCGACAAGCTGATCGCCGCGGGTCACCTGCAAGCCGGCAGCCGCGTGGACTTGGTGCGCTCGGGCGTGGCCGCAGCCGTGCGCGAAGGCACGCCCGTGCCCGACCTGGGCTCTGAAGATGCGGTGCGCAGCGCCGTGCTGGCCGCGCGCAGCATCAGCTATTCCACCGGGCCCAGCGGCGTGGCGCTGGCCAAACTGTTCGAGCGCTGGGGCATCACCGAGCAGATCCAGGGCCGCACCGTGCAGGCGCCGCCCGGTGTGCCCGTCGCTTCGCTGGTGGCGCGTGGCGAGGTGGAGCTGGGGTTTCAACAGCTCAGCGAACTGCTGGGTGTGGCGGGCATCGCCATCGCCGGTCCCTTGCCCCCCGCCATCCAGATCGTCACCACCTTTTCCGCCGGCATCCCCGTGCAAACCGCCCACGCCGAAGCGGTGCGTGCGATGCTCGTCCACATGACCGCGCCGCAGGCTGCCGAGGCCAAGCGACGACAGGGCATGGAGCCCGCGTGAGCGTGAGCTTCATCGAACCACAAC
>JBKBWW010000115.1:0-11227 GCA_046314475.1 Hydrogenophaga sp.
CGGCGACGGCAGCACGCTCATAGCCGGTCACGAGCAAGGCCCCATCCACGCCGGTGTCGACTCCCCGGATGCGCTGCTCGGCCGTCATCTCGGGCGTGAGGCCGCTGCGCAGCAGGTGAACTCTGCTCAAGCCGCGTCGCTCGGGGAGCCGGGGCAGCAGCTCCTGACTCAGCCACGATTCCAGCGAAGCCTCTTGACCCGGCGCGGGCTTGAAGCGAAGCAGCCCGGCAAAGTGCCCCATGCCATGCCCGTGGCTGCTGGCCACCGAGCACAAACCCCGCGTCATGCCCCGGTAGTGCGGCATCATCTTCTGCGTCCACGGCGACGGGTTGTTGAGACGCTCTAGGTAGGCGGGCGAAGCGAGTGTTTCCAGCCGCTGCACCTCGTAAAGCACAAGGTACCTCGGCCCCCCTGACGTGGCCACCCAGCGTGTGCCCCGGAGAAAACCCGGGATCGACAGGCGCTCGGGCAAGTGTTCGTGGGTGTGCCAGTCGTCGTGTTCGGCAATGGCCTCCTCGACGATGTCGAAGGTGAGCAGCATGGCGGCCTGTCCGAGCAAGGGCATGGGGGTTCTTTCTGGTGAAACGGGACCCGGGATGTCAGGGTCCGCCGAAGGTGAAGAGCTGTTCGTTGACTTCCTTGCCCCACTGCGCCCCGCGCTGCGTGCGCGCCAGCACAAAGCCGTGCTTCTCGTACAGGTGGCGCGCTGCGTGCAGTTCGTCAAACGTCCACAGGTAGACCTTGTGGTGACCGTGCGCGCGGCAAAAGTCCATCGCCGCGCCGAGCAGCTGGGCGCCCACGCCCTGGCCGCGCGATGCGTCCGAAGTGATGAACCACCGCAGGTGCGCGCCCTGCTCGGGATGGTCGGAGGCATCGATGACCACCGAGCCTTGAATGCCGTCATCGTCCCGGGCGAGCCACAGGCCATCGCGCTCGGGATCGATGCGCAGGCAGAACGCGGCCAGTTCGGTGGCCACCTTGGCCTCGAACGCCACGCCGAAACCGACGGTGCGGGCGTAGTACGCCGCGTGCATCTCCACCACGCGACCGATGCAGCCAGGCAGGTAGCCCGCGTGGATGTTCATGGCACCCACCCCGGGGGTCGGACCACCAGCTCGTTGAAGCCGGTTGCTGCATCGGGCGCGCGGGTGAGCGTGCCGTGTGGCAACAGCGCCAACAAGACCTCAGCCGTGGTTCTCACGGTGCTGTCGTGGCCCAGATGACCACCCAACACGTGGCCCGATGCATCGGACACCGACACATGCAGGTGCGCACCCGCCGCACTCAGACTCCCGGACAAACTCAAAATCTCCAGCGGTCCGGCAATCAACGTGGTGTCGGTTGCGTCCGCGTACCGCAGGCTGGCCTGCACCAGGCTGCCGATGCCGGCCACCACGAAGGCGGAGTCCGTGCCGTGACTGCCCGGGAGCGCTTCCAGAGCGCGCCGAAGGTCGGTGCCCGGGGTCAGGCGAATGGGAAGCAGCGTCATGGGTGGAATGTGGCGGGTTGATCCTCAACAAGCGATCAGGTGGGGCGCACCCTCATGCGCCGCGGGTCTGGGATCATTCTGCATGCTGGGGTCCTTCTCGCCAACCATGCGCCGTTGGGTGCGCTTTCTATTCGGCGTTACAAACAGGCACTCAGCTCATCCGACCTCCAACCTCCACCCATGAAAACCTTCCACAACCCCCACCACGCCGCCCACGCCGGTCAACAAGAGATGTTTCGCGGCCGCATGGTGCCCTGCCACGAGGTGCCTGCGCGGCTGGACTTTGTGTTGGCCGAGCTGCAGCGGCGCCCGCTGGGGCCACTGCAAACGCCCGAGGTGGACAAGGCCGCGCTGGACGCCGCCATCGGCCGGGTGCACAGCACTCGCTATATGGATTTCCTGCGCGGGGCCTGGGCCGAGTGGGTGGCCATGGACGCGAGCAATGCCGAGCGCGATGCCCTGCCTTCGGTGTGGCCGCTGGCGAACCGCCATGGCTTTCGCAACGACGTGTTGCCCACCAACTTTGCAGCGCGCCTGGGCCTGTTCAGCTTCGATTCGGGCTCACCGCTCACGGCGGGGACCTGGGCTGCTGCGCGTGGCGGTGCGGCTTGCGCGCTGGCGGCAGCGCAGGATGTGGCAGCGGGCGCGCGCAGCGCGTTTGCACTCTCGCGCCCTCCAGGCCACCACGCGGGGCCTGATTTTCTGGGGGGCTACTGCTTCCTGAACAACGCGGCGATTGCGGCGCAGGCGCTGCGCGACGCGGGCCACTCAAAGGTGGCGGTGCTGGACGTGGACTACCACCACGGCAACGGCACACAGACCATCTTTTACGAGCGCGCCGATGTGTTGACCGTCTCCATCCACGGCGACCCGGCCACCGAGTACCCGTTTTTTCTGGGCCACGCGGACGAGCGCGGTGCGGGTGCGGGCGAGGGCTTCAACCTCAACCTGCCGTTGCCGCGCGGCACCGGCTTCGGGACCTGGCGCGACACCCTGGACATCGCCCTGCAAGCGGTCCAGCGATTCGGCGCCTCGGCCCTGGTGGTGCCGATGGGGCTGGACACCTTCGAGGGCGACCCGATCTCGGGTTTCACCTTGAAGAGCGCCGACTACGTCACCGTGGGCCAAGCCCTGGCGGGTGCCGGGCTGCCGACGGTGTTCACGTTCGAAGGCGGTTACGCGGTGGACGCCGTGGGCATCAACGCAGTGAACCTGCTGGAAGGTTTCCAGCAGGCCGCTGCCTGATCCCGCGTTGAAACAAAACGCGCCGAGCGGCGGCGGCCCGGCGCGCTGGAGAGATCGGGCCTTCGGCACAAGGCATCGTGACAACCTTCACACCGAATGCACGCTCCGCACCGCGAGGGGATTCAACAGGCCCTTTTGTCGCTCCGGGTCACGGCCGGTTGAATCCGAAAGGCGGTTGCACGCGTATTCAGGGGGTCAGGCAATAGCGCCCCGTCCTGGGGCTCCCGTCAACACCCCACGGCCCCATCCTCATGCCCCTCCTGAAATTTCCCACTGCAGCCCGCCTGCTGCCCCTGGCCGCAGCGTCTGCGCTGCTGGCCATGTCTCCCGTCCATGCCGACACCGGCAAGCTGCTGCTCACGGGCGGCGTGAGCTCTGTTGAAGGCGCGGCCGGCGGCGGTATTTCGCCTTGGGCCGTGATCGGCAGCCAGGCCACCGAAGGTGAAGTGGGCGTGTCCGCCTACGCCAGCCGTGCCAGAACACGCGACTACGGCCTCAACGCCTACGGTGTGGCCGTGGGCATCCACGACCGCGTCGAACTCTCCGTGGGCCGGCAGGACTTCAACACCGGCATCACCGGCACAGGTCTGGGTCTGCCGGGTCTGCACCTAAAGCAGGACATCGTGGGCGCCAAGCTGCGCGTGGCGGGCGACGCCGTGCTCGACAGCGACAGCCTGATGCCGCAGATCGCCGTGGGTGTGCAGTTCAAGCACCTGCAGTCTTCCGGCCTGGACGGCACGCTCAGCGCCTTGGGCGCCAAGCGCAACGGCGCAGACCTCTACGTGAGCGCGACCAAACTGTTCCTCGCGCAAGGCATCCTGGTCAACGGCACGCTGCGCGCCACCCAAGCCAACCAAGGCGGCCTGCTGGGCTTTGGCGCCACGCTCGGCGGTGCCGACAACGGCTACGAACTTCAGCCCGAGATCTCGGTGGCGTACCTGATCAGCAGCAAGCTCGCTGTGGGTGTCGAGTACCGCGCCATGCCCAACAAACTGCAGCGCGCCGGCCAGGCCGCCGGGCTGGGCGACGGCCTGCGCGCCGACGACTGGAAGGACATCTTCATCGCCTATGCGCCGAACAAGAACGTCTCGATCACCGCCGCTTACGTGGACCTGGGCCGCATCGTGCCGGCCACCACCAGCGGGCGCAAGCAGACCGGTGTGTACGTCTCCGCGCAGATCGCGTTCTGAGCCCTTCACCTTTGAGCATCATCATGAAACACCTCATCACCGCCACCGCCCTCACCCTGCTCGCCCTGGCCAGCGGCGCCACGCTCGCCCAGGCCATGCAACCTGCGCCCTCGGCCGCCAGCGCCTACCCGGTGGCACCGGCGGCAGGCCTCTACCAGGCCTTCGGCGAAGAAGCCGGCATCCGCAGCCTCATGGACGACTTCGTGGTCCGCCTCAAGGCCGACCCACGCATCGGCGAGCAGTTCAAAGAGACCAACCTCGCCAGCCTGGCGAAGTCCCTGAGCGACCAGCTGTGCCAGCTCTCGGGCGGCCCTTGCATCTACAAAGGCCCGGACATGAAAACCGCACACGCCGACCGCGACACCACCCGCGCCCAGTTCAACGCCCTGGTGGAAGTGCTGCAGCAAAGCATGGACGCGCGCGGCATTCCGTTCACGCGCCAGAACCAGATGCTGGCACTGCTGGCCCCCATGCACCGCGACGTGATCACCGTTCGCTGAAACCTCACCAAGACCGACCATGAACCGCCCGAACCCATTGGCCTGGCTGATCGCCACCACCCTGTTGCCCCTGGCGGCACAGGCCGCCACCGTGCAGGTGACCGTGCTCGGGCGCGACGGCAAACCCCTGGCCGACGCGGTGGTGGTCGTCGAGCCGACTTCCGGCCCCAAACCGGCTGCGCCCACACCCGTCTCAGCCGTCATCCAACAGCAGAAGATGCAGTTCGTACCCGGCACCAGCGTGTTGCCGGTGGGCTCCAAAGTCACCTTCGCCAACCTCGACAGCTGGGAACACCATGTGCGCGGTGTGCCGGCCGGCATGGCATCGCTGAGTGGCGTCACACCCACCGGCTTCGAGCTGCGCATGGACGGCAAGGTCGAGGGCAAGAACCCGTCCAACGCCGAAGTCACGCTGACGCAGGCGGGCGCGGTGCAATTGGGGTGCCACCTGCACGGCTCCATGCGCGGCTTCATCTTTGTGGCCGACTCGCCCTGGACGGTGCAGACCGACGCCAACGGCGTTGCCACCTTGCAGGGCGTTCCCGAAGGTGCGGCCAAGGTGCGTGTGGTGCACGCCGATCAACTCATCGAGCCGCCACCGGTGGCGATCAACATCACGCCGGTCACGGCCCTGAACCTGCCCACGCAGGTGCAGCCACGCCGCCGCCGGCCGTGAGCGCCCTGCCTGTTTTCTTTCATGTCCCGGCCCGGGCATGGCGCCAGCCGGTACCGCACAATGCCTGCATGAGCGCACAACCCGACGACTTGCTGATGGACCTGATTGACCGTATCGCCCAGCGCGATGAGGCCGCCCTCAAAGCCCTCTACGACTTGACCTCGTCCAAGCTGTATGGCCTGTCCATGCGCGTGGTGGGCAAGGCCGAATGGGCCGAAGACGCGCTGCAGGAAACCTTTCTGCAGATCTGGCGATCCGCGGGCGACTACCGTGCCTCGCTCAGCCCACCCATGGCCTGGCTCGGTTTGATCGTGCGCAGCCGCTCGCTGGACTTCCTGCGCCGGCGCAGCGCCGAACGCGTCCACCTCACCGACGAGATCGACGACGCGATGTCCGACACCATGGAGGGCGACTCGCCCAACCCGATGGACACCACCCTGGCCAGCCAGCAAGCCTGGGCGCTGCACCAGTGCCTGGCCAAACTGGAGAACCGTCAGCGCGAGGTGGTGAGCCTGGCCTACCTGCGCGACCTGAGCCACAGCGAACTGGCCGAACAACTCAGCCTGCCGCTGGGCACCGTGAAAACCTGGATCCGCCGCGGGCTGGACCAACTGCGCACCTGCATGGCGCGCTTCGCGTGAAGAGACCGTCATGAACCTGATCCAACACCCCGAACTGCTTGACCGACTCGCCGCTGCCCACTCGCTGGGCACCTTGCGCGGTGGCGCCCGCCGCCGCTTTGAAGCCATGGCGCGCGAACAAGCCCCGGTGCGCGCCGCTGCCCTGGTGTGGCAAAGCCGCGTGGCCAGCATGAACGAACTGCAGACCCCGCAGCAACCCGCGCCCGCCGTGTGGACCCGCATTGAAAACCTGGTGCAGGGCGAGAGCCAGCAGCAGGCCATGGCCGCCGCGCGCGCACAAGCCGCCAAGCCTGTCGCCAGTGGCTGGCTGCGCAGCCTGGCGCTGTGGCGCGGCGCCACCGCCGCCGGCGCACTGGCCACGGTGTTTGCACTCGTCACCGCCGTGGGCCTGCGCGACAACCTGGGCGCGCAGATCAACGAACTGCAGGCCAAGCTCTCCGCCACGCCACAGATCGAATACGTGGCCGTGCTCAACGACGACCAGGCCAGCGCCTCCATGCTGGTGACCTTCGACCCGAAAAACGGCAAGCTCACGCTGCAACGCGTGGGCGGTTTCCAGGAAGCCAGCGACAAGTCGCTGCAGCTCTGGGCCTTGCCGCCATCGGGCGGGCCGCGCTCGCTGGGTGTGCTGAGTCAGGAACGCCTGCTGCAGCTCACAGCAGGTGCGGGCGACGTGCGCGAAGTGCCCGCCCTGGCCATCAGCCTGGAACCCAAAGGCGGCGTGCCGAGCGAACGCGGCCCGACCGGGCCGGTGCTGTTCAAGGGCGCGCTGATTCAGAAGATGATCTGACCGGCGCTGGCAGTTGCTACTGCCGCGCCGTGCGCACGTTGGCCGGTGGTGACTGTGGGTGGCTGGTGCGCCAGGGGTTGATGTCCAGCCCGCCACGGCGCGTGTAGCGCGCGTACACCGCCAGCTTGGTGGGTTTGCAGCGCGCCAATACGTCCATGTAGATGCGCTCCACGCACTGCTCGTGGAATTCGTTGTGGTTGCGAAAACTCACGATGTATTGCAGCAGCCCCGCCTGGTCGATCTGCGGGCCGCTGTAGCTGATCTGCACGCTGCCCCAGTCGGGCTGGCCGGTCACGAGGCAGTTGCTCTTGAGCAGGTGGCTGACCAGGACTTCGTCCACCGGTTTTTCGTCGAGCGCCGCAGACAGCAGCTCGGGCGCGGGCTGGTAGCGCGTGCACTCCACATCGAGCCGGTCGATCGACAGGCCGGCGAGTTCCTGCACCTTCTCGCGCTCCAGTTGCTCGGGCAGCAGCAGCTTCACACCCGCGCTGGACTGCATGTTGCCGCCGTGCCAGATGGCGGCGCTCACATCGGCGCGGATGCGGTCGCGCACCGCGTCGGCGCTGGCAAACGCGGTGTTGTTGAAGCTGTTGAGGTAGAGCTTGAACGACTTGCTCTCGACGATGTGCGTACTCTCGCAGGGCACGGTGATGTGGGCCAGCGCCACCTGCGGTTTGCCGCGCGGGTTGAGCCAGCTGAGTTCAAACGCGGTCCACAGGTCGGCGCCCAGAAACGGCACGCTGCCGGTGATGCCGATCTCGCGGCGCTTGGTCTCGCGCGGCAGGGGAAACAGCAGGCCGGCATCGTACTGGTCCACGTAGGCCGAAGCCTGGCCGAGTTGTGATTGTTCGGGGGTGTTCTGGTTCATGTCGGGGAAGTCGTTGACGAGGCTTGTGCAGCCTGAAGGTGCGGAACGATGTGGCCGGCCAGCAGCGCGGCCACGCCGGGCGGCCAGTCGTGGCCCATGCCGTCGATGGACTCGAAGCGTGCACCCGCAATGCGCGCGGCGGTGTCCTGCCCACAGGCCAGCGGCACCAGCGGGTCGGCCGTGCCGTGCACCACGAGCGTGGGGCAGGCAATGCGTTGCAGCACCGTGTGGCGCTGGGTGTCGGCCGCCACGGCGAGCAACTGCCGCGCCACACCGGCGGGGTTGTGGCTGCGCTCCGCATCGGCCAGCACGCGTTGCTCGAAGGCCGGCATGTCTTGCGGGAACGCGGGACTGCCGATCAGGCGGAACATGTTCAGTGCGTGGGCGGCCACGTGTTCGGGGCGCTGGCTGCGTGGGCGCTTGAGCAGGGCGCGGGTCACGTGTGGGCGCGGGCCCGGCAGCCCGGGTGCGCCGCTGGAACTCATGACGCTGGTGAGGCTGAGCACGCGCTGCGGCACGCTGGCGGCCACACGCTGCGAAATCATGCCGCCCATGGACACGCCCACCAGGTGAGCGCGCTGCACGCCCAGCGCGTCGAGCAGGCCGATGGTGTCTTGGGCCATGTCCTGCAGGCTGTAGGGCGAGCGGATCGGCAAACCCAGGCGGGACCGCACCAGCTGCCAGCCGATGTTGGGCACGCCCAGGTGGTCCAGCTGGGTGGAGAGGCCGATGTCGCGGTTGTCGAAACGGATCACGCGGTAGCCGGCCTGCACGATGGCCTGCACCAACGAGGTCGGCCAGGCGGTGAGCTGCATGCCCAGGCCCATGGTGAGCAGCACGGCGGGAGCGTATTCGTCGCCGTCGCTCTCGAACTCGATGCGCAGGCCGTTGTGGGTGATGTTCATGCCGGTCAGGTCAGACGAACTCGCGTTCGCGCAGCCACTTGGTGGCGACCCACTTGTCGCCCTCGATCACCGGCGCGCCGCCGTGCAATGTGCGGGTGGACGGGTGCGGTCGGTCGTAGCTGAAGAACACCGCATTGCCGCGCACGGGCGCCACTTCCAGCCCCGCGTCGGGGAAGGTGGTGCCGCCCCCACGCGCGGGCTCACTGAGGTACATCACCAACGTGGCCAGGCGCTGCCCGCCGCGCTTGAGGATGGTGGGCGTGCCGGGTTCGTCGGGGTCGAAGTAGTCGTAGTGCGGCTTGTACTCGGCGCCAGGTTGGTAGTGCAGCACTTGAAGGCCTTCGCCGTTCTCCACCGGCCAGTTCAGCAGGCGAGCGATGCGCGCCTCCACGCGCGTGACCTCGGGCGTCTGACCACGCGCAAAGAAGGTGCCGCTGCTGGTGCGGTCGGGGTTGAGCTCTTCACCACCGGTCTTGGTGGCCACGGTGAGCGAGCGCGCCATTTGCGGGCGGGCAGACTCGATCAGCGCGTCGCACTCGTCGGCACTCAGCAGGTTGCCCAGCACCACCACGCGGGGCTGGTTGAGCGAGGCGATCACATCGACCATGCGATCGCCCGCATCGATCTGGCGCGGCGACTGACTCAGGTCCAGATCGGGCAGGTGCCGCGCGCCTTCGCGGCGCACGGTCGAGGTGGGTTGCGTCAGCGCAGGCGCGGGCTCTTTCCAGGTGGCCTTCAATGCCTTGAGCGCCACCGCTTCCTGCCAGCCCGAGGCCACCATGGACGCCATCACCGCCTCGCGTGAGAACCCGGCCGCGGCCTGCTCCACGATCCACTGGCGCAATTCGATGGTGACGGACTGGTTCATGGCACAGCCCTCAGGCCTTGGCTTCGCGGCGGAACACGAGGCGGTCGGGCCCGGAGGCGGCGCTGTTGAAACGGTAGCCCTCCAGGTCAAAGTGCTTGAGCTGCTCGGGCGTGCTGGCGCGGTGCTGCACGGCGTAGCGCACCATGAGCCCGCGCGCGCGTTTGGCCATGAAGCTGATGACCTTGTAGCCATCGGCCTTGCGCTCTTCGAAAACACACGTCACCACGCGCGGCAGCAGCACCTTGCGGTCTACCACCTTGAAATACTCTTCGCTGGCGAGGTTGACCACCACCGGACTCACGTCGGCCCGGGCGCGCTCGTTGAGGTGGTCGGCAATCTGGCGGCCCCAGAACGCGTACAGGTTCTTGCCCTGGCCAGTGGCCAGGCGTGTGCCCATCTCCAGCCGGTAGGGCTGCATGAGGTCGAGCGGGCGCAACACGCCGTAGAGGCCACTCAAGATGCACAGGTGCTGCTGCAGCCAGTCGAGGTCGGGCTCGGCCAGCGTCTTGGCGTCCAGCCCGCCGTACACATCACCGTCAAACGCCAGCACGGCCTGTTTGGCGTTTTTGGTGGTGAACTTCGGGCGCCAGGCTTGGTAGCGCGCCACGTTCAGGCCTGCGAGCGCGTCCGACAGCTTCATGAGGTCGGCGATCTGCTGCGGCGACTGATCGCGCAACACGCCGATGAGCTCGGTGGCCTGCTTCACAAACAACGGCTGGGTGTGGGTGGCCACATGGGGCGACGTCTCGTGGTCGAGCGCCTTGGCGGGAGAGATGAGGAACAGCATGTGGGAGGGGTTGCCGAGCGGGCTCGCGGGTGGGCGGTCGAACAATGAAAAAAGGCTTCCCGGAGGAAGCCTTGATTATCGCCACCGCACCGATTTACTTCAGGTCGCCCGCGAGAGACGCCAGCGCTTCCGGGGACACCTGCACATGGGACGGGTAATGGGTGTGATCGCAGCCGACCTTCACGGCGGCACCCGCCTGGATGGCCGCGCGCATGGGGGGCGTGAACTCGAAACGCACGAAGTGCACGGCCGAGGTCTTCACCTCGTTTTCCCGGTCCAGGTCTTCGTCGGCGATGGCGTACACGCGCGCATACCCTTCGACCTCGACGAACAAGCGGTCCTCCACACCGATCAGCCGCGCCAGCTCCCGCTTGCGCTCGTTGACGTCGGGGTACTCGATCATCATCGTGGCCTTCCAGTTGTGGCCATCGGGCACCAGCGGCGCGTAGGCCTCGATCTCCTGCTGAATGCCTTCTTCCTCGAACACCTTCTCGATGCGCAGCATCTCCTGGATCTGGTAGCGGATGGTGGTTTCGCTCTCGAACTGCAGGTTGATGTGTTCACCCAGGCGCACGCTGCGCAACTTGCGGTGCGCAATGACCTGAGGCTTGTGGACCTTGCGCCACTTGGTGTAGGCCTCCAGGCTCATGAGCGAATCGGCGGTGATGTGGCCAGTGAGTTGCATCAGGCGTCTCCTTACTTGAGTCCATACGCTTGGGCGATCAGGCTGAGCGGGTGCTTCAGCTCGGGCGCGCCCAGCCCGTTCACTTCAAACCCTTGGGCGATGTGGTGACCGCCGAGCGGACAGTCCGAGCTGATGACATCGGGTGCGCTGCCGTCCTTCATGGAGGCCATCGCCTTGAACACCGGCTTGCCGATCTTCATGGCGGTCTGGTGCGTGGCCTTCTTCACGCCGAAAGTACCGGCGTGGCCCGAGCAGCGCTCGATCGTGTTGATCGTGGTGTCCGGAACCATCTTGAGCATCTCTTCGGTCTTGCGCCCGATGTTCTGCACGCGGCCGTGACACGGAATCTGATAACTCACCTTGCCCAGCGCCTGCGGAAACTCGGTCTTGAGCAGGCCGTCGCGCTTGCGCGCCATGAAGTATTCAAACGGGTCCCACATGTGCGCCTTCACCCGCTGGGTGTCGGCGTCGTCCGGGAACATCAGCGGGATCTCCTGCTTGAACATCAGCGAGCAGCTGGGCACGGCCGAGAGGATCGCGAAACCATCCTTCGCGTACTTCGCCAGCACCGGGATGTTGGCCG
>JBKBWW010000116.1:0-11207 GCA_046314475.1 Hydrogenophaga sp.
TCGGAAACAACATACCGGTGTTCTTCATCCAGGATGCGATGAAGTTTCCCGACCTCGTTCACGCGGTCAAACCCGAGCCGCACCACGGCATGCCACAGGCCAGCAGCGCCCACGACACGTTCTGGGATTTCATGTCGTTGATGCCGGAGTCCATCCACCACACCATGTGGGTGATGAGCGATCGCGGCATCCCGCGCAGTTACCGCACCATGCAGGGCTTCGGCGTACACACCTTCCGCTTTGTGAATGCGGAAAACACGTCGGTCTTCGTGAAGTTCCACTGGCTGCCGGCCGCCGGCACCCATTCGCTGGTGTGGGATGAAGCCGTGAAGATCGCGGGTGCCGATCCAGACTACCACCGCCGCGATTTGTGGGAGTCCATCGAATCGGGCCTGTTCCCCGAGTACGACCTGGCCATCCAGGTGTTCACGGAAGAAGACGCCGAGCGCTATTCGTTTGATGTGCTCGACGCCACCAAGCTCGTGCCCGAGGAGTTGGTGCCGTTGCGCGTGATCGGGCGCATGGTGCTCAACCGCAACCCCGACAACTTCTTCGCCGAAACCGAGCAGGTTGCCTTCTGCACCGCGCACGTGGTGCCTGGCGTGGATTTCAGCAACGATCCCCTGCTGCAAGGTCGCTTGCACAGCTACATTGACACCCAGATCACCCGCCTGGGTGGCCCCAACTTCCACGAGATCCCGATCAACGCGTCTGTGGCCGAGGTGCACAACAACCAGCGCGACGGTATTCACCGCCAGGCCATCCACCGCGGGCGGGCCAACTACGAGCCCAACTCGCTGGCTGGGGGCTGTCCGTTTCAGGCAGGCGCTGCGGGTTTTGTGTCGTTTCCCCAGCCTGTGCTCGAGGACAAGGTGCGCGGCAAACCCGAAAAGTTTGCCGACCACTACTCACAAGCCCAGTTGTTCTGGCGCAGCCAGACCTTGGTAGAGAAGCGCCACATCATCGCGGCGTTCCGCTTCGAGTTGTCGCGCGTGACGGTGGGTGCTGTGCGCAGGCGCGTGGTTTCGGTGTTGATGAATGTGGACGCAGAGCTGGCCAACAGCGTGGCCCTGGGTCTGGGGTTGAAGGACATGCCTCCTGCACAGCCCAAGGCCATCGACATCGACATTGAGTTGGACGCACACACCGACCTCGATGGATCGCCCGGACTCTCGCTTTTCTCCCGTCCGGGCGAAACCGGCGCGGGCGGGCGGCGGGTGGCGGTGCTGATCAACGACGGCGTGGACGTATCTGCCTTGGGTACGTTAAAAAACGCGCTGAGCAACGCGGGCATCGTGCCGCGCTGGATCAGCGCTCGCCTGGGCGAAGTGGCCACCTCCGACGGCCGGCAGGTGGCGGTGGAAGGCACGCTGGAGGCCATGCCCTCGGTGTTGTGGGACGCGGTGGTCGTGATGGCCGCCGGGTCCTCGATGAATCCTGAGCCAGTGGACCGTCAACTGGCCGAATTCCTGAAGGACCAGTACCGCCATTGCAAGCCGATGCTGCTCCTGGGGTGGACCAGCGACCAACTGGCCCATCTCGGGTTGCCAGCGAGCCTGCCCGACGGCACGGAAGACACCGCTCTGGTGGTGTCTGGAGCGCTGGACGACGACGCCCTCGACGACTTCATATCGGCGGTGTCCTTGCACCGCCACTTTGAGCGAGAAAGCGATCCACCCAAGGTGTGACCCATGGCCCGCGCGGAGCGGGCGTGTTTCGGCAAATCTTGCTGCAAAGCCTGCAAATTCCATCGAGTCTGCAGGCTTTTTCGTGGGCGTCTTTGCGCCACGAGGCGAAGGGCATGCGCTGTGGGTGAGCCCGCACCCCGCAGCAGCCGGACATGTTCGAAGTTGTGTCCTTTCATCCATCAGGGCATGGGTGTTGCGAGGTCTTGATCCAACAACCAGGAGGACACCGTGATCCAGATGGAATTTCGCGCAGACCAGCGCCACAGCCAGACCTTGTCGCCCCGCCTTCAACATGCCGTTCGGCTGTTGCAGATGTCGTCGCTGGATTTCGGACTCATGGTCCGCGACACGTTGGGCAAGAACCCCTTTCTGGAGCCCGACGAAGGGGGCGAAGACGTTGAAGGTGAAACGCTGGAACCGCCTGCAGCGCGCGATGCCTCCGGCGACGCGGACAACGGCGCTAATGCGATGGAAGACCGTGCGCTTGCGACCTCCAGCGACGGTGGCGAGGAGTCCGACCGCGATCTCTGGCACGCCGACGCGGGCACCGGCAACGGGCAGTCGTCTGGCGGGGACTTCTCCGCGCTGGACCTGATGATGGCCGAAAGCTCGTTGGCCATGCACCTGCACGCCCAGCTCGGCGCGATGCCGTTGGGCGAGCAAGATCTCACTCTCGCGCACGTCATCATCGAGTCGCTGGACGATGACGGGTACTTGAGGACCTCGCTGGAGGATTTGCTCGAACTGGTTCAGGTGGACACGCCCGCCACACTCGCGGCGATGGAGCTGGCACTGAAAAAGGTGCAGACACTGGACCCCGTCGGAGTGGGGGCGCGCAGCGTCGCCGAGTGCCTTCTGTTGCAGCTGCACGAAATCGAATGCGATGCGGTGCGCGCATGGGCACACACGATCGTCACCGAGCACCTGAACGCACTCGCCGCGCGCGACGTGTCAGGCCTGGCACGGCTGCTGGGCCAGTCGCCCGCGTGCATCGAACTTGTGTGTGATCGCATTCGCCGCCTGGACCCCCGCCCCGGCTGGCGCTGGGGGTCCTCGCACATCGCTTACGTGGTGCCCGACGTGATCGTCAAAAAACTGCGGGGCCAATGGGACGTTCAGCTCAATCCGTCCGTGGTGCCCAGAGTGAAACTGAACCAGGTGTATGCCGACCTGTTTCAGCGCCACCGCTCACCCGACAACGCGGAGATGGGCGCCCATTTGCAGGAAGCCCGGTGGACGGTTCGCAATGTCGAGCAGCGTTTCTCCACCATCCTCGATGTGGCCCAGGCCATCGTGAAGCGTCAGCGCCACTTTCTCGAGTACGGCCCCATGGCGATGAAGCCGCTGGGCTTGCGCGAAATCGCCGACGAGGTGGGCGTTCACGAATCCACCGTCTCGCGGGTGACGAACAACAAGTACATGGCCACATCGCAAGGCGTGTTCGAGCTCAAGCACTTTTTCTCGCGTGCGATGGTCAGCACCAATGGCGCCGCTTGTTCCGGCACCGCCATCCGCGGGCTGATCCAGGACCTGATCCAGGCCGAGTCACCGCACGAACCGCTGTCCGACGTGGACATCACGCGCCAGCTGGCTCAACAGGGCCTGGAAGTCGCGCGTCGCACGGTCACCAAATACCGCCAGATGTTGAACATCGAAGCGGTGGGACGGCGCCGTCGGCACGACGCCTGATCAACGCTGCCGGTGTCTGCCGGGGTTCTTCGGCTTTTTCGGATCCTCCTGCGCCTCATCAACAGGTGCCACAGGCGGGCGTTTCACCGGCCGGTAGTCCTTGTTCACTGTTTGCTGGGGGCTCCACGCGCCCGCCTTGCGCAGTTTGTACGAGGGATGGTCGGTCTCGTAACCGTAGTTGGTTTCATGGCGCTCGCGCTCGGGCGTGGCGGCTTTAGGGTCGCCCTCCGGGTCGATGGGGGTCGCCTGCGGGTGGACTCGTGTCATGCGGGTTCCTTGTCGTGGGGGCGTCGATGACGCAGTGGGGCAAGCCCCATTCCCACACCGCATCGGCGCAGACGACACGCTCGGGCTCGCGGATTGCCCTTCACCACAAGACCTCCGCTGGAGGTCTAAACACACCTGAATCACTTTCTCAACAGGAGCTTCCATGGCCACCGACAAAAGATACCTCACCGGCATATTTCCCGACCGCGAGAGCGCAGAAGTCGCCTACCAGGGCGTGCTGGATCGCGGCTATGACAAGGACGATGTGAATCTCGTGATGTCCAAAGAGACACGCGAACGCCATTTCGGCGACGACTCCAATCAGAACACCGAGCTCGGCAACAAGGCGGCCGAAGGCGCGGGCATCGGTGCCGGCGTGGGCGGAATGATCGGTGCTGTGGGTGCTGCCATCGCCGCGGTGGGCACCAGCATCGCCATTCCTGGCCTCGGGCTGGTTATTGCAGGCCCGATTGCTGCTGCACTGGCGGGCGCCGGCGCCGGCGGCGCGGCCGGCGGACTGGTGGGTGCTCTGGTGGGTTGGGGCATCCCCGAAGAGCGAATAAAACAGTACGAAGGCGGCATCCGCGATGGCGGCATTCTGATGGGCGTTAACCCACGCAACGACGAAGATGCCACCCACCTTGAGGGCCACTGGCGCGGCGCGCGCGGCGCCGACATTTACCGCTGACACAAACTCAGTGAACGGCAACATCCATGCGGAAGCTTGCCGTGTGGATGCCCCATGCTTCACGGCCTGGGGCGCGTAGTCATCCAGCAATCGACGCGTAAAGGCGCGCATCAGTTGGTCGGTCGCCTTGGTGAGGGCCGCCCGGCGGGCCGACTCTTCAGCGTGACCCTGTTCGGCGGATCGGTCCAGCAACCTCCGGTCTCCATCGAACATGAGGGCACCGAATGCCGTGCTGGTTGTCAGCAGCGCGACTGAGAGGGCAATTCGCCCCGATATCTGGCTACTTATGCGGCTGCTCCCTGAGCCGTAGGAAAAATCAACGCCGTGAAGCGCGTCACCCGATGGACCCGAGCAGTCGCGCAAGCTGCTGTACATCGGCGGGTTTCGTTAGATGGTGGTCAAAGCCAGTGGTCGGCCTGTGGGCGGTTTCTGGCTCCTGACTCCACCCAGTCAAGGCGATCAGGATGACCCCTTCAAACGTGTGGCATGCACGGATTTGGGCTGCGAGTTCATAGCCGTTCATGAGCGGCATGCTGATGTCAATGACGGCGATCTTCGGGCGTGCTGTTGTCATGGCGATGAGGGCCTCTTGCGCGCCATACGCCACCGACACCTTCGCGCCCATGACGCCGAACAACTGGGCCAGTGAATCCGCAGCATCGCGGTTGTCGTCCACGACCAGAATCTGGTGCGCCTCGCACTCCTGGCTCACACAGGTATGTTGAAGTTCTGAGCCATCTGCAAGCAAGTTGTTCATGGCGTGAGGATGTTTGGGCGACGTACAGGGTAAACGCGACAGAAAGCGAAGGATGTTCAAAAACTTTGTTCCGGTCGGTGCGATACCGAACGTGACCGCGAGCGAATGTCCTTCAGGCACACGTACTCGAGGGATATTCGCGCCGACATTGGCCCCTGGCGAGGACTGCATGGAGGCACGTCACTAGATGGGCAGAACCCAGCTCCCACAATCTGCTGAATGGGAGTCTGGACTTGCACAAACTACTCAATCGCAAGGACGAACCTTTGGCCCGACTACGTGTGTATTTACAAGGTGGAAGGCGGAATTCCTTGTCAAGAGAATTGCGGGAGGCGTACGACCGCACCGGCTCAAAAAGGGGCCATTGGATCGGAGACAGGCTCTGCGATCGAATGACCGCTTGAGGCTTTCAACATCACACGCTGCTAAATACCGACTGACTGCAGACGCTGCATTTCGGCTCTTCAGCAGCGAAGCGCGAACGACCTCACCGGCCCCCGGGCAATCGACAAACAGGCTTGCCGAGGTCTTGTATCGGAGCCCGTGTCGAGCACCAGACCCCTTCCATCCTGAGTTCGATGCAAACCAGACTCACCGTCTGTTCAACCGCGTGCCCTTCACCGCTCTCTTGGCACACCGCCAGCGTTGTCGGCTGGCGGCGGCGCGGTGCCCTGCTGCAGCACGACGGCCCGGCCATACGGCGTGAGCGAGGCCTTGAGGCCGGCAGCCGGAATCGTGACCGTGATCTCACCCACATCGTCGAGTGCCCGCGAGGCGTGGTTGCTGCAGCGGCCGATCGACAACGCGAGCCCGTTGCTGCGGTTGAGTTTGAAGGAATGGCTCAGCAGCCACTCCGGCGTCGAGGGTTCGGCGGCCACCCGGCTCAGACACGCTTCGTTGAGTGCGAGGCGGTCCGCGTCGTCGGTTTCGGTGTCCTGCTGGTCACGAGGCGCGGCCCTCAGCGCGGCCTTGAGCTGCCGCACTTGCTGGCGGTAGGCGCTGCGCCGCTGCGCATCGACACGGCGGCCGACGGTGGCGAAGCCTTTTGCCGTGAGCAGATCGCCAAGCGAGATCTGACGGCCGTCGCGCAGGTCGAACACGCGGGTGTGGGTGAAGTTTTCGCAATACGCGCCGCAGGCCTCACCGCTGAAGTCCAACGACAGCCAGCGCGGTTTTGCTGCCGGGATGAACTCGGCGCGGTAGTCGAGCGAAACCGTTCCCTGCGGCAGTTGGTCGGGCGGCGGCGTGAAGGTGTTGCCGGGCTGCGTTGGCGCGACGGCGCCGTCCAGCATCTCGCGCCACAACGTCTCGTTGATGCGCCGGGCCACACCGGGCGCGCCGCCAGAGACAAACGGCATCGTCAGCGCGCCGTCTTCAGGCAGGTTCATGGGCGCCTCGCTGCCGGCCGGCAGGGGCGGCATGACGAACACGCGCGGGTGAACAGCGACGGGTTGTGCGCCGGCGGCGAGCGCGGGGACCATGGCGCCGGCGGCAACCAGCGTGAGGACAAAGCGGACCGTGCGCAGCAACATGGAACGATTGTCACCCGCCAGCCAGCCGCTACCATGAGCCGCATCTCGCCCAGGAGCCCCACATGCCCGATGCCCAGCCCTACACCCGCGAAGCCGGCGCCGGCCCGGCCGTGATCTGCCTGCACTCCAACGCCAGCCACAGCGGCCAGTGGCGCGCGCTCATGGCGCGGCTGGCACCCAGCCACCGGGTGCTGGCGCCCGACCTGTACGGCTCGGGGTCCAGCGCCGACTGGCCGTCGGACCGCACCATCACCCTGGCCGACGAGGTCGCGTTTGTGGAACCGGTGTTCGCCCGTGCGGGCGGGCCTTTCAGCCTGGTGGGCCATTCGCACGGTGCGGCGGTGGCGCTCATCGCCGCGCTGCAGCAACCGCAGCGTGTGCGCGCCCTGGTGCTGTACGAGCCGACGCTGTTCTCGCTCATCGAAGCCGATGGGCCCGCGCCCAATGAAGCCGACGGCATCCGCAACGCGGTGGCTGCTGCGGCGGCAGCGCTGGACGCGGGCGACAAACCGCTGGCCGCCCAATGTTTCATTGACTACTGGATGGGGCCGGGCAGCTGGGACGCCACGCCGCCCGAGCGCCAACCAGCGATTTCGAACTCGACGGTGAACGTGCGCCGCTGGGCCCACGCGCTGATGACCGAACCCACGCCCCTGGCCCGTTTCGCCCGCCTCGACGTGCCGGTGCTGCTCATGACGGGTGCGCGCTCCACGGCCTCAGCGCACGGCGTGGCGCGCCGCCTGCTGAGCGTGCTGCCCCGCGCTGAGCCTGTGGTGTTCGAGCGGCTCGGCCACATGGGACCGATCACGCACCCGGAACCGGTGAACGAAGCGATCGAGATGTTTCTGCAGCGCCACACCTGAGCGCGCGCGACGGCTGGGCGCGCAGCCACGCGGCCATACTCCAGCACCCTTGGCTCGCCACGCACGCCCATGCCGCTCTTCGCCGCCACCGTCTTTCTCTCCGCCTTCCTGCTGTTCCAGATCCAGCCCATCGTGGCCAAGATGATCCTGCCGTGGTTCGGTGGTTCGTCGTCGGTATGGACGCTGTGCATGGTGTTCTTCCAGGTCGAGCTGCTGCTGGGTTATGCCTACGTGCACCTGCTGCACGAAAAGGTCAGCGCGCGGCGCCAGCCCTGGGTGCACGGCGCGCTGTTGTTGCTCAGCCTGGCCACGCTGCCGGTGGTGGCCGACCCGTCGTGGAAGCTCGACGCGCAGGCCTACCCGACCTGGAGCGTGCTCGGCGTGCTGGCCACCACGGTGGGCGTGCCCTACCTGCTGCTCTCCACCACCGGCCCGCTCATGCAGGCCTGGTACGCGCGCAGCTTCGTGAGCCAGGGCGTGCAGCCCTACCGGCTGTATGCGCTGTCCAACCTGGCGTCCATGCTGGCGCTGCTCTCGTACCCGGTGCTGGTGGAGCCGATGCTGGCGGTGAAGCCGCAGGCCTGGGTGTGGTCCACCGGGTACGCGCTGTTCGTGCTGGTGTGCGTGGCCACCGCGGCGTACACCGTGCGGCGGCAGAACGACGCCGCCACCGCCGCCCCGCCGCTGGACAACACGCCGCGCCCCGGCTGGCGCGAGTGCCTCATGTGGGTGGGCCTGGCCGCCACCGCCTCCATGCTGCTGCTGGCGATCACGCGCCACCTCACGCAAGACGTGGCGCCCGTGCCCTTTCTCTGGGTGCTGCCGCTGGCGCTGTATTTGCTGAGCTTCATCCTGTGTTTTGACGCGCCGCGTTACTACGTGCGCCCGTTCTTCCTGTGGGTGGCCTTGCCACTGGCCTTTGTGGCGCTGGACTTCGCCATGAACGAAGGCCTGACCGTGCCGGTGCTCGTGGCCCTGCTGTGCGCGGCGGTTTTCGTGTTCTGCATGGTCTGCCACGGCGAGCTGGTGCGCCGGCGTCCGCCCGTGCGCCACCTCACGCTGTTTTATCTGATGCTGTCGGTGGGCGGTGCGCTGGGCGGCCTGTTCGTGGGGCTGGTGGCGCCGGTGATCTTCAACGCGTATTTCGAGCTGCCGCTGGGCCTGTTTCTCTGCGCACTGCTGGTGGTGATGGTGGTCTGGCCCGAGCTGCGCGACAAGCGGCCACGCTGGCTGCGCGGTGCCCTGTTGCTGGCGCTGCTGCTCTACGGCGCGCGCCTGTCCAGCATTTCGCTGGACTACGTGCAGGGCTACACCGAGGTGGTGCGCAACTTCTACAGCCAGACCCGCATTGAAGAAAGCGTGGACGAAGACGGCCTGGGCCCTGTGCGCAGCATGGTGCACGGCAGCATCACCCACGGCGAGCAGTACCTGAACCACCCCCGACGCGCCACCGCCTACTACTGCGAGCGCACCGGCATCGGCCGCGCACTGCAAAGCCTGCCCACCAACCGGCCGCGCCAACTCGGCGTGGTGGGCCTGGGCGCGGGCACGCTGGCGGTGTACGGCCGCGCGGGCGACGAGATGCGCATGTACGAGATCAACGACCAGGTGCTGGATCTCGCGCGCAAACACTTCAGCTACCTGAGTGAGAGCGCGGCGAGCATCGTGCCGGTGCTGGGCGACGGCCGCCTCATGCTGGAGCGCGAACCACCCCAGGCCTTTGACCTGCTGGCCATGGACGCCTTCTCAGGCGATTCCATTCCCACCCACCTGCTCACACTGGAAGCGTTCGACGCGTACATGCGCCACATGAAGACCGACGGGCTGCTGGCGGTCCACATCACCAACACCTACCTGGATTTGCGCCCGGTCATGGCTTCGGCGGCACAACACGTGGGCAAGGTGGCGCTGCTGCTCGAATTGCCGTCAGGCCACGGCGACCCGTTCTGCCGACGCTCCACCTGGGTGGTGTTCGTGAGCGCGGCCCAGGCCGCCGCGCTGCCGCCAACGCTGCAGGGAGCAAAGGTGCTGGAGCCACGGCCCGGTTTCCGGCCTTGGACGGACACGTTCTCCAACCTGTTCGATATCTTGATCTGAGTGGGTCAAGGCCGCCCCTTGCCACGGGCTTCCTGGCGCCGCATACACTCCCCCCTGCTCCGGGGTGCACCGATCTGAAAAGGTCGGGCGCTGAGATGGCTCACCAGCCAAACCCGTGAACTTGATCCGGTTAGTACCGGCGAAAGAAGAGCGCATGCCCCACGCGGCATGTGGGTGTCCACCTCCTCCGCTTGTCACGGCGGAGGTGGCTCACCCGCATCGCGGTCCCTGGGGCGGTCCTCCGGAGCATTCACTGCCCATCCACCGGAACCGGAGACCGCCACCATGAATGCCCCCGATCACTTCCCCGCGTCGACGCTGTCCCTCAGCCGCGAACCCTTCCCCGCCTCCCGCAAGCTGTACGTGCCCGGTCAGCTGCCCGGCGTGCGCGTGCCCATGCGCGAGATCGCGCTCACCAACGGCGAACGCGTCGTGGTGTACGACACCTCGGGCCCGTACTCGGAGCCCACGGCCGCCATCGACGTGACACGGGGCCTGCCCGATGCGCGTGGCGCGTGGATCGCCGCGCGCGGCGACACCGAGACCTACACCGGCCGCACCCGCCAGGCGCTGGACGATGGCGTGAAGAACGAAGCCCGCCAGAACGACACGACGATCGAACGCATCGAGGCGTTGCGCGCCCAGGCTGCAGGCCTGCAGCGCACACCGCGTCGCGCGAAGAGCGGCATGAACGCGACGCAGATGCACTACGCGCGCCGCGGCATCGTCACGCCCGAGATGGAATTTGTGGCAGTGCGCGAGAACGGCAAGCGCGAATGGATGGCCAAGTACCTGGGTGACGCCGCGCGTGAAGCCCGCCTGCGTGGCAACCCGATGGGTGCACGCATCCCGGACATGATCACGCCCGAGTTCGTGCGCGACGAGGTGGCGCGCGGGCGCGCCATCATCCCGGCCAACATCAACCACCCCGAGGTCGAGCCCATGGCCATCGGCCGCAATTTCCTGGTGAAGGTCAACGCCAACATCGGCAACTCGGCGGTCACGTCGAGCATTGAAGAAGAAGTGGACAAGCTGGTGTGGGCGATCCGCTGGGGTGCGGACAACGTGATGGACCTCTCCACCGGCCGCAACATCCACACCACGCGCGACTGGATCGTGCGCAACTCGCCGGTGCCCATCGGCACGGTGCCGATCTACCAGGCGCTGGAGAAGGTGGGCGGCGTGGCCGAAGACCTGACCTGGGCGATCTACCGCGACACCCTGATCGAGCAGGCCGAGCAAGGCGTGGACTACTTCACCATCCACGCCGGCGTGCGTCTGGCCTTCATCCACCTCACGGCCAGCCGGCGCACCGGCATCGTTTCGCGCGGCGGCTCCATCATGGCCAAGTGGTGCATCACGCACCACCGCGAGAGTTTTCTCTACACGCACTTCGAAGAGATCTGCGAGATCATGAAGACCTACGACGTGAGCTTCTCGCTCGGCGACGGCCTGCGCCCGGGCAGCGCGGCGGACGCGAACGACGAGGCTCAATTCGCCGAACTCAAGACGCTGGGTGAGCTCACGCAGACCGCGTGGAAACACGACGTGCAAACGATGATCGAAGGGCCGGGCCACGTGCCCATGCACCTGATCCAGGCCAACATGGACGAGCAGTTGAAGCAC
>JBKBWW010000117.1:0-10912 GCA_046314475.1 Hydrogenophaga sp.
ACCGCGATCTGGAGGAAGGCCTGGGCGACCATGGCGAGAGCGCCGTGATCGCGCCGTTTCTGCGCATGGGCCAGTGGATCGGTGGCGACCGCGACGGCAACCCCAACGTGACCGCGCAAACGCTCGAACTCGCCCTGCACAGCCAGGCCGACATGGTGCTGCGCCACCACCTCACGCAACTGCACTTTCTGGGCGCCGAGCTCTCGGTGTCGGCCATGCTCACCAGCGTGAGCGCGGCCATGCAGGCACTGGCGGAGCGTTCGCCCGACACCAACGCCCACCGCCAAGACGAGCCCTACCGCCGCGCGCTCACCGGCATGTACGCGCGCTTGGCCGCGACGCTGAAAAACCTCACCGGCGGCGAGGCCGCACGCCACGCGGTTGCACCGCAAGACGCCTATGCCAGCGCCGCCGAGTTGCTGACCGACCTGCGCACCATCGAAGCCTCGCTCAAGTCGCACCACGGCGAAGCGCTGGCGCGCGCACGGCTGCGGCCGCTGATGCGCGCGGTGCAGGTGTTCGGTTTTCACCTCGCCACCGTGGACCTGCGGCAAAGCTCCGACAAACACGAAGCGGTGGTGGCCGAACTGCTGGCCGCCGCGCGCATCGAGCCCGACTACTCGGGGCTGGACGAAGCGGGCAAACGGGCTGTGTTGCTGCGCCAGCTCAACGACGCGCGGCCATTGCGCGTGCCCGGCGTCTCTTACTCGGCGCACACGTTGGGCGAGCTGGCCATCTTTGACACCGCGCGCAACGGGCGCGAGCGCTTTGGAGCGCAAGCCATTCGCCACGCCATCATCAGCCACACCGAAACCGTGAGCGACTTGCTCGAAGTGTTGCTGCTGCAGAAAGAAGCCGGGCTGGTGCGCGGCACGTTGAATGACGATGCCGTGTGCGACCTGATCGTGGTGCCACTCTTCGAGACCATCGAAGACCTGCGCAACGCCGCACCCATCATGCGCGAGTACCTGGCCCTGCCCGGCGTGCGCGCCATGGTCGAGCGCGGGGCGGCGGACGGTTACTGCGAGCAGGACATCATGCTCGGCTACTCCGACAGCAACAAGGACGGCGGCATCTTCACCAGCAACTGGGAGCTGTACCGGGCCGAGATCGCGCTGGTTGAGTTGTTCGACTCGCTCAACCAAGGCCGCGAAAAACCCATCCAGCTCCGAATGTTTCACGGCAGGGGCGGCACGGTCGGCAGGGGCGGCGGCCCGAGTTTCCAGGCAATCCTGGCGCAGCCGCCCGGCACGGTGCGTGGCCAGATCCGGCTGACCGAGCAGGGCGAGGTGATCGGCTCCAAATACGCCAACCCCGAGATCGGCCGACGCAACCTCGAAACGCTGGTGGCGGCCACGCTGGAGGCCACCCTGCTACAGCCCACGCGCAACGCGCCCAAGACCTTTCTGGCTGCGGCCGACGAGCTGTCGCGCGAGAGCATGGCGGCCTACCGCGCGCTGGTCTACGACACCCCGCGCTTCGCCGAGTATTTTTTTGCCGCCACGCCCATCCGCGAAATCGCCGAGCTCAACATCGGCTCACGCCCGGCCTCGCGCAAGGCCACACAAAAAATCGAAGACCTGCGCGCGATTCCCTGGGGCTTCAGCTGGGGACAGTGCAGGCTCACGCTGCCCGGTTGGTACGGCTTCGGCTCGGCGGTGCACAGCTTCCTGCACCGCGACGGCCCCAAGGGCGTGGCTGCGCAAAAGGCGCTGCTGCAGAAAATGGTGAAACAGTGGCCGTTTTTCAGCACCCTGCTCTCCAACATGGACATGGTGCTGGCCAAGAGCGATCTGGCGCTCGCTTCGCTGTACTCCGAGTTGGTGCTCGACAAGCGCCTGCGCAAGCAGGTGTTCACCGCCATCGAGGCCGAATGGCACCGCACGGCCGATGCGCTGGCGCTGATCACCGGCGAGAAACAGCGCCTGGTGAACAACGCCGCGCTGCAGCGATCCATGCGCCACCGTTTCCCCTACATCGACCCGCTGCACCACCTGCAGGTGGAGCTGGTGCGGCGCTACCGCGCCGGCGAAAACGACGCCGACCGCAACGAGCGCGTGCGCCGCGGCATCCACATCTCGATCAACGGCATTGCCGCCGGCCTTCGCAACACAGGGTGAATGGGCCAAACCTAAAATGACTTGGTGAACACATTGACCAACGCCGACCTGCACTGCCACTCCGTCGTCTCCGACGGCACCCTCACGCCCGAGGCACTGGCGCAGCGCGCGCACGCCAACGGCGTGGAGCTGTGGGCCCTGACCGACCACGACGAGCTGGGTGGACAAGACCGCGCCATGGCGGCGGCGCGTGCGGTGGGCATGAGCTACCTCACCGGGGTTGAAATTTCGGTGACCTTCCTCGGCATCACGGTGCACATCGTCGGCCTGGGCATGGACCACAACAACCCTGCCTTGCTGGCTGGCCTGCGCGCCACGCGCGGCGGGCGCGAGCAGCGCGCGCGCGACATGAGCGACGACCTCGCCCGCGTGGGCATCAAAGGTGTGTACGAAGGTGCGCTGAAATACGTGGGCAACCCCGAGCTGATCTCGCGCTCGCACTTTGCGCGCTACATGGTCGAGATCGGTGTGAGCAAGGACACCAACGATGTGTTCCGCAAGTACATCACCGAGGGCAAGCCCGGCTTTGTGCCGCACCGCTGGGCCAAGCTGGCCGACGCGCTGAGCTGGATCACGCAGTCCGGCGGTGTGGCCGTGATCGCCCACCCGGGCCGCTACAAGCTCACGCCCAACGAAGAGTTCGCGCTGTTCACCGAGTTCAAGGCGCACGGCGGCCAGGGTGTGGAGGTGATGACCGGCGCGCACAACCAGGCCGACTACGCCAAGTACGCGGGCTACTGCGCGGAATTCGGACTGGTCGCTTCGCGCGGCAGCGATTTCCACAGCCCCGAAGAGAGCCACATGGACCTGGGCAAACTGCCCGACCTGCCCGGCAGCGTCACGCCGGTGTGGGAGCTGCTGCAGTCGCGCATCCAGTGATGACGGAGCCGACGCGTTACGCGCCCGCGCAGGCCGCGCTGGGCATCACCTTTCTGGTCGTGGCCACGGCGTTGTTTGCCGTGCTCGACACCACCGTCAAATACGTTGGCGCCTTCGTGCCGGTGCTCATGGCCGTGTGGTTCCGCTACGCATTTCACGCGGTGCTGGTCACGGCCGTCATGCTGCCGCTGCGCGGGCGCAGCCTGGTGAAAACCGACCACCCCCGCTTTCAGGTGCTGCGCGGCACCTTGCTGCTGGCGGTGAGCGCCATCTCGTTCGTGGCGCTGCAGTACATGCCGGTGGGTGAGTTCACCGCCATCGTCATGATCACGCCGCTGGTGGTCACCCTGCTGGCCGCGCTGTTCCTGCGCGAGCGCGTGCCGCCACTGCGCTGGGTGCTGGTGTTTGGCGGTTTTGCCGGCGCGCTGCTGGTGGTGCAACCCGGTGGCGACGTGATTGGCTGGGCCAGTCTGCTGCCACTGGTGATGGTTTTCACCTACGCCTGGTTCCAGATCCTCACCAGCAAGATGGCGCGCACCGAAGACCCCATGACCATGCACTTCTACACTGGCTGGGTCGGTGCGATGGTGGCCAGCCTGGCGCTGCCTTTCGTGTGGCAGGCCATCCCCGATGTGCGCACCTTCGCCCTGCTGTGCCTGATCGGCCTCATGGGCACGGTGGGCCACTTTCTGCTGATCCTGGCGTTCAAGCGCACGCAAGCGTCCACACTCACGCCCTACCTCTACGGCCAGATCGGTTTTGCCATGTTCTGCGGCTGGGTGGTGTTCGGCCATGTGCCGGGGCGGCTGGAGCTGTTGGGCATTGCGATGATCGTGTTGTGCGGCGCCACCGCCAGCTGGCTCACCGCGCGCGACCGGCGCCTGCCGGTGGACCAGCCCGAGGCCTGACAGCCGCACAACCGCCATGTCCCAGTTCTTCGAAGTCCACCCCGAGAACCCGCAACCGCGCTTGCTCAAACAAGCCGTGCAGTTGCTGGAACGCGGCGGCGTGCTGGCTGTGCCCACCGATTCCAGTTATGCGCTGGTCTGCCACCTCGACGACAAAACCGCCGCCGACCGCCTGCGCCGTATCCGCCAGGTGGATGACAAGCACCACCTCACGCTCATCTGCCGCGACCTGAGCGAACTCGCCAGCTACGCACGCGTCGACAACCGGCAGTACCGGCTCCTGAAGCTCGCCACGCCCGGGCCCTACACCTTCATCCTCGAAGCCAGCAAAGAAGTCCCGCGCCGCCTGAGCCACCCCTCGCGCAAGACCATCGGCCTGCGGGTGCCCGAACACAAAACGCTGCTGGAGCTGTTGGCCCTGCATGGTGCTCCGCTCCTGTCCACCACACTGATCCTGCCAGGCCAGACCGGCCCGCTGAACGACGCTCAGGAGATCCGCGAGCAGTTGCAGCACGAACTGGCCGGTGTGATCGACGCGGGCGCCTGCGCGCTGGAGCCCACCACGGTGATCGACCTCACCCCCATGGGCAACGGCGGTGAGCCCGAGGTGATCCGCCAAGGCCAGGGCGCGCTCGGCCCGCTGGGGCTCTGAGCCCGCTCGGCGGCGCGCTCACCCACTCTGGGACAATACGCGTTTGCCCCCAGCGCACCCCCCATGGATTTCGCCCAGATCGTTCAAACCGTTGCCCTCTACGCCATCCCGGTGTTGTTCGCCATCACGCTGCACGAGGCGGCGCACGGTTACGCGGCCAAACACTTCGGTGACCGCACGGCCGAACTCATGGGGCGCATCACGCTCAACCCCATCAAACACATCGACCCGGTCGGCACCATTGCGATGCCGCTCATTCTTTACTTCGCCACCGCAGGCGCTTTTCTGTTCGGCTACGCCAAGCCGGTGCCGGTCAATTTCGGGCGGCTGCGCAACCCCAAACGCGACATGGTGTGGGTGGCCCTGGCCGGGCCGGGTGCCAACCTGTTCCAAGCCATCGCCTGGACCATCCTGCTGTATGTCCTGGTAGCCACAGCAGTTGAAGAACAGTTCTTCCTGCAGATGTGCCGCGCGGGCGTGCTGGTGAACCTGGTCATGTTCGCCTTCAACCTCTTTCCCCTGCCTCCGCTGGACGGTGGCCGCATTCTGGTGGGCCTGCTGCCGCTGCGCCAGGCCGAGCTGGTCTCGCGCATTGAGCCCTGGGGCTTTTTCATCGTGATGGCGCTGGTCATCAGCGGTGTGGTGGGCAACCTCTGGCTGCGCCCGCTGATGATGCTGACCGAAAGCGCCATCCAGGTGCTGCTCACCCCCCTTCGCCTGCTGATCCTCTAAATGAAAACCCAACGCGTCCTCACCGGCATCACCACCTCGGGCACGCCCCACCTGGGCAACTACGTGGGCGCCGTGCGCCCCACCGTGCGCGCCAGCCGGCTGGCCGAGGTCGAGAGTTTTTATTTCCTGGCCGACTACCACGCGCTCATCAAGGTGGGCGAGCCCGCGCGCGTGCAACGCTCCACGCTGGAGATCGCCGCCACCTGGCTGGCTTGCGGGCTCGATCCCGAGAAGGTCACCTTCTACCGCCAGTCCGACATTCCCGAGATCCCCGAACTCACGTGGTTCCTCACCTGTGTCACGGGCAAGGGCGTGCTCAACCGCGCGCACGCATACAAGGCCTCGGTCGACAAGAACAACGCCGCCAACGTGGACCCGGACTCGGGCGTCACCGCCGGTCTGTTCATGTACCCCGTGCTCATGGCGGCCGACATCCTGATGTTCAACGCCCACAAGGTGCCCGTGGGGCGCGACCAGATCCAGCACATTGAAATGGCGCGCGACATCGCGGCCAGCTTCAACCACCTGTACGGCGAGCACTTCACGCTGCCCGAGGCCGCCATTGAAGACCACGTGGCCACGCTGCCCGGGCTCGATGGCCGCAAGATGAGCAAGAGCTACGACAACACCATCCCGTTGTTTGCGCCGCGTGAGCAGCTGAAGAAGCTCATCATGGGCATCGTGACCGACTCGCGCGCGCCGGGTGAGCCCAAGTCCACCGGCGACTCCGCCTTGTTCCAGCTCTACCAGGCCTTTGCCACGGCCGATGAGACCGCCGCACTGGCCCAGGCCTACGCCGACGGTATTGCCTGGGGCGAAGCCAAGCAGGTCCTGTTCGAGCGCCTGGACCAGGAAATCGCACCCATGCGGGCGGTCTACGACGAACTCATCCAGGAACCCGCGCGCATTGAAAAGACACTGAAGGCCGGCGCCGACAAGGCCCGCGCCATCGCCACGCCGTTCACCGCCCGATTGCGCCACGCCGTCGGCCTGCGGCCGCTGCAGGCAGCGGCCACGCCCGCGGCCAGCAAAGCCGGCAAGACCAGCGCACCCGCCTTCAAACAGTACCGCGAGCAAGACGGCCTGTTCTATTTCAAGCTGCTGGACGCCCAGGGCGCGGTGCTGCTGCAAAGCACCGGCTTCGCCGCCCCGCGCGAAGCCGCTCAGGCCATGGCGCGATTGCAGCGCGAAGGCAGCACCGTGCTGGATGCGCTTGCCGACCAGATCGCCAGCCGCGCAGACGCCAGCGCACTGGAGGCGGCCTTGCGATCGTTCAGCGAGCCAGGCGTCTGAGCTTTGAGCACTGGACGTTCGTATGAGGCTGTGGCGGGTCCGGTTCATGGCCGCCGTTCGCGGGTGCACCGCGTGTGTACCATCGGCGTACCATATGGGGTATCCGGGTCCAGGTCACTCTCGGGCATCCATACCGTGCAGCAAGTCCCATTTCAGGCCCGATTTCGCCGGAGGCCACTATCGCCAAAGCCTCAACTTGTCGATATGCTCTTCTGTTGAAACCATTTATTACCAGCACAGCCCGTTATGAGTATTTTTGTTATTGACGATCATCCACTCATGCGCGAAGCCGTCGTCATGCTGCTTCGCCGCCTGCGTGCATCCACCCAGGTGATCGAACTCGAACGTCTGGCCTCGGTGAGCAAGGCCATCGCCGAACACGGCGAGCCCGAATTGGTCTGTCTTGATCTCAAGCTGCCCGATACCAATGGTGTCTCTGGCGTGAGAGAAGTTAGACAAATGTTGCCCGACACCTCGTTGATCGTGTTGTCGGCGTCGCCCTCTTCAGACTATGAAGACCTCGCCCGTGAAGCCGGTGCCGATGCTTATGTGGAAAAGTCGGCCGGAGCCGCGCAAATCGCCAAGGTACTGCGCGAGTTTCTTGCCGAAGAGGTCGAGGACGAGAACGCACCCACCATTCCCGACAAACTGTCCAAGCGCCAGAAACAACTGCTGGTCATGCTGGACCGGGGTCTGAGCAATCGCGATATCGCCGAACAGCTGCAAATCAGCGAGCACACCGTCAAGGTGCACCTGTGGCGCCTGTTCCGCCGCCTCAACGTCAAGAGCCGCTCGCAGGCCAGCCACCTGGCCCGCACCGCAGGTCTGCTGGACCTCTGAAACGCCTCCCGCGTCGCGGCCCGTGATCAGGTCGCGCCGCGCACCACCGTCGGCGCGGGCAGCCCGGTGGACTCTTGTTGGGTAAAGGCCGGCAGCATCACCCGGAACACACTGCCCCGGTTCGCCTCCGAACTCAGGGCCAGTTGGTAGCCCATCAACGACGCCAATTTGGACACGATGGTCAAGCCCAGGCCCAGGCTGTCCTCAGTGCCCTGGTGCTGCGACACCCTGAAAAACTCCTGAAAAATCGCCTGCTGGTGCTCGCGCGCAATGCCCACGCCCGTGTCCCACACCTCGAACACCAGCATGTCCTCGCGGTGGCGCAAGGCGAGCAAGACGCCGCCCTGGTGTGTGTGCCGCAGGGCGTTCGACACCAGATTGCCCAGAATGCGGCGCAGTACCACGGGGTCCGACCACAGCGTGGTGGGCCGGGTGTGCGAACGCAGGCGCAGCGACTTGCCCACCGCCACCGGCTCAAACTGCAGCGACAAGTCGGCGAACAGCTTCTCCACGTCCACATGCTGCAAGCGCACCTTGTAGTTGCCGGCGTCGATGCGCGTCAGGTCAAACAGCGAGTCGAACAATTCGTTGATGGCACGCGTGGACTGCAGGATGCGGGGCGCGATGTCGCGCGCCATCTCTGGCTCGGTGGCCAGCCAGTCGGCGTAAAGACTCAAGGCGTGCACCGGCTGGCGCAGGTCGTGCGCGGCCGACGCGAGAAACCGGTTCTTGGTGGCCACCGCACGCAGGGAAGCGCGTGTCTGCAGGGTGAGCGAGTCGATCAGTTCCTGGTTGGAGAACTGCAGCTCGAAACTGGCCCGATGCACCTCGTGCATGCGCGTGCCCGTCATGAACAGCAAACCCCAGAAGGCCACCAGCAAAGCCGTGAGCACCAGCCCTGTCTGCAGGGACCCAGGCGGCTGGGGAAACGCCAACATGACGATCACCAAACCCATGAGCACCGAGAACATGAGTGCGTTGGCGTAGGTGCGGTACACCGGCAGGTAAGCACTGAAAGCCGTGAGCGTGAGCAAGCCCTGGCCGAGCACCACCAGCGCGCACACAAACTGGGTGGAAATCGGCGCCTGCTGGTAGCTCAGCAACACCGGCCCGCCCCACAGCAGCGCCATGGCGGCCCAGGTCCAGTGGTAGCGCTGGATGAAGGTGATGCGCTGCGGCCCTTCCAGGCTGTCGTGGCGCAGCCGGTAGATGCCGATCAGGCGGTAGCGGTACACCAACATTGCCAGCATCAGCACGGTCCAGACCAGCAGGCCGGCCGTGTTGACCTCACCCGCCATCATGAAAACCAGCACCGGCAGCGACAGCATGGCCGCCAGCAGCGAGGCGCCCATGTTGTCCATCAACACACCGATGAGCTGGGAGTTCACCCAGTGGTCGCGCACCTCCGGCGAAGCCGGCATGTGCTGGTAGGTCGCGGGTTGGGTGTCGACGAGCATGGGCAGTAAGAAGCGGCGGTGGGGCATTGTCTCACCGGCTTTGCGCGGCGGGTGAGCCAGCTTCAAGCGACCGAGTGCCTGCTATAATCGCGGGTTCGTGACGAGACCAACACCGGAGAGGTGGCAGAGTGGTCGAATGTACCTGACTCGAAATCAGGCGTACCGCAAGGTACCGTGGGTTCGAATCCCACCCTCTCCGCCAGACATGAAAAAGCCCCGCAAGTGCGGGGCTTTTTCTTTGGGCGAAACCTGTTGCGTTCAAGCCGGCGTCAAGCGCTCCAACCCACCCATGTAAGGACGCAGCACCTCGGGCACGGTCACGCTGCCGTCGGCGTTCTGGAAGTTCTCCAGCACGGCCACCAGCGCACGCCCAACCGCCAAGCCGGAGCCGTTGAGGGTGTGCACGAGTTCGTTCTTGCCTTGTGCGTTTTTGAAGCGCGCCTGCAGGCGGCGCGCCTGAAAGGCTTCGCAGTTGGAGACCGAGCTGATCTCGCGGTAGGTTTCTTGTGCAGGCACCCACACCTCCAGGTCGTGTGTGCGCGTGGCACCAAAGCCCATGTCGCCGGAGCACAGTGCGAGCACGCGGTAGGGCAGGCCCAGTTTCTGCAGCACGGCTTCGGCGTGGCCGGTCATGGCTTCCAGGGCTTCATAACTTTTTTCAGGGTGCACGATCTGCACCATCTCGACCTTGTCGAACTGGTGCTGGCGGATCATGCCGCGCGTGTCGCGCCCGGCGCTGCCGGCCTCGGAGCGGAAGCACGGCGTGTGCGCGGTCAGCTTGATGGGCAACTCGGCCTCGGCCACCACGGTGTCGCGCACCACGTTGGTCAGGGTCACTTCGCTGGTAGGGATGAGGTAGAGCGCCTGCATGTCGGGCACGGCCTCGCCCTCCTGGCCACCCTTTTTCACGGCAAACAGATCGCCTTCGAACTTGGGCAGCTGGCCCGTGCCGCGCAAGGTGTCGGCGTTGACGATGTAGGGCGTGTAGCACTCGGTGTAGCCGTGCTCCTGCGTCTGCACGTCGAGCATGAACTGCGCAAGCGCCCGGTGCAGGCGGGCGATGGGGCCGCGCATGAAGGTGAAACGCGAGCCGGCGAGCTTGGTGCCGGTCGCGAAATCGAGCCCGAGTGGCTCGCCCACGTCAACGTGGTCGCGCACAGTGAAGTCGAACACACGCGGGGTGCCCCAGCGGCGCAGTTCCACGTTGCCGTGCTCGTCGCTGCCCACCGGCACGCTCTCGTGCGGCAGGTTGGGTACGGCCTGCAGCAGGGTGTGCAGCTCGGCCTGAATCACGTCAAGGCGGGTGCCCGAGGCATCGAGCTCGGCCTTGAGCGCGCCCACCTGCGCCATCACGGCGTCGGCCTCGGCGTGTTGGCCCTTGCCCTTGAGCATGCCGATCTGCTTGCTCAGCGAATTGCGCTGGCTCTGCAGCTCTTCGGTGCGAGTCTGCAGCGTCTTGCGCTCGGTTTCCAGGGCCTGGTAAGCGGCCACGTCCAGAAACGGCTGTGGGCTCTTGCGAGTTTCAAGCCGCGCGACGACCCCGGGGAGGTCTTTTCTCAGTTGAACGATGTCTAGCATGCGGCGATTGTAGGTTTGGGCACATGGCGCCTGGCTGGCTCAGCGCAGGTGCTGCAGCGGTGCGGCGTCTTCGCCGTCCATCTTGAGGCCCTTGGGCAGCGGGAACTTGATGGTTTCGGTCAGCCCGTCCATGGTGCGCACGGAAATGGCGCCCAGCGCCTTGATGCGCTCGATCACCTGGCGCACCAGGATTTCGGGCGCGGAAGCACCCGCCGTCAGGCCCACGCGGCGTTTGCCTTCGAACCAGTCGGCCTGCAGCTCGTCGGCACTGTCCACCATGTAGCTCACCGTGCCGAGCTTGATGGCGACCTCGCGCAGGCGGTTGCTGTTGGAACTGGTGGGGCTGCCCACCACGATCACGATGTCGACCTGCGGGCTCAACAGCTTCACCGCGTCCTGCCGGTTCTGCGTGGCGTAACAAATGTCCTGCTGCTTGGGCTCGCGCACCTGGGG
>JBKBWW010000118.1:0-10706 GCA_046314475.1 Hydrogenophaga sp.
AGCCAGTGGAGCCCCAAGCCCGAGACCGAGTACTGCCTCGACTTCTACAGCCGCATCGCCACCTCGCTGGTCGACCAACTGGGGTTGCAGCGTTTTCACTGGGTCGGCACCTCCATGGGCGGCGCCATCGGCATGGTGTGCGCGGCCGGGGCGTTGCAGGGTCGTATCGAACGCTTGGTGCTCAACGACATCGGCCCCAAGACCGCAGACGCGGCGATCGCACGCATCCGCAGCTACGCCGGCAACCCGGCGGCGTTTGACACGGTGGGCGAGCTGCAGCGGTACTTTCGCACCATCTACAAGCCCTATGGTTACTTGAGCGATGCGCAGTGGACGCTGCTCACCGAAAGCTCCACCCGCCGCCTGCCCGACGGCCGCGTGACCCCGCACTACGACCCGGCCATGGTGCAGCAGTTCATCCACCACCCTGAAGACTACGAGCTGTGGCCGACCTACGACCGCATCAATGTGCCGGTGCTGTGCCTGCGCGGCGCCGATTCGGATTTGCTGCTGGCCGACACGGCCGAGGCCATGCGCGACCGCGGGCCGCGTGCGCTGGTCGTCACCATCGCAGGCTGCGGGCATGCACCAGCGCTCAACGTGCCCGAGCAGTTCGAGCTGGTGCAGCGGTTTCTGGCGGGGCACTGAGCCCCACGCTCAACGGCGGTCCGCGTGCTCCCAGCCGGGCACATTCACGAAGTACCGCAGGGCCTTGCCCTGGCCCCGGGTGAACAGCAAACCTCCCTGCACGAGTTGAGCCAGATCGCGCGTGGCCGTGGCTTTGGAGGCGCCGGTCATCTTGGTGTACTTCTCTGCGTTCAGGCCCCCCAGAAAACCACCGTCCCCATCGTCCAGCAGGCGCTGCACCACCTTGTGCTGGCGCGCGTTCAATCCGGCGTTGGCGTGCGAGGTCCAGAAGCGCGATTTCTCCAGGGCGACCTGAATCAACGCGTCTGTGTGGTCGCATGCATGCACGTACTGCTGCACGAACCACAACACCCAGTCAGAGACATCCGTGCCGCCATGCTGGGCGGTTTGCAAGGCGTTGTAGTAGCCGCGCCGCTGCGCGAGCAGTTGGTGCGAGAGGCTCATCAGGCGCTGCGGTGCGGCCGCGTCTTGCGCCAACGCCAGATCGATGATGGCGCGACCGATGCGGCCATTGCCGTCTTCAAACGGGTGGAGGGACTCGAACCACAGGTGGGCGACGGCTGCGCGGGCGATGCCGTCCAGTGCGGCGGTTGGTTTCCTGTCCGGTCGCGTGCGCTCAAACCAGTCCAGGAAAGCTTGCATCTGCGCGTGCATTTGCGACGAAGGCGGTGCGGTGTAGTGCACCACCTCGCGCCCGAGCAGTCCACTCACGATCTGCATCGGGTCCGCATGGTCGCGGTACGCGCCGACCCGAATGCGGCGCAGGCCGCTGGCCCCGGTGGGGAAGAGGGCCGCGTGCCAGCGGCACAGGCGGTCCTTGTCCAGCGCGTCGGCAAAGTTCTGCGTGGCGTCCTCCATCACGTCGACCAGACCATCCACCTGCAGGTTCACCGGCACGGACGCATCCGAGTCCAGCCTCAGGTGCCTGAGCACGGACGAACGCACTGAGTCCGGGTTCAGGGCTTCTCCTTCGATGGCCGATGTGGCCAGCGCCTCTTGCACCCACAGCTCGCGCAGCGTGGGCGCGGCGGCGTCCAGGCCCACGGCGGCGCACTGGCCGAGCAACTCGCCCCGGCGCTGCCGAGCCTGGAGCAGGGCGGTTGCCACCTCGGCGGCAGGGGCTGTCAGACGAGGCCAGTCCGGGGCTTGCCAGATCAGAGGCATGGGGGTGGCCAGAGGGGAACGTGAGCGGGTCATGAGCCGCATTCTACGTAATACGGCTCAAAAAATGAGCCGTATTTCGGAAAATACGGCTCACGACCCCGCCAAGGCATGCCGCAACAGCAGTACGGCCAGCACCCACATGGTCACGCCGATCAGGGCGTCGAGCACCTGCCAGGCCCTGGGACGCGCGAACCACGGCGCCAGCCAGCGTGCGCCAAAACCCAGCAGGCTGAACCACAGCAGGCTGGCCGTGCTGGCACCCGCCACGAACCAGCCGCGCAGCGCGGCGGGTTGTTGCGCGCCGATGCTGCCCACCAGCAGCACCGTGTCCAGATACACATGCGGGTTGAGCAGCGTGAAGGCGGCTGCTTGCGCCAGCGCTGAGACGCGGCTGATGGACTCACCTGTCCCGGATGCCGTCAACGTTTGCGGATGCTGCGCGCGGCGCAGGGCACGCCAGCCGTAGACCGCGAGAAACGCTGCACCGGCCAGCGCCAGTGCACGCGCCACGCCGGGGCTGCTTCCCAGGGCCTGCGCCATGCCCAGCACACCGGCCGCGATCAGCACCGCGTCGGCCACAGCACAGAAGACCACCACGCTGCCCACATGCTCGCGCCGCAGCCCCTGGCGCAACACAAAGGCGTTTTGCGCACCGATGGCCACGATGAGCCCCAGGCTCAGGGCCAGGCCCTGAAGGAAGACAGGCCCGGCGGCGGGCAGCACTCAGTCCTTCGCGCCGATCGCCAGCGCGCGTTCGCGGCTGGCTTGCAGCGCCATCGGGTTGTCGGCAGTCTTGGTGGCCCAGCCTTGCAGGTGCTGCTCGGCCACGTCGCTGAGCGCGCGGATCCACTCGAGCTGGTCGTTGAGGCAGGGGATGTACTGGAAGCTCTGTCCGCCCGCGTGCAGAAAGGCTTCGCGCGCTTCCATGTTGATCTCTTCCAGCGTTTCCAGGCAGTCGCTGGTGAAGCCGGGGCAGACCACGTCAACGCTTTTCAAACCCTTGCCCGCCAGCTCGATCAGCGTGGGCTCGGTGTAGGGCTCCAGCCACTTGGCCTTGCCAAAGCGCGACTGGAAGGTGACCTTGTAGCGGTCTTTGGCCAGCCCGAGCTGTTCGGCCAGCAGGCGCGCGGTCTTGTGGCATTCGCAGTGGTAGGGGTCGCCCAGGTGCAGGGTGCGCTCGGGCACGCCGTGAAAGCTCATCACCAGCTGTTCGCTCTGGCCGTGCGCCATCCAGTGCGCGCGGATGGTCTTGGCCAGCGCGTTGATGTAGCCGGGGTGGTCGTGGTAACGGTTGATGAAGCGCAGCTCAGGCAGGTTGCGCACCTTGGCGGCCCAGTTCATCACGCCATCGATCACGCTGGCGGTGGTGGTGGCGCTGTACTGCGGGTAGGCCGGCAGCACGAGCACGCGGGTCACGCCTTCGGCCCTGAGTTCGTCCATCACCGAGCCAATGGAGGGGTTGCCGTAGCGCATGGCGTAGCGCACCGTGACCTGGTGGCCGCGCTCGCCCAGGTAGCCGCGCAGCAGCGTGGCCTGGCGCTCGGTCCACACCTTGAGCGGTGAGCCCTCCGGCATCCAGATGCCGGCGTACTTGGCCGCCGACTTTTTGGGCCGCACACGCAGGATGATCCCGTGCAGGATCAGCATCCAGACGAAGCGCGGGATCTCCACCACACGCTGGTCGCCCAGAAACTCCGCCAGGTAGCGGCGCAGGGCGGGGGCGGTGGGTTCGTCGGGGGTGCCCAGGTTGCACAGCAGCACTGCGGTGCGAGCGGCTTGGCCGTGTTTGTAGGGCGGTTCGGTGTTGAAGGGCATGCGCTATTCTCTCGCAAGCATGAAAACCCCCATGAGTACAGACCTCCCGGTCGCGCCCCTCGCGCTGGACCCCACCCGCATCCGCGCCATCAGCATCGATCTGGACGACACGCTCTGGCCTATCTGGCCGACCATCGAGCGAGCCGAGGCCATGCTGGCCAACTGGCTGGCGCAGCACGCGCCTGCCACCGCCAAGCTCTACGCCACGCCCGGGGCCTTGCGCGAGGCGCGCAACCACCTGCAGACGCTGCGCCCCGACCTGGCCTACGACCTCAGTGCCTTGCGCCGCGAGTCGATCCGGTATGTGTTGCACCGCGCGGGCGACGACCCCGCGCTGGCAGAGCCCGCGTTCGACGTGTTCTTCGACGAGCGCCAACGCGTGCAGTTGTTTGAAGACGCCATGCCGGCGCTGGAATGGTTGAGCACGCGCTTTCCGGTGGTGGCGGTGTCGAACGGCAACGCCGACGTGCACCGCGTGGGTCTGGGGCACCACTTTCATGCGGCCTTCAACGCGCGCGAGTTCGGTGTGGGCAAACCCGACCCGCGCATCTTCCACGCGGCGGCCGACGCCGCGGGTGTGGACGCCACCGAGGTGCTGCACATCGGCGACGATGCCGTGCTCGATGTGGTGGGCGCTCTGGGCGCCGGCATGCAGGTGGCCTGGGTCAACCGCACCGGCATGGCCTGGGAACACGCGCCGCTGCAGCCGCACGCCACCGTGACCGACCTGATGGACCTGTGCCGTCAGATCGGCTGATGTTTCTTTCTCCACCTCGTTCAGCATGAGCCTCACGATCTACGGCATTCCCGCCTCCCGCGCCGTGCGCCCCTTGTGGGCCGCCACCGAACTCGGACTCGACTTCCACCACGAGAAGCTGGCCTACCAGGGCGGTGGCACGCGCACGCCGGCATTCCTGGCCATCAACCCCAATGGCCACGTGCCGGCCATCGTCGATGCGCGGCCCGAGGGCGATGTGGTGGTGTGGGAGAGCATGGCGTGTGCGCTCTACATCGCGCGTCACCACGGCGTGGCCGATGGGGTGAGCATCACCCCCGCCACGCCGCGCGAAGACGCCGAGGCCTTGCGCTGGAGCTTCTGGGCTGTGACGGAAGCCGAGGCCGACGCGCTGACCGTGCTGATGCACCGCCTGGCGATGCCCGAGGAGCGGCGCAAACCCGAGCTGGCCGAGGCCGCCGAGCGCCGCTTGGTGGCACCGTTTCGCGTGGTCGAGCAGCATCTGCAAAGGCAGAAGGACGCGGGCCAGGCCTTTCTCGCGGCCGCGCGGTTCACCGTGGCCGATGTCTGTGCGGCCAGCGTGCTCAACTGGGCGCGCCCCTCGAAGACGTTGATGGCCGACCACCCCCTCACGCACGACTGGATCCTGCGCTGCATGGCGCGGCCAGCCTACGTGCAGGTGCGCGAGTTCGACTGAACGTCGGTTGTCAGAAGCCCCAGAGCAGGCGCTTCGCGATCCAGCCGCTCACGCCCTCGCTGCGTTCCACACGCACCCAGTCGGCGCGCTTCTCGCGGGTGCGCAGCAGCTCACCGTACTCCAGCCGGCCCACGATGCGGTGCTGCGTGCCCGGCCCGCTGCGCAGATTGGCCACTGGCGATTTGACGACGTGGTGCGGTGTGTTGCCCGTGAGCGAGCGCGCCACCCAGCCGGTGTCGCCCTCGAAGTCGCGCACGCGCAGCCAACTGCCCTTGCGCTCGGTGATCTGCAGCGGATAACCCCGTTTCAATTCCCACAACACGGCCGTGTTTGTGCCCGGGCCTTCGCGCATGTTGAGGGTGCTGCCCTGGACACTCACCATGCGCTGCGCGTGGGCCGCGGTGCTGAAGAGCGCTGCGAAGCTCAGTGAGGTGGCGATCAGCAGGGTTCGGGTGGGGCTGGTCTGGTTCATCCGCGGGGGTTCCTTGGTGGGTGGTTGAGAAAATTCAACCTGTGGGAACGCCCGGGTTTGCAGAGGTTCCCCCTGCGGTTCTTTTGACCGGCTCAGGCCCTGGCCAGTCGCGCCGCCGCCACGCCACTGCGCACAGCCGATTCGAGCGTGGCCGGGTAGGGGCCTTGCACGTAGTCGCCCGCAGCGAACAGCCCGGGCGCCATCAACGCGCCGGGGCGCTCCAGGGCGGGCGTGCAGGCGAAGGTGGCGCGCTTTTCCACCACCGTGGTCAGCGGTTGCAAGCGCAGCCCCAACTGCCGCTCACCTTGCTGCAACACGCGCGCCTGCAGTTCGTCGCGCTCGCCGCTGCTCGCGCTCACCACAAAGGCCAGCACGCCGGTGTCCTCGGGGTTGAGCTGCCCGCGGTCGAACACGAACTGCGCAGGTGCAGCATGCGCATCGGGCTCGGCACGCAGTGCCAGCATGGGCGCAGACAGCCGCGCACCGGGTGCCCAGGCATAAACGGTGGTGATGGCGGTGAAGCGCAGCGCATGGGCCGACAAGGCCCAGTTGGCCAGGACCTCGTTGTCGTCGGCGTTGGCCAGCACGGTCTGCGCGGCCACGCTGGCGGGTGTGGCCCAGACCACGCGGTCGAAGTCTTCGTTGATGCCGTCACCCGACAGATGCCACCGGCCTGCGTGGGACTGGAGGCCCGTGATGCGGGTACCTGTTTGCAAACGTGTCGTCGCGCCATGGTGCTTCTGCAGCCACTGCGCCGCCGCGGCTGGAAACAGGCTGCTGAGATCGGTGCGCGGCAGCAGCAGGCTTGACGCGCTGAAGCCCGCTGCGCCGCGACCGAACAGCGCGTCCTGCATGACCCGCAGGAACACGGCGGCGCTCGCGTGTGACGAGGGCAGGTTGAGGGCCGACACACACAGCGGCTCGATCAGCTCCTGCACCACCCGCTCGGGCAGGTTCTCGCAGAGGTTTTCAACCGTGGCCGTGGGCTCGCAGCGAAAGCCCGCCGTTTGCCAACCCAGCGAGGCGCGGATCAGCGCGATGCGCTCGCCCCAGCGCCAGCCGCGTGCTGTGGCAATCGCAACCAGCGCGTCCAGCGGCGCTGGCCAGCGCGCTGCCCAGGCCGGCGTTTGCAGACCCGTGCCGTCGGGGTAGGGCAGCGAGAGCGGCAGCGCCATCAGCACCTGCGGCAGGTTCAGCCCCACGCGCTGCATCAAGGCCAGTGTCTCGCTGTAAGCCCCGATCAGGATGTGCTGGCCGTTGTCCAGCGTGAGGGGTGTGCCGTCGGGCTTCTCGGCGCGCAGCGCGCGGGCCCGGCCGCCGAGCGTGCGCGTGGCTTCGAACACGGTGACGTCCATGCCCAGGCCGGCGGCTTCCACCGCCGCAGCCATGCCGGCCCAGCCTGCGCCGACGATGGCGATTTTCATGGGATGAGTGGAGAACGGTCGCAGCGCTGGGCCGCCCCAAGCAAGACCAGTCCCCTTGGGGGGCAGCGACCCGCGAAGCGGCGGAGCGTGGGGGTCATAACCTGCCCAGGGCTTGCACTTTCCAGGCGAGCCAGAACTTGCGCAGTGGCGTGAGGCTCACGCGCTGCGTGAGCACCAGCAGCGGGTCGGCGGCGATCTCCTGCAGCAGCGTGCGGTAGATGCTGGCCATCATCAGGCCAGGCTTCTGGGCGCGGCGGTCGGCCGCAGGCAGCAGGGTCAGCGCGTCGTCGTAGGTCTGCAGCGCGCGGGTGCACTGGAACTGCATGAGTGCTGTGAAGCGGCGCTGGAAATCGGCCACGTCGGTGCTGGGCGCCGCGCCGCGTTGCAGCAGCTCGTGCGCCTTCACATTGAAACTCTGCAGCTCGTTGACCGGCAGGTAGATGCGGCCCCGTGCGGCGTCTTCGCCCACATCGCGCACGATGTTGGTGAGCTGGAACGCCAGGCCCAGGCGGTGGGCGTAGGCGGTGGTCTGCAGTTGCGTCTGGCCGAAAATGTTGGCGGCGACCTCACCCACCACGCCGGCCACCAGATGGCAATAGCGCTGCAGGTTGGCGAAGTCGAGGTAGCGGTTCTGCTCCAGGTCCATCTGGCAGCCGTCGATCACGGCGTTGAGGTGCCGGGCTTCGATGGCATACGTGGCGGTCAGGGGCATCAGCGCGCGCATCACCGGATGGGTGGGCGAGCCGGCAAACGATTGCGCCACCTCCCGCCGCCACCAGGCGAGCTTGGTCTGGGCCACGGCCGGGTCGCTCACCTCGTCGACCACGTCGTCCACCTCGCGGCAGAACGCATAAAAGGCGGTGATGGCAGCACGCCGCTCGGCCGGCAGGAACAGGAAGGCGTAATAGAAGCTGCTGCCCGAGGCTGCGGCTTTTTGCTGGACGTAGTCTTGTGGGGTCATGGGCGCGTTTTTCCGACAAGTGTACGTACCGCCGTCGCCCGGTCGGCGCCTGGGCTGACAGGTTGGCCCGTGCCGTGCCGTGCGGGCGAAAGCCCCGATGGCGCAATGGGCCATTACCGCACTCAAGCGCTCGGGTATGTCAGCCCGGTTTAAGACGGCGCGGCGTAGGATGCAGCGGCAATCTTGCAATCCCCCACGAGGTGACAAATGAACGGTTCCAATCGTCGTGTCTTCATGCTTCAGGTGGCCGCCAGCGGCACCGCGCTCATGGCCGCATCGGCCGCCCAGGCACAGGCCGCCATGGTCGGTGAAAAGGATGCCCAGGCCGCTGCGCTGGGTTATGCGGCCGACACCACCAAGGTCGATGCCAAGAAGTTTCCCAAGCACGCAGCCACCCAGATGTGCAGCAACTGCCAGGTCTACGCAGGCAAACCGGCCGATCCGGCTGGGCCTTGCGCGATCTTCCCCGGCAAGCTGGTGGCCGGTAAAGGCTGGTGCAGCGCTTACGTCAAGAAAGCCGGCTGACACCCGGCGTCGTGGAGCGCTGGCGCTGCCAGCGCTTCACCATGTCCCAGCCGTGTGCCAGGCCTGATGCGCTCAGGCACACGGCGATCCAGGGCCAGGGTGTGCCGCTGACGACAGCGCGCACCGCCAGCATCAGGCACAGGCCCGAGAGCATGTTCAGGGCGTAGTCATTCAGGGCCAGCCCTTGGCCTGTGAGCCGGTGGTACAGCCACAGTCCCAATCCCTCCAGCACGGTGAACACGATCACCGCATCGAGCAGCCAGCGGATCAGCGAGAGGTCGTTCACACCCGCGCGAAGCCGAGCAGGTGGCTCATGTCTTTGAGGAAGATGCGCACGTGCGCCATGGGCTTTTTGCGCGTGAGCTGCTTGTTCATGTAGGACTCGAAGGTGAGTTGCTGCACGTCGCGGTCTTCGCAGATCTTCACGAAGCGCTCGCGGCGCTTCTCGTTCACGTACCAGAACCACTGCATGATGCCGAGCACCGTGAACACCGTGCCGTGCAGTTTCATGAAGCGCTTGCGCGCCAGTTTGAGCGCGCGCACGTCGCCCGTGGCCAGCAACTCGTGCGCGGCCTGCGCAGCCAGTTCGCCGCCCAGCATGGCGTAGTAGATGCCTTCGCCCGAGGCGGGCGCGACCACACCGGCGGCGTCGCCGGCGAGCACCACGTCGCGGCCGTTGTCCCAGCGTTTCAGGGGTTTCATGGGCAGGGGAGCGCCCTCGCGGCGCAGGGTTTCGCAGCCGGCCAGGCCGCTGGCTTCGCGCATCCTCTGCACCGAGCCGCGCAGCGAAAAGCCCTTGTCGGCGCTGCCGGTGCCGATGCTCATGGTGTCGCCGTGCGGGAACACCCAGCCGTAGAAGTCGGGTGAGAAACGGCCCTGGTAGTACACGTCGCAGCGCGTGCCGTCGTAACCCGCAGGCTGTGCCGCCTGCGCGGGTGCGCGCACGATCTCGTGGTACGCGAACACGTACTGCGTGTCCTCCACGCCGGGCACGGCGCCCTGGCGCGCCACCTGCGACTTGGCGCCGTCGGCACCCACGATCACACGGGCGCGCACCTGCGCCGGTGTGCCCTCGCCACGTTGGTGGCGTTCACGCGCGCTGTAATGAACGACGCTGGTGCCGTCGGCATCGCGGCTGAGTTTTTCAAACACGCCGGTGCGCCGCACAGCGCCTGCCGTGGCGGCCCGGGCCCGCAGCCACTCGTCGAACGACTCGCGGTTGACCATGCCCACAAAGCCGTTGTCGATCGGGATGTCGACGTGTTTGTTGGACGGCGCGATCATGCGCGCGCACTGCGCCTTGGCCACCAGCAACTCGTCCGGAATCGCGAAGTCCTTGATCAGGCGCGGCGGTATCGCGCCGCCGCACGGCTTGATGCGCCCGGCTCGGTCGAGCAACAGCACCGAACGGCCCTGGCGGGCCAGCTCGTGCGCAGCCGTGGCACCTGCGGGGCCGCCACCGATCACCACCACGTCGAAGGTTTCGTCTGTGTTCATGACAGTTGCCTGGGGTTGGTGCCGACGGCGAAGGCGTCACCGGCGTTGGAGAAAGGGGAGCCGCGGGCCGGCGCTCTGGGCGCAGGTGCCGAGATGCGCCAGGCGAGTGCGGCCGAGAGCAGGAACAGCAAACCTTCGAGCGCAAACACAGCCGCGTAGGCCGAGCCGGGCGAGGCAATCAACCAGCGCGCCAAGTCGCTCGCACCTGTGCCGACCAGGCCTCCGAGGCCAAAGGCCACGGCCTGCGCCGCGCCCCACAAGCCCATGCGCACACCCTCGCGCGACCGCCGGCCCTCGCCGGCGAGCCGCATCATCGAACCGATGGCGCCGATGGAAAACGCGCCGTTGGCCAACCCCAGTGCGAACACTGTCGCCTTGAGGGGCGAGCCCTCGCCCTGCAGACCGGCGAGCGTGAGGCCGAACAAGGCCAGCGCCGACGCGATGCAGCCGCCGATGGTCCAGCCGCGCAGCGAACCGATGCGGCCCAGCACCGGGTGCAGTGGGAAACGCGCAGCGAGCGCGCCCGAGAACGCCACCAGCAACATGCCCACGAGCACGCCACCGTGTTGCACCCCCGAGAGCTGCGTGGACGCGCCCGGCGTGTAGCCGAACACCGTGCCGGCAAAGGGCTCCAGGATCAGGTCTTGCGCGCTGTAGGCCAGCATGGAGACAAACACAAAGATGGTGAAGCGCCGCGCCACCGGTTCGCTCCAGACCTGGGCCAACGCGTCCTTGAAACTCGGTGCATCGCCGATGGGGCGCTCGTA
>JBKBWW010000119.1:0-10557 GCA_046314475.1 Hydrogenophaga sp.
AGTGGAGGGACCGACTTCGCTGGCGCCTTCATTGGCGGCCACCGCGACTTGCCGCAAACACCGGGTCGCATGCAATGCCGGCTCATGGGCTGTGCCGTGGAAGCGTGGAACGAGCAGGGCCTGCCGGTGATCGACGAGGTGGGCGAGCTGGTGTGCACGCAGCCCATCCCGTCGATGCCGCTGTACTTCGTGGGCGATGTCGATCACAAGCGGCTGTTGGGCAGCTACTTCGACATGTACCCGGCGGGTCATGGCCGCAAGCCTGGCGGCGGCGACCTCGAACCCGGTGCCGGCGCCGTCTGGCGCCACGGCGACTGGCTGCGCATCCACCCCGACGGCTCCTGTGTGATCTACGGCCGCTCCGACGCCACCATCAACCGCCACGGCCTGCGCATGGGCACCAGCGAGCTCTACAGCGCGGTCGAAGCGCTGCCCGAGGTGATGGACTCCATGGTGGTGGATCTGGAGTACCTGGGCCGCGAGAGCTACATGCCGCTCTTCGTCGTGTTGCGCGAAGGCGTGCTGCTCGACGACGCGGTGCGCCAGCGCATCACCGAAAGCATCCGCACCGCACTCTCGCCGCGCTTCGTGCCCAACGACGTGTTCCAGGTGGCCGAGATCCCGCGCACGCTCTCGGGCAAGAAGCAGGAGCTGCCGATCAAGAAGCTGTTGCTGGGCCAGCCGCTGGAAAAGGTGATCAACAAGGAGGCGATGGCGAATCCGGGTTGCCTTGACTGGTACGTGGATTTCGCCCTGCGCCGTCAGGGCGCCTGAGCCGCCCGGCCTTCGGGCTAACCCGCTGTTGGCCAGGCCAGCCTTGCGCTAATTTGGAGGTCCCGCCAAGAACCGGAGACGCGCATGCAGCCCACCGACCGTTCTGTCAGCCGCCGCCAGGCGCTCACCCTGGCCGCCAGCGGCGCCGCTGTGGTGGCCGTGCCGGGTGTGTTCAGCAGCGCGGCGTGGGCGCAAGACAAGTTTCCCTCCCGCCCCATCACCCTCATCGCACCCTGGCCCGCTGGCGGCAGCAGCGACGGTGTGATGCGTGCGCTGGCGCAGAGCGCGAGCAAGGCGCTGGGTGTGCCGGTGATCATCGAGAACAAGCCCGGCGTGGGCGGCACGCTGGGCGCCAGCGCCATGGTGCAGGCCAAGCCCGACGGCTACACCCTCACGCAACTGCCGCTGGGCATCTACCGCCTGCCGCACATGCAGGCCATGCCTTTCAACCCGGTGACCGACATCACCCACATCGTCTGCCTCACCGGCTACACCTTTGGTCTGGCCTGCACGGCCGACGCGCCATTCAAGACGCTCAAGGACATGGTGGCGTACGCCAAGGCCAACCCGGGCAAGCTCGAATACGGACACACCGGCACCGGCACCACGCCGCACCTGGCGATCGAGGAGTTCAGCGAGAAGGCGGGCATCCAGCTCAACCCGATCCCGTTCAAGGGATCGGCCGAGATCATGAGTTCCATCCTCGGGGGCCACATCCGCATGATGAGCGGCACCACCGAATTCGCGCCGCATGTGCAGAGCGGCAAGCTGCGCCTGCTGGCCACGCTGGGCCGCGAGCGCAACAAGGCCTTTGCCGACGTGCCCACGGTGAAGGAAAGCGGCTGGGACACCATCACCGAATCGCCCTTCGGCATCGGCGGCCCCAAGGGCATGGACCCGGCCGTGGTGAAGGTGCTGCACGACGCCTTCAAGACCACACTCGACGACCCCGAGGTCAAGGCCACCTTCGACAAGTTCTACCAGCCCACGATCTACATGAACACCGCCGACTACACGGCCTATGCGGCGCGCACATTTGCGGCGGAGAAGAACACGATCGAGCGCCTGGGCTTGTCGAAAAAGAACTGATGGCTACCGTTTGCTCACCAGGACGATACCGATAGCAACACCCACCAACGCCAGCACCAGTTGCAGCGTGAGCGGCTCGTTCAGCAGCACCACGCCGAACACCAGCGCAAACACCGGCGTGAGGAAGGTGAACGTCGACATCTGCGTGGCCGGGTAGTGGCGCAGCATCCACATCCAGGTGAGGTAGCTCGCAAACGCGCCCACCATGGTCTGGATGGCCAGCGAACCCCAGGCGCGCGCCGAGTAGTCGAGCGACCACACCTCGCCCAGCGCGAGCGAGATGAAGGGCGCCACCGCCGCCGTGACGGCCACTTGGTAGAACAGCGTTTTCTCGGGGCTGGCGGTGGCGAGTTTGCTGGCGCGGATGGTCAGCGTGGTCAGGCCCCAGAGCACGCCCGCCGCCAGCGCCATCGCGTCGCCCAGCCAGGCGCCGGCCACCGGTGAGCCGTGCATGAAGCCTTCGCCGAAGGCCAGCGCCACCGCAGCAAACGCGATCACCAGGCCCACCCACTGGACGCGGCGCAGTTTCTCGCCAGGCACCACGCGCGGTAACAGCAGCGCCACCACAAACGGGCTGGTGTAGAGGAACACCGTGAGACGCGACGCGGTGGTGTGCATCAGCCCGAGGTAGATGAAAGCGAATTCACCCGCGAACAGCGAGCCCGCGAGCAGCCCGGCCTTGAGCGTGCCGTCGCGCTCGAACAGCGGCACGCCGCGCGCCGCGCACCACAGCCCGATCAGCACGGCCGCGCCCCAGAAGCGCAGCGAGGCCTGCCACAGCGGCGGCACCTCGCCCACCGTGTCCTTGATCAGGATCTGCTGAAACCCCCAGAAGGCACAGCACACCACCAGCAGGGTGATGGCGAGGGCGTCGAGGTGGGTTTTGCGTGCGGTGAGCGGGGTCATGCCGCCCATTGTCGCGAGGTCGTGCGCGGCGTCCTGTCGCCCGGGCGCGCTCCGGTCAGAGCGGGTGTTCGGTGTAGAAGCGCCCGCCGTGGAACAGCAGCGGTGAGGCCTCGGCGCGGTGCGCGCAGCGCTCGACCTCGCCGACAAAGATCACGTGGTCGCCTTCGGCGTACTGGCTGCGGTTGAAGCATTCAAACGAAGCGGCGGCGCCTTCGAGCAAGGGCGCGCCGTTGCCGCCTTCACGAAACGCCACGCCGGCCCAGCGATCGGTGTCCTTGGCGGCGAACTGTTCGGCCAGCGCCTGCTGGTCGGCCGCGAGCACGTTGATGGCGTAGTGGCGGCCGTTGGAAAACGCTGCCATGGAGCCGGCCGAGCGGCCCAGGCTCCAGAGCACCAGCGGCGGGTTCAGCGAGACCGAGTTGAACGAGTTGGCGGTGAGCCCCACCAGTTCGCCGCTGTCGGTGCGCGCGGTGACGATGGTCACCCCGGTGGCAAACATGCCCAGCGAGGCGCGGAACTCGCGCGCTGAAAAATCGGGTGCGCGGGCCTGGAGGGCGGTGGGTCGGTCAGACGGCATCGGGAGCAAGTGCGTGGGCGGTGGAGTGCCGATTCTCGGCGATCGGTGTCTTTGTACGGTGCCGTCCCTAGAATGCCGTGATGCGCCGCTCCCCTTTGTCCTCTGCGAACCGACCGTCGGTCTGGGCCGTGTTCGCCGTGCTGGCCGCAGGGTGGCTGTGCACGAGCGAGGCGCAGGCAGCATCAATCCTGCGCGGACCGCCACATCACCGCACCACCGTGCCCGCCAGCGCGCCGCCCTGCGTGCACCTCTCGGCCCGCCTGCCGCACATGGGCCGCGCGCTGTGCGATGCGGCCGAACTCGTGCCCACCCAAGGCCGCTCATCGCAGGGCCGCACGCTGTACGCGCGCGACGTGGTGGCGCCGCAAGCACGGCTGCGTGTGCTGGTGGTGGGCGCCATCCATGGCGACGAAATGTCCTCGGCCTCGGTCGCGCTGCACTGGATACAACACGCGCTGAAAGAACCGGCCGACGCCCATTGGCGCTTCATCCCCGTGCTCAACCCCGACGGCTTGCTTGCGCGCCCCGCCAGGCGTGTGAACGCGCGCGGCGTGGACCTCAACCGCAACTTCCCCACGCCCAACTGGGCGCGCGACGCCAAGGTGTACTGGGAGCAACGCACGAAGAAGGACCCGCGCCGCTGGCCCGGCCCCAGCCCGCTGTCTGAGCCGGAGTCGCGTTTTCTGCACGAGGAAATGGCGCGCTTCCAGCCGCACCTGATCGTGAGCATCCACGCGCCCTACGGCGTGCTCGACTTCGATGGCCCGGGTGCGCCGCCGCCCAAGCTCGGGCGGCTTTACCTCGATCAGGTGGGCATCTTTCCGGGCAGCCTGGGCAACTACGGTGGCGTGCACCGGGGCATGCCGGTGGTCACCATCGAGCTGCCCAACGCCTTTCGCGCACCGCTGGACAGCGAGATGCGTCAGATGTGGATGGACCTGCAGCGCTGGATGGTGGAACGCCTGCGCCCCTGAGGGGTTTCAAGCCTGGCTGGGTGGTTGGGCCACCCGCAGGCGTGCCGGGGCGGGCGATCCCTGCGCCGCACGCGGCATGCCGTGAAAGCCGAAGTCCATGGCGGGCTGCTCCCCGTGAATCAGTTCGGCCATTGCCTTGCCGGAACCCGCGCCATGGGTCCAGCCCAGCGTGCCGTGACCTGCGTTGATCCAGAGATTCTTCAGGGGCAGGCGGCCAATGAGCGGGATGTTGGTCGGTGTGGCCGGGCGCAGGCCGCACCAGAACTGCGGGTCGCCGCCCTGCTCGGGCGTGCGCGTGTCCGCCACACCGGGAAACACCTGTTCGATGCGGCGCACCAGCATTTCGCAGCGCTTCTTCGCCAGCGGCGTGTCCAGCGACAGATCAAACCCGCCCAGCTCGATGGTGCCGGCCACGCGCAGCTGGTTGCCCAGGCGCGAGACAGCGATCTTGAGCTGGTCGTCGATCATGCTCACGCTGGGCGCCTGCTCGGGCCTGAGCAGCGGCAGCGTGGCGCTGTAGCCCTTGCCGGGGTAGATCGGCACGTTCACGCCGATCGACTTGAGCAGCGGCGTGGTGTACGAACCGCAGGCCACGACAAACGCGTCGGCCTTGAGCGTGCGCACGGTGCCGCTCTGGCGGTCGCGCACCCGCACCTCGCGGATTTCGCGGCCGTCGCTGTCCAGGCGTTCGATGTCGTGGCCGAACATCAGCCGCGCGCCGCGCTGGCCGCACAGCGCGGCCAGTTGCTGCGTGAAGCTGCGCGCGTCGCCCGACTCGTCGCTCTGCGTGTAGGTGCCGCCCACAATGCGATCGGCAAAGGCATTGAGAGCGGGTTCGATGGTGAGCAATTCGTTGCGCGACACCACCCGGCGCTTGACGCCGAAACGCTGCATGACGGCGGCCGCTTCGGCGGCGCCATCGAAGGACTTCTGGTCGGTGTAGTAGTGCGCGATGCCGCGTTCGAGGCGGTTGTATTCGATGCCGGTGCCGGCCACCACTGCCTTGAGCGCGGTGTGGCTGTAGGAGCCCAGCGCCACCAGCTGTGCGACGTTGCGCTCAAAAGCCGCGTCGTTGCACTGCGCCAGAAACTGCAGGCCCCAGCGCCACTGCGCCCAGTCGAGTTGCGGGCGGAACAGCAGCGGCGACTCGTCGGAGAACATCCACTTCAGGGTCTTGAGCGGCGCGTCCTTGTTGGCCCAGGGTTCGCAGTAGCTCACGGAAATCTGTGCCGCATTGGCGAAGCTGGTTTCCAGCGCGGCATCCAGCTGGCGATCGACCAGCGTGACCTCATGCCCGCGCTCCAGCAGGTGCCACGCCGTGCTGACGCCGATGATGCCCGCGCCCAGAATGGTGACCTGCATGACCTTCTCCTCAAAGGAATGAAACTGATCGCAGTATCGAAAGAAGCGGCTTCGAAGTGAAGCGGAATTAAACTAAAATTTTGGGCATCAGATCTGCTTATATGACCAGCGAGCACCCATGAGCACTTTCGATCCCGACGCCCTCGAATGCCTGGCCGCCATCATTGAAGAGGGCGGATTCGAGCGCGCTGCGCAGCGCTTGTCGATCACGCAGTCGGCGGTGTCGCAGCGCTTGCGGGCGCTGGAAGCACAGGTCGGCACCGTGCTCATCGTGCGCAGCCGCCCTCTGAAGCCCACGCAGGCCGGCCAGCTGATGCTCAAGCACGCCAAGATGATGCGGCTGCTGCGCGCCGACCTGGAAAAAGACCTCAAGGAGCTCGCACCCAGCTCCACCGGCAGTGGCCGCGAAGAGGAGCGCATTTCGGTGGCCATCAATGCCGACAGCATCGCCACCTGGGCGCTGCCCGCGCTGGACGCGCTGGCGCAGAACGGCCTGCCGATCGAAATCATCACCGACGACCAGGAGTTCACCCACGAGTGGCTGCGCGAAGGCCAGGTGCTGGGTTGCGTCACCTCGCTCGGTCAGGCGCTGCGCGGCTGCAAGATGGAAGCGCTGGGCTCCATGGACTACGTGGCCGTGGCGCGCGCCGACTACGCCGCGCAGCACCTGCCCAAAGGCCTGAATGCCCACAACTTCCACAAGGTGCCGTTCGTGGCCTTCAACCGCAAGGACAACTTGCAGCACGGCTTCGTGATGAAGGCCTTCGGCTTGCCGCGGGTGATGCTCAAGCAGTTGTTTGTGCCGTCCAGCGAAGGACAGGTGCGTGCGGTGCAGGCCGGCTGGGGCGTGAGCGTGTTGCCCGAGTTGCGGGTGCGCGAGCTCATCGAATCGGGCGAACTGGTCAACCTGGCTCCACGCCACCGGCTCGGCGTGGCGCTGTACTGGCACTGCTGGAACCTGAGTTCGGACGTGCTGGACGCCTTGAGCAAGGCCTTGCGTACCGCGGCCGCGGACAACCTGCGTCCCGCCGCTTGACAACAAAAAGCCCCGCCGAAGCGGGGCTTGCTGCAAGCGAGCGCCTGCTTACTTGGGCATGATCACGGTGTCGATGACGTGGATCACGCCGTTGTCGGCCGCGATGTCGGTCTTCACCACATTGGCCGCGTCCACCTTCACACCACCCGCGGTGGCCACGGTGATCGAGCTGCCTTGCACGGTCTTGACCATGCCGGCCTTCACGTCCTTGGCCATCACCTTGCCGGGCACCACGTGGTACGTCAGCACCTTGGTCAGGGCGGCCTTGTCTTTCAACAGGGCGTCCAGCGTGGCCTTGGGGATCTTGGCGAAGGCTTCGTCGGTGGGCGCAAACACGGTGAACGGGCCTGGACCCTTCAGCGTGTCAACCAAGCCGGCGGCTTGAACCGCCGTGACCAAGGTCTTGAAAGAACCGGCGGCCACGGCCGTGTCGACGATGTCGGCGGCTTGGGCCGAACCGAACGCGCCGAGAGCCAGCAAAGATGCGATGAGGGTTTTCTTCATGGTGAGGTCCTTGGAAAAGTTGGAGGGAAAGGCAAGAGCAGAAGCACCCGGCTGGTTGGCCGTGCCTGTGTTGTGAGCGCACGATGGTCTAACAAGTTTCAAAATAGACTCATAAGTATGTAACATTACTTTTCGGTAGGGTTATCGACGGCTTCGTCGATCTCAGGCAGAATCCCAGTCGTACCAAAAGGTTGTTCATGACCAGCGCAGTCCAAAAATCCCCGGCCGACACCCCCCAGAAACGCAGCTTCCGCCAGCAAATGCACCTGGCCCGCGAAGACGCCATCGTCTTGGCGGTGAATCGCTTGTTGGCCGAGAAGGGTTTCGACGCCATGACGGTGGACGAGGTGGCCGCGGAGGTGGGCATCGCCAAGGCCAGCCTGTACAAACATTTCTCCAGCAAGGAAGACTTGGCGGCCGCGGCCATGGTGCGTGTGATGGACCGGGCTCGTGCCTTTCTGGACAGCCTGGAAGGTCACCCCGAGCGGGCGCCGATCGAGCAGCTGCGGGCGGTGGCCCGGTGGACCATGGAAGTGCAGTTGGCCGGCGAAATGCCGTCGTTGCCGAGCGAAAACTCCAGCCTGCGGGCGTCGCTCACCACCAACAAGGCGTATGTCGATGGCCTCATGGACGTGAGCGAGCGGCTGGGCCAGTGGATCACCCAGGCGCAGGCCGATGGCAGCCTCAACAGCAAGCTGCCGCCCATTGCCGTGCTCTACACCTTGTTTGCGCGAGCCTGCGATCCGGTGCTGGGTTTCCTCAAAGGTTCGGGCCAGCACAGCAATGAAGAGATCATCGAGATGGTGCTCAGCACCTGTTTTGACGGCTTGAAATCGCGCTGATCGCCAGCGTTCGACGCGCAAGAAAAAAGGCCGCGATCGCGGCCTTTTTCGTCTGTGCCAGCGGGTTCAGCGAACCAGCAGAACCGGCACGCCGCAATGCGCCAGCACCTTGGTGGCCACCGAGCCCATGACCAGGTTGCCCAGCGCGCTGTGGCCGTGCGAGCCCATCACCAGCAGGTCGAACTTGCCGCTGTCGGCTGTCTTGGCAATCAGCTCGCCCGGCGAACCCACTTTGGACACCACGGCGGGCTCCATGCCGTGGCGCTTGAGGAACTTGACCACGGGTGCCGTGACCTTGGCCGCTTCGTCGGCGTAGTAGCCATTGGCCACGTCGGCGCCCACGGCTGCGCGCGCGCGCGGTGGCAGGGGCAGCTGCACCGTGATGAGGGTGACGGTGTTGTTGTTGCCGAACATCTCGTCGTGTGTGGCGAGGTAGGCCAGCATTTTCTTGGTGTACGCACTGCCATCAACGGCGAGCAGGATCTTCATGGGGGTCTCCTTGGTGGTTCGGGGGAATGCGTTCGAGTTTAGAGGCATCGTGCGCCATTTCCTTGCGCTGGCTCAAACGGACTGCGGCTGGACCGGTGCGGTATTGCGCGCGCTCACCTCGATGCAGCACGCCGGTACAAAGCCCGTCTGCTCGTTCTTGTCGTGGTAGCCCAGCGGATTCGCGACGATGCGGCAGCGCCCGACCTGCACATCGGTCGGGCAATGCAGGTGGCCGTGCAGCCAGACATCGGCCAGCGGCAGCAACTCGTCCAGCCCGTTGCAAAAACCCGCGGTGCCCGGACTCATGCCGTAGCGCGGGTCCATGCTGTGCAGCGTGGGCGCGAAGTGGGTGATGACCACCGTGGGGCCGTCGAACGGCTCGGCCAGTGCCTCGCGCAACCAGGCCTGGCAGTCCAGCCCGAGCGCGCGCATGGCCTCGGCATCGAACAGGCGGCCGTGGCGGCGACCGGCCATTTTGTGCAGGTAGTGGTTGGCGGCGCGAAACGCCTTTTCGCGCTGGCGCAGGCGGTGCGTGAGCGGGTCGGGTGCGCGCGGGGTTTGCACCGCGCCGGCCCGGCTGTGTTTGGCGGGTGTGGGCGTCGGGGCGTGTTCGCCCAATGCGTCGTAGTCGCTCCAGAGCGTGGTGCCGATCAGCCGCACGCCGTGCATCTGCACGGTTTCGCGCTCCAGCCACTGGATGCCCAGCCTTTCGCACACCTGGCGCAGATCGGCGTGGGCCTGGTCGACATCCAGCGCGTCGTATTCGTGGTTGCCGGGCACAAACACCACCGGCGTGGGCCAGCCCGCGTACTGTGGCAAGGGCGAGAAGCGCTGCAGGCCCCAGTCGGGCTCGTTCATCACGCTGCCATCGCGCCGCGTCTGGTAGGAGCCGATGTCGCCGGCCAACACCAGCAGGTCGGCGTCGGGCGCCGGCAGGGGCACAAAGTCGGGGTTGGCTTCCAGGTGCAGGTCGCTGAGCAGTTGGATCTTCATGCGGCCATTGTCGGCCAGGGCCATCACGCGGGTTTGGCGGCCTTGCGACGGGCAGCGGCGGGCGCGGCAGCATCGGCCACGCGAAACCCGACCGCCGAGGCCCGTTCAACCACTTCGCGCAACCAGCGGTGGCCGCTGTTGTGGGTGGCTTGGCGGTGCCACAGCGCGTCCACGTGCACGGGCGGCACCGGCAGCGGCAGATCGAGCAGGGCGAGCTCGTGTTCCATGCCGGTGGCGCCCACAAAGTGGCGCGGCAACACGGTGAGCAAATCGGTGGTGGCCACCACCCGCCCGGCGGTGAAGAACTGGTTCACGGTGAGCACCACGCGCCGCTGGCGCGAAAGCGCGGCCAGCGACTCGTCCACAAAACCGAAGGGCCGCCCGGAGAAGCTCACCAGCAGGTGGCGCGCCTCACAGTAAGCGTCCAGGCTCAGCGGCTGCCCGGCCAGCGGGTGGCCCTTGCGCATGACCACCACGTACTCGCCGTCGTACAGGCGCTGGTGCAAAAACTGCGGGTTGTTCTCCTGCAGGTGCATCGCACCCAGCTCGGCCAGCACGCCGGGAAAGTGCCCGATGGCCAGGTCGGCCGAGCCGCTCTCCAGCAACTCGCGGGGATCGCGCGTGGTCAGCGGCAACACCCGCAGGTTCACGCCGGGCGCTTCGGCTTCAAAGATGTCGATCAGGCCAGGCACCAGCTTGGCGGCGGTGGCGTCCGCCATCGCCAGCACAAAGGCGTTGTGCGCGCTCAGGGGGTCGAACGTGCCCGGCGCCAGCGATTCGCGCAGCAGGTGCAGGGCGTCGCGAATGGAGGGCCACAGGCTCAGCGCCAGTGGCGTGGGCTCCACCCCGTAGCCCGAGCGACGCACCAGGTCGTCGCCCACCACCACTGCCGTCACAGCCTCTGTGGCATCGCGCGCCAGCTGCTGCGACACGCACGCAGGCGGCGCAAACACCACGCAATGCAGGGTAGGCAGGCCTGATGCGCCGATCGTGAGCAGGTCACGGGTCTGC
>JBKBWW010000120.1:0-10551 GCA_046314475.1 Hydrogenophaga sp.
CAGCGTTGCAGACGAGTCACCGAGCCAGCCCTCATTGAAGGAGAACCACCATGGATACAGGCGCCATCACCCAATACGTCGACGTTGCACAACTTGTGCTCTACGCGTTCTGGATTTTCTTCTTTGGATTGATCTACTACCTCCAGCGGGAGAGCCACCGCGAGGGTTATCCCATGGACCCCGGCCGTGAGAACGGCCCCGTGACGCCGGGCTGGCCGACCGCCCAGCCCAAGAGCTACGAGCTCGAAGACGGTCGCACGTTCTTTGCGCCCGATCCGAACCGGGCCGACGGTGCCTACTCGGCCACGCCGACGCACCGTTGGGCCGGCTCGCCGCTGGACCCGGTGGGCGACCCGCTGCTGGCCGGTGTGGGCCCGGGTGCCTGGGCGGCGCGCGCCGACCACCCCGACATGACGCTGGAAGGCGAAGCCAAGATCGTTCCGCTGCGCGCCGCCGCCGACCACGGCGTGGCCCGGCAAGACACCGATCCGCGCGGCCTGCCGGTGTATGGCGCCGACAAGGAAATCGCCGGTGTCGTGCGCGACATGTGGGTCGACAAGTCGGAGATGATGTTCCGCTACATCGAGGTCGATCTCAAGAGCGGTGGCTCGGTGCTGCTGCCGGTGAACTTCTCGCGCATCCGCAAGGACGGTGTGAGCGTGCATGCCATCCTGGCCGAGCAGTTTGCCAACGTGCCCAAGACGCGCAACCCCGAGCAGGTGACGCTGCTCGAAGAAGAAAAGATCATGGCCTACTACGGCGCCGGTCTGCTGTACGCCACGCCCGACCGCATGGAGCCGTTGCTGTGAACGCGCACCACGAACACGAATTCGAGGCCGCGCCCGGCCTGCCCGAGCCGCTGCCGCAAGGCGAACGCCTGCTCTGGCAGGGCAGCCCCGACTGGCGCACCCTGGCCATCCACGCCTTCCATGTGCGCAAGCTGGCCATCTACTTCGCGGGCATGCTGGGCCTGCAGTGGCTGTATTTGCTGGGTGAACCCGGCGGCTCGGTGCTGATGCCGCTGCTCACCAGCGCCGTGCTGGCCACCGTGGCCCTGGGCCTGCTGGCGCTCACCGCCTGGTTCTCCGCGCGCACCACGGTCTACACCCTGACCGACCGCCGCATCCTCATGCGCATCGGCATCGTGCTCACACTCACCTTCAACCTGCCGCTGCGCAAGCTGGCCGCCGCCGCCATCCGCCCGCAGGCCAAGGGCCACGGCGACATCGCGCTGACCTTGACCGGTGAAGACCGCATTGCCTACCTCAACCTCTGGCCCCACGCACGGCCCTGGCTGCTCAAGCAACCCCAGCCCAGCCTGCGCTGCGTGCCCGATGCGCAAAAGGTTGGTGCCTTGGTGCTGCAAGCCTGGGCCGCGCAGAACACCGACACGCTGGCCATCCTGGGCACCCACGAACAGGCGCCTGCGCCGGTGCGCCAGCCCCGCGAGCGCGAGATCGCTGCCGCCACCGCCTGACCGATTTCCGGAGAACCGCCATGAACACGCACCACCCCTCACCCCTGGGCACCGACACCCCCTGGCCGATCTGGGCGCTGGGCATCTTTTTGCTCGTGGTGCTGGCGGGTGTGACGCTGCAGATGAAGGTGTACGGCGCGGCCCCACCCCAGGCCCATGAGGCGGTGCAGTGGGAGCGCCAGTTGTCGTTCGTGGGCCAGTCCAACGGCGATATCGCGGTGATGGATGTGGCCACCAGGCAAGAGGTGGCGCGCTTCCAGGGTGAACAAGGTTTTCTGCGTGGCAGCCTGCGCGCGCTCAACCGCGAGCGCAAGCGCAGCGGCATGAACCCCGACCTGCCGTTCCAGCTGACCGGCCATGTGGACGGCCGCATCACGCTGCTGGACACCGCCACCGGGCAGCGCCTGAGCCTGGAGTCCTTCGGGCCCACCAACTCGGCCGTGTTCTCGCAGCTGCAGTGGGCCAAGCCCGCCTCTTGAATTCCAACAACACCAGGAGCCAACGATGAACACCCAGACCGCCAGCGCCGAGATCGATCACGTTGCTCTGCTCATGGACACGGTGGAAAGCGCCGAAGACGCCAACGCCAAGGCCGTTCGCAACACCGTGCTGTCGCCTCGCTTCTACACCACCGATTTCAAGGCCATGGACGCGCTCGACATCTCCAGCGTGCGCGCCGACTGGGACGTGATGATGAAAGAGTACGAGGGCGACAACAACCACGACCACTTCCAGCGCGACGCCGCGTTTGCCGAAGAAGTGCGCACGCTGATGCCGCAACTCTCGCCAGAGATGCGCCAGGAGTTTCTGGACTTCCTCATCAGCTCGCTGACCTCGGAGTTCTCGGGCTGCATCCTCTACAACGAGATTCGCAAGAACGTCAGCAACCCCGACATCAAACAGCTGATGACCTACATGGCGCGCGACGAGTCGCGCCACGCCGGCTTCATCAACCAGTCGCTCAAGGACTTCAACCTCGGCATCGACCTGGGCAGCCTCAAGCGCAACAAGGCCTACACCTACTTCAAGCCCAAGTACATCTTCTACGCCACCTACCTCAGCGAGAAGATCGGCTACGCGCGCTACATCACCATCTTCCGCCAGCTCGAACGCCACCCCGACAAGCGCTTCCACCCCATCTTTCGCTGGTTCGAACGCTGGTGCAACGACGAGTTTCGCCACGGTGAGTCGTTCGCGCTGATCATGCGTTCGCAGCCCGAGCTGCTGCAGGGCGCCAACAAACTCTGGATCCGCTTCTTCATCCTCGCGGTGTACGCCACCATGTACGTGCGCGACCACACGCGACCGCTGCTGCACGAGGCCATGGGGCTGGAGTCCAGCAGCTATGACTTTGAAGTGTTCCGCATCACCAACGACATCTGCCGCCAGGTGTTCCCGGTGGAGGTGGACATTGACAACCCCGCGTTCCGCAGCGGCCTGGAGCGCCTGCTCAAGATCTCGCTGGCGGCCGACGCGGCGAAGAAGCGCGGCGGGCTGGTGGGCAAGCTGCAGGTGGCGGTGTGTGCCGCGAAGGCCGCTGTCGCCTTCGGCCGCCTGTATTTGCTGCCGGTGAAAAAGCAGGCGCTGCCGCAGACGATTCGCATGGAACCGGTCTGGTAGCAGAGTTCATGCAAACAACGTCCGTTCGGGCTGAGCTTGTCGAAGCCCTCGCACGAAGCTTTGCAAGAGCCCTTCGACAGGCTCAGGGCGAACGGGTGAGGCGATGAGCGAAACGATCACCCCCGCGCTGTTTGCGCTGCTGTGCTGGTGGTTCGGTACGGGTGCCATCCTGTGGCTGGTGCGCAGGGCGCCCACCACGTTTCCCTGGACGCTGGGTGTTTTGAGCCTGCTGTTGCTGGGCAGCTTGTGGACCACCGAGCTCAGCATGCAGGACCACACGGTGGGCAGCGCCTACCTGGCCTTTGCCAGCGTGATCGTGATGTGGAGCTGGCACGAGATGGCTTTTCTCACCGGCTGGCTCACCGGCCCGCGCCGCGTGCCGCTGCAGGCGGGTGCGCGTGGCTGGACCCGGTTCACGCAGTCGGTGCAGGCCGTCATCTGGCACGAGCTGGCTTTGCTGGCCAACTTCGGTGTGTTGCTGTGGATGCAGCAAGGCCAGGCCGGGCACGTGGCGATCTGCACTTTTGCCTTGCTGTGGTGCATGCGTTTCTCGGCCAAGATGAACCTGTTTCTGGGTGTGCCCGAGACCGGTGAGCAATACCTGCCCAGCCACCTCACCTACCTGGCCAGCTACTTCAAGCGCGGCCCACTCACGCTGTTTTATTACCTCACGGTGGGCCTCTCGTGCGCCGTGTGGGCCTGGATGGTGTGGCAGGTGTCCAGCGGTGGGGCGACGGTCACCACCGGCTGGGTGCTGCTCGCGGCCCTGCTGGGCCTGGCCATCGTGGAACACGTGATCATGGCGTTTCCCACGCCCATGCAGAAGTTATGGGGCTGGGCCATGTCGCGCAGCCCGGCGATCAAACCGGAAAAAGCATGAACGCTTTTCGCACCCCCGAAGACCTGTGGGACTTGCCTCCTTCGTCCCGCGGCATGAACACCCGCTCCTCCGATGCACCTCACGCGGTGGTCATCGGCAGCGGCTTCGGTGGGCTGGCTTCGGCCGTGCGCCTGGCTGCCAAGGGCTGGCGCGTGACCGTGCTGGAGAAGCTCGACGCGCCCGGTGGCCGCGCCTATGTGCACCACCAGAACGGCCACATCTTCGACGCCGGCCCGACCATCATCACCGTGCCGTTTCTGTTCGAAGAGCTGTGGGCGCTGGCCGGGCGCAAGCTGTCCGACGACATCGAGCTGCGCGCGCTCGATCCGTTCTACCGCATCCGTTTTGATGACGGCGACCACTTCAACTACAGCGGCGACCCCGAGAAGATGCGCGCCGAGGTGCGCCGCATCAGCCCCGAAGACGCAGCGGGCTACGAGCGCTTCATGGCCGAGGCCGACCACTGCTACCGCCTGGGCTTCGAGGCGCTGGGTGACAAGGCGTTTGACACCGTGGGCGACCTGATCAAGGCCAGCCCGGCCATCTTCAAGATGCGCGGCTGGCGCAGCCTGCACGCCATGGTGGCGGCGCACCTCAAGCACCCCAAGCTGCGCATGGCCATGAGCCTGCAGAGCCTGCTGATTGGTGGCAACCCGTTTTCCGTCACCTGCATCTACAGCCTCATCAACGCGCTGGAGCGCAAGTACGGCGTGCACTGGGCCGTGGGCGGCACCGGCAAACTCGTGCAAGGCTTGGTGAGCTTGCTGCAAGGGCAGGGCGGGGTGTTGCGTTGCAACGCCGAAGTCAAACGCATCGAGGTGGACCAGGGTGTGGCCACCGGGGTGACGCTGGCCAGCGGCGAGCACATCGGCGCCGACATCGTGGTCTCGAACGCCGACACCGCGTGGACCTACCGCAACCTGATCGAGGCGAAACACCGCCGCCACTGGACCGACCGCAAGGTGGAGAACGGCCGCTACTCCATGAGCCTGTTCGTCTGGTATTTCGGCACCAGCCGCCAGTACACCGACGTGCCGCACCACATGATGCTGCTGGGGCCGCGCTACAAGGGGCTGCTGAAAGACATCTTCCGCCGCCACAAGCTGGCCGACGATTTCAGCCTGTACCTGCACCGCCCCACGGCGAGCGACGCGTCCATGGCGCCCGCCGGGCACGACACGTTTTACGCGCTGGCCCCGGTGCCGCACCTGGACAGCGGCACCGACTGGGCCACGCGCGCCGAGTCGTTTCGCCAGGCCATCGCCGAGGTGCTGGACCGCACCGTGTTGCCGGGCTTCGAGCAACACGTCACCGCCTCGCTGCTCACCACGCCGCAAGACTTTCACGACCGCCTGCTGTCCTTCAAGGGCGCGGCCTTTGGCCTGGAGCCGCTGCTGCTGCAAAGCGCGTGGTTCCGCCCGCACAACCGCAGCGAAGACGTGTACGGTCTCTACATGGTGGGCGCCAGCACCCACCCCGGCGCGGGTGTGCCGGGCGTGCTGATGTCGGCCAAGGCGCTGGATTCGGTGGTTCCCTCGGCAACAACCTGGCAGCAACAACATGCTCGCAAACACGCTTCTCGCTGAGCCGACAGCGCCTCGCGCATCGGTGGATCTGGACGCTTGCGTGGCGCTCATGCGCACCGGCTCCAAAACCTTCTTTGCCGCCAGCCGCTTGCTGCCGGTTCGTGTGCGCGCCTCGTCGATCGCGCTCTACGCCTTCTGCCGCGTGGCCGACGACATGGTTGACGGCGGCACGATGGGCATTGACGATGCCATGCGCGTGCTCTCGCACCGGCTGGACCGCATCTACGCCGGTGAGCCGCAGGACTTCGTGGAGGACCGGGCGCTGTCGGTGGTGGTGCAGCGCCACGAACTGCCCCGCCACTTGCTGGACGCCTTGCTCGACGGCTTTGCCTGGGACGCGCAGGGCCGGCGCTACGACACGCTGGAGCAGGTCCACGACTACGGCGCGCGCGTGGCCGGCAGCGTGGGCGCCATGATGTGCTGGATCATGGGCGTGCGCAGCCCGCAGGCGCTGGCGCGGGCTTGTGAACTCGGTGTGGCCATGCAGCTCACCAACATCGCGCGCGACGTGGGCGAAGACGCACGCAACGGCCGCCTGTATTTGCCACGCCAGTGGATGGCGCAGGCCGGCATCGACACCGAGGCCTGGCTGTTGCAACCGGTGGGCAGCCTGGCGCTTCAAGGTGTGGTGGCGCGCCTGCTCGATGAAGCCGACCGCTTGTACGAACAAGCCGCTGCCGGCATTGCACAGCTGCCGCGCGACTGCCGCTCGGCCATCCTCGCGGCGCGTTTGATTTATGCCGAGATCGGCCAGCAGTTGCGCCGCGAGGGTCTGGACCCGTGCGCACGCCGCGCGGTGGTGCCGGCCTCGCGCAAACTGGTGCTGCTGGCGTGTGCGTCGGTGCAGTCGGGTTGGGTGGGCAGGTCGGCCGCAGCGGTGCCGCCGCTGGCTGCCATTGCCTATCTGGTGGACCACTGCCACACGCTGGAGAGCACCGCGTTTTCCAGCGGCATCTCCACGCGCCCGCTCAACCAGCGCATGGCGTGGATGCTGGAGATGTTCGAGCGGGTCGAGGCGCGCCGCCTCGACGAACGCAACGCAAACCACAGCCGCAGGGCGGCCGCGCAGCAGCTGTCACATTGAACAAGCCGCTCGCCGTTCAGGCGAGCTCGGCGATCAGCTCGGCCTTGCGCCGGGCCATGCGTTGGCCGAGTTCTTCCAGGTCGATGTCCGAGGCCGTCACGCGCGGAAACAGGCTGGCATGCAGGTCGGACACGTGCTCGTGGACTTCCTGCGCCAGCACCTGGATCGGGCCGTCCACGTGCTCGGCCACCGGCTCCAGGCTCTGGATGTGGGCCACCAGGGCCTTCATCGTCGTGTGTTCCGGGGTGGCCTGCGGCAGCACCGCTTCGATGGCCGGGTAGAAGATCTCTTCCTTGAGCTGCGCGTGCACGACCACGGTGGTGCAGATGCGCCGAACCAGAAAACGCTTGTTGTTCACCGAGCGGGTGTTCTCGAAAGCCGTGAACATCTGCTGCAGTTCGTTGTGGTCAACCAGCAGCTGGGTGATGGCGTTGGCCACCGGGCGGCGGGGCTCCATGCGGCGGGTTTGGCGGCCTCGGGGGGCGTTGGTCGTCATGGGCGCTTTCTGTCCGTGGAGCAGCAAAGCGGATGCGATGATGCTGGACACTCACCGTAAGGCCGGGCCGTACGTCGGTCTGTGCGTTCTCGAACAGTTCCGCATGCGATAACCCCTGCAGAGCCTGCGTGTGAAAGCGAACAGACTCCCGCCGTGACCCCGTCTGCCCCTAGACTCACGACCACCTCAGCAACGTGCTGCGAACCGCACGTCAAGCTGATGGAGTGGCCCACCCGGACAAGAAGAACAATGACATCCCAAGTCCCACCGAAAGAATCGGCCGAATGGCCCGACAAAGCCCCGCCCACCGCCATGCCTTGCACCGAGTGCCCCTTGCGGCCCCTGCCGCTGTTCGTTGACCACACGCCCGAAGAGCTGGAGCTGGTGCAGTCACTCAAGCGCCGCTCGCTTCGGGTGGAGGCCGGCGAGACCCTGATCCACGAAGGCCAGACCGATTCACCGCTCTACACCCTGCTGCAGGGCTGGGCCTTCCGTTACAAGACCCTGAGCGACGGCCGGCGCCAGATCCTCACCTTCCTGCTCGCGGGCGATTTCATCGGCGTGCAGCAGAAGATGGGCGACGCGTCCGCCCACGGTGTGGACACGATCACCTCCGCGAGCTTCTGCGTGTTCCAGCGCGACGCGCTGTGGGAGATTCACCGCCGCTCACCCACCATGGGCTTCAACGTCACCTGGCTCACCGCGCACGAAGAATCGCTGGTCGACGACACGCTGCTCTCGGTGGGGCGGCGCAGTGCCGAGGAGCGCATCGCCAGCACGCTGATCCTGCTGTTCAAGCGCGCGGCTGCGCTGCAGGACGACAACGGCAAGGGCGGTGTGGTGTGGCCGCTCACGCAGCAGCACATTGCCGATGCCCTGGGCCTGTCGCTGGTGCACACCAACAAGACCTTGCGCAAGCTGGAGAAGCGCGGCCTGCACGAGATCAAGGACGGCCGCCTGTACCTGCGCGACGTGAAGGCACTCGCGCGCCTGGCCGACCTGTACGGCGACGGTCACCCGCCGCAGCGCCCGCTGGTCTGAGCACCGCCACCGCGGATCGGACGCGCGGGTTTGTGATCTATTGACAAGTTTTGTAAAGCGCTGTGGGCATGTGTCTTTCGACATGGAAAACCCATATGCATCAACCTACATTGCGCCTCTGACCCGGGCGCCGTGAACCTTCAAGGCGCCCTCGGGAACAACCACGAGGCGCACCGCAATGACACTCTCTGCCCTGTCCCACCGCGAACAGAACCAACTGCTCGCGGCCATGCCGTTTGACGACTGGCGCTACATCGAGTCCCACCTGGAGTGGGTCGAGATGCCCGCCCACAGCACCCTGTTCGAGGCCGGCAGCAGCCTGCGCCACGTGTACTTTCCCACCACGGCCGTGGTCTCGCTGGTCTCCACCATGCTGGATGGCGCCACGGTGGAGGTGGCCGCGGTGGGCAGCGAAGGCATGGTGGGCGTGGACGCCTTCATGGGCAGCAGCAACGCCAACAACGGCACCACCGCCAGCGGCACGGTGATGGCGCAGAACACCGCCCTGGTGAGCCGCGGTGGCCATGGCTACCGCATGAGCGCGCAGTCCATCGCCCACCAGGCCAAGCGCTCGGAGCAGGTGATGCACCACCTGCTCAACTACACGCGCACGCTGTTCCTGCACATGTCGCAGACCTCGGCCTGCAACCGCCACCACTCGCTCGACCAGCAACTCGCGCGCTGGCTGCTGGTGCACCTGGATCGCCAGGCCGACGACGAGTTGCACATCACCCAGGAGCGCATTGCCAGCATGCTGGGCGTGCGCCGAGAAGGCGTGACCGGTGGGGCGCTGCGGCTGCAAAAGGCCGGCGTGATCCGTTATGGCAGGGGGCAGATGTCGGTGCTCGACCGCGCCAGCCTGGAAGCCCACAGCTGCGAATGCCACGGTGTGATTCGCGATGCCTACAACCGCCTGACCAACGACGCGGTGCTGCAGGCCAAACCGGCGGCCGGGCCGGCTCTCCAGCCGTCAAACGCGCCTGCCAGCCCGGTCTCGTCTGGCCGGCCATCGATGGCGGGTTGATCAGATCGGCACGCGTGTACCCAGCTCCACCACCGCGTTGCCGGGCAGCCTGAAGAAGTCCACCACGCCACCGGCGTTGTGGCTCATGGCGGCAAACAGGCGTTCGCGCCAGCGCCACATGCCACCGCCGGGTGTGGGCACCACCGTCTCGCGGCTGAGGAAGTAGCTGGTCTCGAACACCGGAATGCGCAAACCGTGGGATTCGGCGAGCGCCAGTGCCTTGGGCACGTCGGGCGTGTTCATGAAACCAAAGTGCAGCGTGACGCGCCAGAAGCTGTGGCCCAGCGCCTGCACCTCCACCCGCTCTTCCATCGGCACCCACGGCACCTCGTGGAACTTCACGGTCAGCACCACGTTGCGCTCGTGCAGCACCTGGTTGTGTTTGAGGTTGTGCAGCAGCGCCTGCGGTACGGTGTCCGGGTCGGCCACCGGGTAGACGGCGGTTCGCTCGGCGCGGTGCACGCTGCGCGGGTCCAGGCCGTCGATGAAGCCCTGCAGCTCCAGGCCGTCACGGCGGATGCTCTGCAGCAGCAGGTCGCGCCCGCGCGACCAGGTGCTCATGAGGCCGAACAGCACCAGGCCGAGGGCCAGCGGAAACCAGCCCCCGTCGAAGAACTTCACCGCACAGCCGGCGACCAGCAGCGCGTCGATGGCGAGAAAAAACACGGTGGCGCCCAGGGCCAGCGGCTTGGGCAGACGCCAGCCGTCGCGCACCACAAAGTAGGTCAACACGGTGGTGATCATCATGGTGAGCGTCACGGCAATGCCGTAGGCACCGGCCAGCGCCGAGGAGCTTCCAAAGCCCACCACCGCAGCCACCACACCCGCCATCAAGACCCAGTTGACCGCCGGCATGTAGATCTGCCCGGCCTCGCGCGCCGAGGTGTACTTGATGGCCATGCGCGGCAGAAAACCGAGCTGGATGGCCTGCTTGGTCATGGAGTACGCGCCCGAGATCACGGCTTGCGAAGCGATGATGGCGGCCAGCGTGGCCAGCACCAGGGCGGGCAACACGAAGGCCTCGGGGAAGAGGCGGTAGAACGGGTTTTCAATGGCCGTGGGGTCGGCCATCAGCAGCGCGCCCTGGCCCATGTAGTTGAGTGCCAGGCCGGGCAACACCAGCCCGGTCCAGGCGAGCTGGATCGGCTTGCGGCCGAAGTGGCCCATGTCGGCATAAAGCGCCTCGGCGCCGGTGAGCGCGAGCACGATCGCGCCCACGGCCGAGACGGCGATTGCCGTGACACGTAGGCGTCGCCGATCGAGAACTCGGTTGATCACCCGAGAGAGCAGGAACCCCAGAACTGTCGCTGGGGCCAGGAACGCGAACAGCGTGGCGGTGTGGC
>JBKBWW010000121.1:0-10479 GCA_046314475.1 Hydrogenophaga sp.
GGCGGTCACGAAGAAGCCGAGGTTGCGCTTGACGATGCGACGCTCGTCGTCGGTCAGGCCGTTGGGGTCTTTCCAGAGCGCGATGTCGCGGCTCATGTTCACTTCCTGCGGCATCCAGTGGTTGGCGCAGGTGGCGAGGTATTTTTCCCAAGCCCACTTGTACTTGAACGGCACCAACTGGTTGACGTCGGTCTGGCCGTTGATGATGCGCTTGTCTGCGGCGTTGACGCGGTGACCAGCCGTGGCCGCAGCGGGCGCTTTGGCCGGTGCTGCGTTCGACGAGAAAGAGGGAGCGAGGGATGCGACTGCAGCGGAGGCGGTGCGCTCACTCGACAGTGAGGCTTGCAGACCCTGCATGCTGGTGGGCATGGGGTTGTTCGCTGGCTTCGTGGAGGGCGTGGTGTGTTCGTCCCAGGTCAACATAGGTGTTTCCAATTCCTCGGATTATCAAAGTGTCTGCATGAATTGCAAAGTGATCGTGCTTGCTGCGCTGTGTTTGTGTTGCTGTGTCGCATCGATTGAAGATCGATGTGACTCAGCACACACAGCACAGCGCCGTGTCATTCACTGACACGCTTCGCAACCGGGGTCGTCGATCGCGCAGAACTTGATGTCGGTGGCGGGGACTTCGGACAAGCTTGCGCTCGATGCCGCGGCTGCATTCGCAGCGGTGGTCGCTGCCATGCCGGCGGTGGTGGCGTCGAGCGACACGGCGTTGAGCTGGCCCGCGCGACCCGTGGATTTTTCGGCTTGTGTGGCCGAGGTCGTGCGCAGGTAGTAGGTGGTCTTGAGACCACGCAACCACGCGAGCTTGTAGGTGTCGTCGAGCTTCTTGCCCGAGGCGCCGGCCATGTAGATGTTCAGGCTCTGCGCCTGGTCGATCCACTTCTGGCGACGCGCCGCAGCTTCCACCAACCACAGCGGTTCGACTTCAAACGCAGTGGCGTACAGCGCCTTCACTTCTTGCGGCACGCGGTCGATCGGGCGCAGCGAACCGTCGAAGTGTTTGAGGTCCATGACCATCACGTCGTCCCACAGGCCCAGACGCTTGAGGTCTTTCACCAGGTAGCCGTTGATGACCGTGAACTCGCCCGAGAGGTTGGACTTCACCGAGAGGTTGCCGAAGCAAGGCTCGATGGAGGCATCCACGCCGATGATGTTGGAGATGGTCGCGGTCGGTGCGATGGCCACGCAGTTGGAGTTGCGCATGCCGTCGGTGGCGATCTTCTGGCGCAGCGCGTCCCAGTTCATGCTGACCGAGCGGTCCACGTCCACATAACCACCGCGCTCGCGGGACAACAGGTCGAGGGTGTCGAGTGGCAACACGCCCTGGTCCCACAGCGAGCCTTTGTAGCTGGCGTAGCGGCCGCGCTCGCGGGCGAGTTCGGTGGACGCCCAGTAGGCGTAGTAGCAGACGGCTTCCATCGAACGGTCGGCGAACTCCACCGCGTCGTTGGAGGCGTAAGGAATGCGCAGTTCGTACAGCGCGTCCTGGAAGCCCATGACGCCCAGGCCCACCGGGCGGTGGCGCATGTTGGAGTCGCGCGCTTTCTTCACCGCGTAGTAGTTGATGTCGATCACGTTGTCGAGCATGCGCATGGCGGTCTTGATGGTGACCTGCAGCTTGTCGTGGTCGAGCACCTTGGCGCCGTCGTCGGTGTGCTTGATGTGGTTGAGCAGGTTGACCGAGCCCAGGTTGCACACGGCGGTTTCGGTGTCGCTGGTGTTGAGCGTGATCTCGGTGCAGAGGTTGGAGCTGTGCACCACGCCGGCGTGCTGCTGCGGGCTGCGCACGTTGCAGGCGTCCTTGAACGTGATCCAGGGGTGGCCGGTCTCGAACAGCATCGAGAGCATCTTGCGCCACATGTCGGTGGCCGGCACCTTGCGGTAAGGCTTGATCTCGCCGCGGGCGGCTTTCTCTTCGTAGGCCACGTAGGCTTTTTCGAAGTCGGCGCCGAACAGGTCGTGCAGGTCGGGCACGCTGTTGGGCGAGAACAGGCTCCACTCGCCTTTTTCCATCACGCGCTTCATGAACAGGTCGGGAATCCAGTTCGCCGTGTTCATGTCGTGCGTGCGGCGGCGGTCGTCGCCGGTGTTCTTGCGCAGCTCCAGGAATTCTTCAATGTCCAGGTGCCAGGTTTCCAGGTAGGTGCAGACCGCGCCCTTGCGCTTGCCGCCCTGGTTGACCGCCACGGCGGTGTCGTTCACCACTTTCAGGAACGGCACCACGCCTTGCGATTCGCCGTTGGTGCCTTTGATGTGGCTGCCCAGGGCGCGCACGCGGGTCCAGTCGTTGCCCAGGCCGCCGGCGAACTTGGAGAGCAGCGCGTTTTCCTTGATCGACTCGTAGATGCCGTCGAGGTCGTCGGGCACGGTGGTCAGGTAGCAGCTGGAGAGTTGCGAGCGCAGGGTACCGCTGTTGAACAAGGTGGGGGTGGACGACATGAAGTCGAACGAGGAGAGCACCTCGTAGAACTCGATGGCGCGCGCTTCGCGGTCGATCTCGTTCAGCGACAGGCCCATGGCCACGCGCATGAAGAAGGACTGGGGCAGCTCGATGCGGGTCTTGCGCACGTGCAGGAAGTAGCGGTCATACAGCGTCTGCAGGCCGAGGTAGTCGAACTGAAGATCGCGCTCGGGCTTGAGCGCCGCGCCCAGGCGGACCAGGTCGAACTGCATCAGGCGTTCGTCGAGCAGGTCGTTGTCCACGCCCTTCTTGATGAACTGCGGGAAGTAGTCGGCGTAGCGCGCACCCATCTCGGTGGAGGGCACTTCTTCGCCCATCACTTCCTTGACGATGGTGTGCAGCAGCAGGCGCGCGGTGGCGTAGGTGTAGTCGGGGTCTTTTTCGATCAGCGTGCGCGCGGCCAGGATGGAGGCTTTGTAGACCTCTTCGATCGGCACGCCGTCGTACAGGTTGCGCTTGGTCTCGGCCACGATCGGGTCGGGCTGGATGTCTTTGCCCAAGCCCTTGCAGGCGTCGGCGATCAGCGCTTGCAGGCGGTTCAGGTCGAGCGGCACGCGCTGGCCGCCGTCGATCACGTGCAGCGTGGCTTCCACCGGCTTGGCCACTTCGGCCTGGTGGGCGCGCTCTTGCGTGCGGCGCTCGCGGTAGAGCACGTAGGCGCGGGCGACTTCGTGGTGGCTGCTGCGCATGAGGCCGAGCTCGACCTGGTCCTGCACGTCTTCGATGTGGAAGGTGCCGCCACCGGGGCGCGAGCGCATCAGCGCCTTGACCACCGCGCCGGTGAGTTCGTCCACCGTCTCGCGCACGCTGGCCGAGGCCGCGCCCTGGGTGCCGTGCACGGCCAGGAAGGCTTTCATCATGGCCACGGCGATCTTGCTGGGTTCGAACGAGACCACGGCGCCGTTGCGGCGGATGATCTGGTACTGGGCGAACACCGAGCTGTTCGCGGTGGTGGAGGCCGAGGTGGATGAACCCATGGGCTGCTTCCGGGAGGCGGACGGTGTGGCGGGGGTGGGGGACGCGGTCAGCATGGTTCCTCTTTCATTTGTTGTGATGGGCCTGCTCGCAAGGCACGGGGTCGGGGAGCAAGACGTTCGGTTTCAGTTCGGGTTCGCGGCGTTGTTCGGGGCGCCAGAAAGTTCTCAGCGGAGTGAAAACGGGCCGGAACAACGTGGACTGTGTCGAATCTGGAAACGCAGAGCACACACTATATCTGGTGTGTGGGTGGTCTTCAAGCCACTACAGGTAGTGTCTGGAGAAAAAATCACCGCGATGGACGCGCCCCGTTTTGGTGACCTGGGCCAGCGCCCGATCAGCGCGTGCACAACGGCAGACTGGCGTCGCGCTGGAGTGCCCGAAAAAACTGGGCGCTGCGTTTTGGACGCAGCAACGGCGGGCCTTGCGGCGCGATTTGCTTGCGCACGCCGCCACCGGCTTGTTGCCCGCTCGCGCCGTGGCGCGCCCGGTCCGCGACTTCAGGCGCCGGGCGGGTTCGCGCCGGTCATCGCATCGGGGAAATACGCGAGCGACCAACCCAGCTCGTGTTGCAAACGCGCCCAGTCGAATCCGGGCCCCGGGTCTTGTTTGCGGCCGGGTGCGATGTGTTCATGGCCCGCGATGTGGGCCACCGGATAACGCGCCTGCAGGTGGCGGCACAACTCGCTGAGGGTGGTGTATTGCGCTGCCTCGAAGGTTTCGCCTTCCAGGCCTTCGAGTTCGATGCCGATGGAGTCGTCGTTGCAGTTGTCCCGGCCGCGCCAGCAGGACGCCCCGGCATGCCAGGCGCGCGCATCGGCGTCGACGAACTGCACCAGTTCACCGTCGCGGCGGATGAAAAAATGCGCCGACACTTCCATGCCGCGGATCTGATCGAAGTAGGGGTGGGCGTCCCAGTCCAGCGTGTTGGTGAAGAGTTGCTCGACTTCAGGGCCACCGTACACCCCGGGCGGCAGGCTGATGGAGTGCAGCACGATCAGGTCGATCTGTGCGCTGTCGGGCCGTGGGCCGTGGTTGGGTGAGGGGCGGTGGCGTGCTGTGGCCAGCCAGCCGCCAGTCCACGACCCGGCTTCTGCTTCAGGCCGCATCGTCGTCGCTGGAAGGCATGGCGATGCCCAGGCGCTGGATGCGGTAGCGCATCTGCCGCAGGTTCAAGCCGAGCCGGGCCGCGGCGGCGGTGCGGTTGAAGTCGCATTCGCGCAGGGCCTTGAGCAGCACCTGCTTTTCCTGCTCGTCCAGGTAGGACTGCAGGTCGGTCGGAATCTCGTCGGGCGCGCGCACCGCGGGCGAGGCGGCCAGCACCGAGTCGGGCAGCTGGTCGGGCTGGGTGGGGATCTCGTCAGAGTCGTCGGTGTCACCGAAGTCTTCGGGCTCCAGCCGGTCGCCGCTGCTCAGGGCCAGTGCGCGCTGCAGCAGGTTTTCAAGTTCGCGCACGTTGCCGGGCAGGTCGCGCGCCTTGATCCAGTCCAGTGCCCGGGTCGAGAGCTCGGGTGTTGCCTGACCCGACTCGGTGCAGATGCGTTGCAGCAGGGCGCGTGCCAGTTCGGGCAGGTCGTCGCGCCGATCGCGCAGCGAGGGCGTGCGCAGCTCGATCACGTTGAGCCGGTAGAAGAGATCCTGGCGGAACTGCCCGCCTTGCACCAAGGCGCTCAGGTCGCGGTGCGTGGCACTGACCAGGCGAACGTCCACCGCCTCCTCCTGCACGCCACCGAGCGCACGCACGCGGCGCTCCTGGATCACGCGCAGCAGCTTGGCCTGCATGGCGAGCGGCAGGTCACCGATCTCGTCGAGGAACAGGGTGCCGCCCTTGGCCGCCTGGAAGTAACCTTCGCGGTCTTGCGTGGCGCCGGTGTAGGCGCCCTTGCGCGCGCCGAAGAATTCAGCCTCGATGAGGTTTTCGGGAATGGCGCCGCAGTTCACCGCCACGAAGGGGCCGCCGCTGCGGTGGCTGCAGTCGTGCACCGCGCGCGCCACCAGTTCCTTGCCGGTGCCCGACTCGCCCAGGATCAACACCGGCGCCATGCTGGTGGCCACCTTCTCGATGCGCCCCTTGATCTGCACGATGCTGGCCGCGCGACCGACGATGCGCCCGAGCGACTTCAGGCCCGATGGGGGTGGCGGTGCGCTGCGCATGGACTCCGCACCCGTTGCCGCGCCGTTGCCCGCGCGCGCCAGTTGGCCCGTGAGTGGATGGCGCTGGCTTTGCAAGGCTTGCGTCACGGCGTTGCGCAGCTGTTTGAGGTCCACCGGTTTGGTGAGGTAGTCGAAGGCGCCGGCCTTGAGCGACTCCACCGCGTTGTCGGCCGAGCCGAAGGCGGTGATGACGATGCACTTCTCGGTGCGCTGGGCGTCGGTCAGTTCGCGCAGCAGGTCCAGCCCGAGCCCGTCGGGCAAGCGCATGTCGGAGATCAGCACGTCGAAGCGTTGCTGGGCCAGCCACTCACGCGCCTGCGCCAGGTCGGCCGCTGCAACGACCGCGTGGCCTTCGCGCAGCAGGGTGAGCTCGTAGAGCGTGCGCAGGTCGGGCTCGTCGTCGACGACGAGCACGGAGGCCGAGACGGAGGTGGTGTTGGAGGCCATCGGTGGGCGTGCGCGCTCGCGGCTCAGCTCGGGGCCAGCGGAGGATCGCCCAGCGTGGGACTGAACCGGGTGCTGAAGGGCCGCGATTCGCCACCCGCGTACGACAGGTTTTGCTGCACCGGGTGGGCGTGACCCGGATGCCCGTTGGGGATGGACACGAAGAACTCGTTGCCTTCCTGCTGGTCCAGGCGCACGCGCTGGTAGGCGATCTGGGCGCCGTAGCGCTCGCAGAGTTCGCGGCAGATGTACAGACCCAGACCACTGGAGCGGCTCTCCGACGAGAAGAAGGGCTCGAACAGGTGGCGCATCACGCTGGCTTCCAGCGGCTGGCCATCGCTCCAGACCGAGAGCTTGTTGTGATCGGCACCGCTGGGCTGTGTGACGACGCGGATGGATGAAGGCTTTCCACTGGCGTGGCGCAAGGCGTTGTCGAGCAGGTTCACCAGCAGGCGGCGCATGTGCTCGGGGTCGAACTCCACGAGCGCGGCGGGCGCGTGCAGGTGAACGCCCAGCACGCCCTTGGCCGGGTTCTGGCGCAGCCAGTCCAGCGTGATCTGGCGCACCATGGCGTCCAGCGGCAGGCTCGGTGTGGAGCCGTCGCCGCGCACGGGCTGGGCGCGCGCCACGTTCAGGATGTCGTCCACGATGCGCGAGAGCCGCTGGGCGTTCTGCTCGATCATGTGGGTGAGCCGCTTCTGCGCGGGGTCCTTCACCTCTTCGTCCAGCAAGGCGTTGGCCTGCGTGATGGCCGAGAGCGGGTTGCGGATCTCGTGCGCCACGGCGGCCGACATGCGGCCCATGGAAGCGAGCTTTTCGGTGCGCACGCGGGCTTCCACCTCGCGCAGGTCTTCCAGAAAGAGCACGCACAGACCGGTGCTGCGCCCGCCGCGCGAGGTGAGGCGCGTGCGCGCGTGCAGCCGCTGGCTGGGCCGGTCTTCGTTGTCGATGGTGGTCTCGGTCTCGAGCGCCTGGCCCAGCGCAAAGGTCTCGGTCACCAGATCGGAGAGGTGGCTCCAGCTGGGGCGGGCTGAAAGCAGCAGCTTGGCGGCCTGCGGGTAGGCCTCGCCCATCAGCATGATCTGGGCGGCCGGGTTGGCGTTGCGCACCACGCCGTGCGGATCCACCACCAGCACACCCACGCTCAGGCTCTCGATCACCAGTTCGTTCACCTGCGCCTGCGTGCGCGCCGCGGCCTGGCTGCTGGAGGCCACCGCCTCTTCGCGCGCCAGACGAATCGCCAGCTGGTTGGCCAGCACCGCCACCAGGAAAAAACCGGTGCTGGCCAAACCAGCCTGGAGCAGCTTGGCCGTGGCGATGTCGCTGAACAAGGGCGCGCTCAGCACCGCTTCGCACAGCAGGTACAGCGTGACGGAGGCGGCGGTGGCCAGGGCCAGCATCAGCGGCCCGAGGATGGAGGCCAGCAGCACCGGCAGGGCAAACAGCGGCGTGTAGTTGATCGAGCCGATCTGGAAAAACTGCAGCAGTGCAAACACCACCACATCGACCCCGATGGTCAGCACCCATTGAAGCTGGATCGGTTTTCCTTGCTCCACCGGACGCCAGGCGTACAGCACAACCAGCGCGGCCGTGAGGTGAATCGCGGTGAGCAACACCAGCCAGTCGGGCCCGCCGGTGCCGGTGACCACCATGAAGATCTGCAGGCAGAGCAACACCACGGCAATGAACACCCGGGCGCGCATGAAGGCCACCCACAGGCGCACGAAGGCGCGCAGCCGCTGCTCGCGACCCTGGTTGTTGCCTGTCTCGTAGGCGACGAACCACGAAGGGGCGAATTGCGAGCTGTCTTCCCGGGCCATGTCAGTTCCGCGAATCGGGTGGGGCGGCCAGTGCCGGGCGGGGCTCGATCACGTTGAGCTGCCTTCCTTCAGGCGGCGGTGGTCGGCACTGCAATAGGGACCCAGGGCGCCCTGCACCGTGTCGCCTTGCGGCAGGTGCGTGCCGCAGTGCTGGCAAGCCACCATCACCACTGGCAAGCGCGGCGTCCCGGGTGGGGGCGGCGGACGCGACTGTGAGCGGTCGGTGACGCGGTTGTTGCGCCACACATAGAAGGCCACCATCACCACGGCCAGAACAAGCAGGTATTTCATGGGGGTGGTGGTTCAGCTGCGCTGCAGCAGCACTTCAAGCACGAAGCGGGAGCCGGCGTAGCCCAACAGCAGCAGCCCGGCGCCGAGGTAGAGCGTGCGCGCGGCAAAGCGGCCGCGCCAGCCCAGCCGCCAGCGCCCCCACAGCAGCACGGCCATGGTGATCCACGACAACACCGAGAAGACCGACTTGTGGTCCCACACCCAGCGGTGGTTGAGCAGTTCGGAGAAGTACCAGCCCGCCAGCAGCGTGGCGGTGAGCAGCACGAAGCCGGCGGCCACGAAGCGGAAGGTGAGGCGCTCCAGCGTGAGCAGCGGCATGGCGGTCTCGGCGGAGGTGCCCAGGCGCATGGCCTTTTCGGCGCGCTGCATCAACCACGCGTGCCCGACGGCGACCGCGATCAGTCCGTAAGAGGCGATGCCCAGCGCCCAGTGCAGGGGCATCCAGTTCGAGCGCAGGGCCGGATACGGCGTCCCCGGAAACACCAGGGCCAGCAGCACCACCGCCGTGCCCAGCAAGGCGAATGTCCAGCGTTCGCGCAGTTGGGGGTAGAGGCGGCTTTCAATCATGTAGACCGTGAGCACCAGCCAGACCGTGACCGAGAGCGAGGGCGCGAAACCGAAGCGCGCGGGGTGCTCGAACAACCCGAACACCAGAACGCCGAGGTGCAGCAGCCAGGCCACGGTGAGCAGGGCCCGGCTCTGCATGGCCGATGCACGCGGATGCACCCAGGCCAGCACGGCGTAGGCCAATGCCGCCAGGCCCGAGAGCAACACCGCGGGCAGGTTGGTCGCAAGCGATGGCAGCAGGTTCATAGGGGATGTGGCGCGCGCAGCGGGCGGGGGGTGGGCGCGGCTAAAATCATGGGCGGAGTTTAACGGCCCTGACCGTTGCCAGCCGCCGGTCTCCCGGCCAATGGCCCGACACCCACCCCAGCCGGCGCGAACCCAGCGGCCAGCGGGTTCTTCTCCCAACACCCGAGCGCAGCATGGCATCAGCCCTTTCCGACCGACTCTCACGCATCGTCAAGGAAATGCGCGGCCAGGCCCGCATCACCGAGACCAACGTCACCGACATGCTGCGCGAGGTGCGCATGGCCCTGCTGGAGGCCGATGTGGCCCTGCCGGTCGTGCGCGATTTCATCGCCCGGGTGAAAGACAAGGCGCTGGGTCAGGAGGTGGTGGGTTCGCTCACACCGGGTCAGGCTCTGGTGGGCATCGTCAACCGCGAACTCGCGCTGACCATGGGCGACGGCGTGGCCGACATCAACCTGGCGGCGCAGCCGCCGGCGGTGATCCTCATGGCTGGCCTGCAGGGTGCGGGCAAGACCACCACCACCGCCAAGCTGGCCAAGCACCTGATCGAGAAGCGCAAGAAAAAAGTGCTCACGGTCTCGGGTGACGTGTACCGCCCGGCCGCCATCGAACAGCTCAAGACCGTGACCGCACAGGCCGGCGCCGAGTGGTTTCCGAGCTCGCCCGACCAGAAACCGGTGGACATTGCGCGCGCGGCGATCGACTACGCGCGCAAGCACTACTTTGATGTGCTGCTGGTCGACACCGCTGGCCGCCTGGCGATCGACGAAGCGCTGATGCGCGAGATCCAGGAACTGCACGCCGTGCTCAAGCCGGTGGAAACGCTGTTCGTGGTGGACGCGATGCAGGGCCAGGACGCGATCAACACCGCCAAGGCCTTCAAGGAGGCGCTGCCGCTGACCGGCATCATCCTCACCAAGCTCGACGGCGACTCGCGCGGTGGCGCGGCGCTGTCGGTGCGCCAGATCACGGGCGCGCCGATCAAGTTTGCCGGTGTGTCGGAAAAGATCGATGGCCTGGAGGTGTTCGACGCCGAGCGCCATGCGCAGCGCATCCTGGGCATGGGCGACATCCTCGCGCTGGTGGAACAGGTCACCGCCGGTGTGGACATGGCCGCAGCGCAGAAACTCGCGGCCAAGGTCAAGAGCGGCGAGGGTTTTGACCTCAACGATTTCCTCGATCAGTTGCGCCAGATGAAGCAGATGGGTGGCCTCTCCAGCCTCATGGACAAGCTGCCCGCGGCCATGGCGGCCAAGGCAGGTCAGGTCGACATGGGCCGCGCGGAGAAAGACATCCAGCGCAAGGAAGGGATCATCTGCAGCATGACGCTCAAGGAGCGCCGCAAGCCCGAGATCATCAAGGCCACGCGCAAACGCCGCATCGCAGCAGGCGCGGGCGTGCAGGTGCAGGAGGTCAACCGTTTGCTCAAGGAGTTCGAGCAGATGCAGGACATGATGAAGAAGATGAAGGGCGGCGGGATGATGAAGATGATGAAGCGCATGGGGGGCATGAAGG
>JBKBWW010000122.1:0-10304 GCA_046314475.1 Hydrogenophaga sp.
CGCGATGAGGTGGGGCGCGAGCACGTCGGCGCGCTCGCCCTCCGCCACGAGGTGCCCCCCCGACAGCAGGGCGAAGCGTTGCGCGAAGCTGTCGGGCTCCGCGTTGATGATGAAGTTGATTTCGCCCTGGCGGTACAACGTCACCGCCTTGCGGCGGTGCTTGGCGATCGGCTTGAAGCCCATGCGCTCGAACAATGCACCCATGGCCACGGGGTCGGGTGCGGCGTACTCGATGAACTCGAAGCCGTCGGTGCCCATCGGGTTCTCCACGTTGGCGACAGCGGTCTGGGCGGTGGTCGGCAAGGCGTTGTTCATGTCTGTCTCCAAGGATCGTGGGTGAATGCGCCACTGTATCGGCGCAGCCTGTCACGATTTCGGCGTTTTAGGGCGCTCCGCTTGTCGTTCTTGCAGGAAAGCTGCATAGTTCGCCACATGGAAGCATTGGACAAGCTTGATCGCCACATATTGCGCAGCCTGCAGGCCGATGGCCGCGCCACTTACGAACAGATTGCCGAGTCGGTGGGCCTGTCGCCCAGCGCGGTATTGCGCCGGGTCCGTCGGCTGGAAGACGCGCAGGTGATTGACCGTTACGTGGCGCTGGTGCACCCGGAAGCGGTGGGCCTCGGTCTCACGGCCTACGTCAATGTGCGGTTGGAAAAACACGCGGGAAGCGCCAAGCGCAACCCCATGGACGAGTTTCGGGCCAGCGTCATGGCATGGCCCGAGGTGGTGGAGTGCGCGGCGCTCACCGGCGAAATGGACTTTCAGTTGCGCCTGGTGGTGGCCGACATGGCGGCGTATTCGCGCTTCATGATGGACACCTTGCTCAAACACCCCAGCGTGCAGGACTGCAAGACCAGTTTTGTCATGGACCGTGTGAAAAGCACGACCGCGCTGCCGCTGTAGAGCACGCGCCGCACGACCGGCGGTCGCCCGCTGCCCGCCCATCGGGAAACCGCCCGTTTAGGGACTTCAGTCCTTGTCGATATAGGGATAACCCTTAAAGTCCTGCCATGGTCAATCCCACCCGTTGGTTCAAGTTCGCAAGCCCACCCGCCCAGGCGACGGTGGGCACGGTTGCGAGCGCCGCGCGCACCTCGGACGATCGCCACTTTCCGTCCAGCAGCGTGGTGGTGCCCATCCGCTCCATTGGCCCTGGCCAGCGCGAACGCATCCTCGACCACCTGCTCGCCCTGGAACCGCACGACCGCTACCTGCGTTTCGGATACGCCGCCAACGACGAGCAGATCACCCGCTACGTGGATCAGCTCAACTTCGAGCGCGACGAACTCTTCGGCATCTTCAACCGCCGGCTCGACCTGATCGCCATGGCCCACCTGGCCTTCTCGATCGATCCGCAGTACACCAGTTGTGCCGAGTTCGGCGTGTCGGTGTCCAAGAGCGCGCGCGGCCGCCGCTATGGCAGCCGCTTGTTTGAACGCGCGGTCATGCACGCGCGCAACGAAGGGGTGACGCAGCTCTTCATCCATGCGCTGTCGGAGAACACCGCCATGCTGAAGATCGCGCGGCATGCGGGCGCCATCATCGAGCGCGATGGCTCCGAGTCCGAAGCGCACCTGCGCCTGCCGCCGGCCGATTTCGACTCGCGCGTCACCGAACTGGTCAACCAGCAGGTGGCCCTCACCGACTACCACCTCAAGGTGCAGGCCAAGCAGTTCTGGCGCCTGCTCACCGTGTTGCAGGACATCCGACAGGGCGTGCGCGATGCCCGTGACCGGGTGCGCGGCTGACAGCTGGTCGGTGCTTTGGTGCGGCCTGGCCGCCTTTTTGCTTGAAGTCACCCGCTTGCGGTATCCTTTCGCACCGTTACAACTCCCCATACTTTCAGTGGCCGAATCCCCTCCCAGTGGTGGGCCGCAGCGCAGCCTGCGGCATGTCGACAAACGTGGTTTCCTGCAAAAGCTCGCGGAGTTCATCCACCCCGGGCCGGACTCCAAAGACGAGCTGATCGAAACCCTCGCCGACGCCGAGGACAACGACATCATCAACGCCGAGTCGCGGGTGATGCTCGAAGGCGTGATCCGCATCGCCGACATGACCGCTGGCGACGTGATGGTGGCCACCCCGCGCATGGATGTGCTGGACATCGACGCACCCTTTGATGAGTTGCTCCATTTGGTCATCGACACCGCGCACTCGCGCTTTCCGGTTTTTGAAGGCGAGCGCGAAAACATCATCGGCATCCTGCTGGCCAAAGACCTGCTCAAGCTGCAGCGCGCGCCCGAGCTCAACATCCGCGCCCTGCTGCGCCCGGCCACCTTTGTGCCGGAGACCAAGGGGCTCAACGACCTGCTGCGCGAGTTCCGCGGCAACCGCAACCACCTGGCCATCGTGATCGATGAGTTTGGCCGTGTGGCCGGCCTCATCACCATCGAAGACGTGCTGGAAGAAATCGTCGGCGAGATCGAAGACGAGTTCGATGTGGCCGAAGACGAAGGCGACGTGTTTGCGCTGGCCGACAGCACCTGGCGCGTCAGCGGCGACACCTCGATCGAGCGCATCAACGAATCCTTCGGGCTGAAGCTGTCCGAAGACGATTTCGACACCATCGGCGGCATGATCGCCCACGCCATGGGCCATGTGCCCAAGCGGGGTGAAGTGCACGAGCTTGAAGGCCTGCGCTTTGTCGTGCTGCACACCAAGGGCGGTGCGGTCAAGTGGTTCAAGGTCTCGCCGGTTCCGGCGGAGCCCTGAGCCCCGCCCCGAGCCCGCCCCGTTTATGCGCAGCCTCTTTGGATCGCTTCACACCCCGTCGAGCTTCAACCCGATGAGCCGCCGCCCTCCGGGGCGCAGCGCACGCGGCAGCGGTTTTTTCTGGTTCTGGATCTGCCTGCTGGGCGGCGTTTTGCAGGCCGCCTCCATCGCCTGGCCGTTCACCGGCTGGAGCCTGCCGGGCATGACTGCCGGCCAACCCAGCGGCTTCTGGCAGATCATCTCGCTGTCCTTGCTGGTGCTGGCCCTGCAGTACGCCACGCGCGTGGGGCAAGCGGCCTGGCGGGGCTGGGTGTTCTCCACCGGCTGGTTGTCGGGCACCTTCTGGTGGCTGTTCATTTCGCTGCACACCTTTGGCGGTCTGCCGGCCTGGCTGGCGGTGCTGGCGGTGGTGGCGCTTGCGGGCGCGCTCTCCATTTATTACGCCGTGGCCGTGGGCCTGCTCTGCAGCTGGGCGCCTATGTCGCGCACCGCGCAGGCGCTGCTGTTTGCATCGCTCTGGACCCTGGCCGAACTGGCGCGCGGTCACTGGTTCACAGGCTTCCCGTGGGGCGCTGGCGGCTACGCGCAGGTGGACCTGATGGCGCCGTGGGCACCGCTGGTGGGCGTGTACGGCATGGGGTTTCTGGCGGCGATCCTGGCCTACGCCGTGGCCTCCGTGGTCTCGGGCCTGTGGCGGCGCTTGAGCACGTGGCTGGCATCACCGGTGAGCCGGCCGGTCAGCCGCACCGCTGCGGGTTCGCGCATGGCCGCGCCGGGCGCGCGTGTGCAGGCCCGCCTGGTGCCGGGCTTGACCGACGGCTGGTGGGGCCTGACGCGCTCGTTGATCTTGTTGTTGCTGGTGGGCGGTTTGCTGCTGAGCATGCTCGGCGGTGGCCAGGCCTGGCGCACCCTGGGGCAGCGCGGCACCGCCAGCACCGGCGAGCTGCGGGTGTGGCTGCTGCAAGGCAACATTCCGCAAGACCAGAAGTTCGTGCCCGGCACCGGCATCGCACAAGCCTTGTTCTGGTACCCGCAGCAGATCGGCCAGGCGGTGGACGCCGCGCGCGCCAACCCCGCCACCGGGCCGCAGCTCGTGGTGGCGCCCGAGACCGCCATTCCGCTGCTGCCCAACCAGCTCGGCGCCGAGTTCTGGAAGCCGCTGCTCGGTGGCCTGGCGGAGCAGCCCGCTGCTGGCGTGAGTGCCTTGGTCGGCCTGCCGCTGGGCAGCCTGGAGCAGGGCTACACCAACTCGGTGTGGGGCCTGAGCCCTGAGACGGCGGCGAAGGAGCGGGTCCGGGTCGACGTGCCCGGCGCGCTGGGTTCCAGCATCTACCGCTACGACAAAAACCACCTCGTGCCGTTCGGCGAGTTCATTCCGCCGCTGTTCCGCTGGTTCACCGACCTCATGAACATCCCGTTGGGCGACTTCAACCGCGGTGGTCTGGCCCAACCCTCGTGGGCGGCGGCGGGGCAGCGCATCGCGCCCAACATCTGTTTTGAAGACCTGTTTGGCGAAGAGCTGGCAGCCTCGTTCACCAGCGCGGCCACCGCACCCAGTGTGTTGATCAACCTGAGCAACATTGCCTGGTTCGGCGACTCGGTGGCCATCGACCAGCACCTGCAGATCTCGCGGTTGCGAGCCATCGAGCTGGGCCGACCCATGCTGCGCGCCACCAACACCGGCGCCACGGCGGTAATCGACCACAACGGTGTGGTCACGCACCAGCTGGAGCGGCTCACGCGCGGCCGGCTGGAGGCCACCGTGCAGGGGCGCAGCGGCATCACGCCCTACGCTCAGTGGACGGCGCGCTGGGGCCTGATGCCGATGTGGATCGGCTGCCTGGTGCTGGTGCTCGTCATTGCGTCGCTGCGCAGCCTGGGCCGCCGCGGCGGCCGCACCCGCCGGCGCTGAGCACTGCGCTGCATCAGCGATTCGACAGGAATCGCTCAAAAGTCCATCAGACACCGCGCCGGGTGAGTTGGTACAACTCAAGACCCCGACCCTGTTGGCGGGGCATCCTTGAGGGAATTCTCCATGGCGTCATCCATTCCGTTCGATCATCCCTCGCTGGTGCTGGGGCACGTCGTCAACACCGATCTGCTCAGCCGACTGGAAAAGATCGCCGGCCTGCAGGCCAGGACCGACGCCGCTTTCGAGCGCATGAACTCGTTCATTTCGATGCGGCGCGGGCTGAGCATGACGATCAACGAGCTGGTGAGCCTGGGCGTGGACATCACCGAGGTCAAGGCACGGATCGTGGAGCTCAACCAGCACGTGAGCGACGCCGCGCGCGACTACATGACGGCACGCATCACCAACGACACCGGCGTGCAGCAGCTGCGCGAAGAGGTGGCGGCCATCGAGAACGTGGCGGGGCTGGAGAGCCCACTGGACTTTACGGGTGTGGAGGTGGCACGCCTGCCGCTGGCCTCGGACTCGATCAAGATCGACCTCCAGTATTTCTCTTATGGCAGCAACGACGACAGCAGCGCGACGGCGGTGGCCAACATCGAGAGCGTTGTCCGGGAGTCGACCTCATCGCTGGGCCCCGCAGCGCGGGACGTGCCCAAGGAAGCTGCCGCGCAAGTGCATCAGCAGCTCAAGAACCACAGCATGATCGGCACGATCGTGATCACCGCCAGCGCAACGCACCGCTCTTCGGCCATGTTGCAGCCGCTCAAGCTTGATGTGGACAAGGCGGTGGAGGTGTGGAACAGCGTGCACAGCAAGGCGGGCGAGGGCATCAACACCAGCGACCTCGCATCGGTGATCCAGGCCTCCGAGGCGCAGGGTGGCGCGGCCGACGCCAACAACCTCACCCTGCTCACCGGCGCGAACTACGGCTCCAGCTTCATCGGCATGGTGCACATGGTCAACAACGAAATGACCGGCACCGGCCTGGGCGCAGAGCAGGAGGACGCGATGCAGGAACAGCTGCGCATGGGCGGCTGGCTCAAGGCGGCCACCGGGGGTTTCGGGGTGGACGAATCGGTGCTGGACAACGTGCGCAAGCTGCTCAGCACGCAAAACGTGTCCACCCACGTCAACCTCATCGTGCTGGGCAGCGTGCCGTCGCTGGCCTCGTCGCAGTTGCGCATGGGCGTGGCAACGTTGGTCGACGAACCTCAGCGAGCGGGCTCCGGCGCGCGCGGTCAGCCCGGCGACTCGCGCCAGACCCCGAGCTCCATGGCCGACAGCTCACTCAAGGGCGGCCAGCAGGTGGCCCTGCAGAGTGGCCTGTTGCACAGCGTCATCCAGGGCCTGGGCACCATCGACCAGGGCAACAACAAGGTCGTGGACCTCAACACCTTGATGAACGCTTTCGACAACTACATCACCCAGGCCTCAAGCGAAAAGTCGGTGGGCATTCCGATCAGCTTTTTCTTCAAGAAGATTTCCAAGGCCCAGATCGCGCGCCTGTGGCTCGACAAGTACTTCGCCCTGGCCAAGACCAAGGGCGATCCGGCGGCGGCCAAGACCGCGCAAACGAAGTGACCGGGCGTACCCGGCCGGGTGGGGCACGCCCGTAAAATCGGGGGTTTGCGCGGCCGTGCCCGGCGCGTTCCTCCTTCCTTCTGCGCGGCCCGCGCGCCAGCCCCATGTTGACCTTCCAGCAAATCATCCTGACCTTGCAGTCCTACTGGGACAAACAAGGGTGCGCCCTGCTCCAGCCCTACGACATGGAGGTGGGTGCCGGCACCAGCCACACCGCCACGTTTTTGCGCGCCCTGGGCCCCGAGCCCTGGAAGGCCGCTTACGTGCAACCCAGCCGCCGCCCCAAAGACGGCCGCTATGGCGAGAACCCCAACCGCCTGCAGCACTACTACCAGTACCAGGTGGTGCTGAAGCCGGCACCCAGCAACATCCTCGAGCTCTACCTCGGCAGCCTGGAAGCGCTGGGTTTCGACCTGAAGAAGAACGACATCCGCTTTGTGGAAGACGACTGGGAAAACCCCACGCTCGGCGCCTGGGGCCTGGGCTGGGAGGTCTGGCTCAACGGCATGGAAGTCACGCAGTTCACCTACTTCCAGCAGGTCGGCGGCATTGACTGCAAGCCCATCACCGGCGAGATCACCTACGGCCTGGAGCGACTGGCCATGTACCTGCAGGGCGTGGACAACGTCTACGACCTGGTGTGGACCCAACGTGCCGACGGCTCCAAGCTCAGCTACGGCGACGTGTACCTGCAGAACGAAAAGGAACAGTCGGCCTACAACTTCGAGCATTCCGATGCCGACTTTTTGTTCACGGCTTTCAGCGCGCACGAGAAGCAGGCCAAGTACCTGATGGAGCAGCAGCTCGCGCTGCCGGCCTACGAGCAAGTGCTCAAGTGCGCGCACAGCTTCAACTTGCTGGACGCGCGCGGCGCCATCAGCGTGACCGAGCGCGCCGCTTACATCGGCCGCATCCGCAACCTCGCGCGCGGCGTGGCCCAGAGCTACTACGAGAGCCGCGAGCGCCTGGGTTTCCCCATGGCGCCGCGCGAGTGGGTGGACCAGATGACGAAGAAGGCCGCGTGAGCGCCCGGAGAAAGCACAAGAATGACCGCACAGAACCTGCTCGTTGAATTGTTTGTTGAAGAGCTGCCCCCGAAGGCCCTGAAAAAACTCGGCGACGCTTTCGCCACCGTACTGGCCGACCAGCTCAAGGCCCAGGGCCTGGCCCCGGCCGAAACGGTGGTGACCGCTTTTGCCTCGCCGCGCCGCCTGGCCGCACACGTCACCGGTGTGTTGGCCCGCGCGGACGACAAGGCCGTGTCACAAAAGCTCATGCCGGTGAGCGTGGGCCTGGACGCCAGCGGCCAGCCCACGCCCGCGCTGCTCAAGCGCCTGGCGGCGCTCGGTGCCGATGCGTCGGCCGTGGCCGGCCTCAAGCGCGCACCCGACGGCAAGGCCGAGGCGCTGTTTTACGAGAGCGTGGCGCCCGGCGCCGCGCTGGCTGCAGGCTTGCAGAAGGCGCTGGACGAAGCGCTGGCCAAGCTGCCGATCCCGAAGGTCATGAGCTACCAGCTGGAGACCGATTGCGAGCTGCCCGGCTGGACCAGCGTGAACTTCGTGCGGCCCGCGCACGGCCTGGTGGCCTTGCACGGCAGCGCCGTGGTGCCCGTGAAGGCGCTGGGGCTGACCTCGGGCAACACGACACACGGCCACCGCTTTGAAGCGACCGTCTCGCCCGTGGTGCTGAAAGACGCCGACAGCTACGCGTTGACGCTGGCGGGCGACGGCGCGGTGATCGCCTCGTTTGCCGAGCGCAAGGCCGAGATCGCGCGCCAGCTGGCGGCCGCCGCAGCCAAGGTGGGTGGCGGCTGCAAGCCGATTGAAGACGACGCGCTGCTCGACGAAGTGACCGCGCTGGTCGAGCGGCCCAACGTGCTGATCTGCGAGTTCGAACAGCAATTCCTCGGCGTGCCGCAGGAATGCCTGATCCTCACGATGAAGGCCAACCAGAAGTACTTTCCGTTGCTCGACGCGCAGGGCAAGCTCACCAACCAGTTCCTGGTGGTCAGCAACATCAGCCCGAGCGATGCGAGCGCGGTGATCGGCGGCAACGAACGCGTGGTGCGCCCGCGCCTGGCCGACGCCAAGTTCTTCTTCGACCAGGACCGCAAGAAGACACTCGCGTCGCGCGTTGAGGGTCTGGGCAAGGTGGTCTATCACAACAAGCTGGGCACGCAGGGTGAGCGCACGGAGCGTGTGCGGGCGATTGCGCGGGCCATCGGCCAGCAGCTCGGTGGCGACATGCTGGCGAAAAGCGCCGACACCGCCGCGCAGCTCGCCAAGACCGATTTGCTCACCGACATGGTGGGAGAGTTTCCTGAGCTGCAAGGCATCATGGGCGGCTACTACGCGCGCCACGACGGTCTGACCGAAGACATCGCGTTTGCGATCGAAGACCACTACAAGCCACGTTTTGCGGGCGATGAACTTCCGCGCAACGTGGCGGGCGTGGTGGTTGCGCTGGCCGACAAGCTGGAGACGCTGGTGGGCATGTTCGGCATTGGCAATTTGCCGACCGGCGACAAGGATCCGTTTGCGTTGCGTCGGCACGCGCTGGGGGTGATCCGCATGCTGCTTGAGAAGGACTTGGGCCTTGACCTGATGCCCTTGCTGGACAAAGCCTACGACGCCTTTGGCGACAAACTGCCCGCCGTTCGGGCTGAGTCCGTCGAAGCCCTCGCCAGTTTCATCTACGACCGCCTCGCCGGCAGCTTGCGCGAGCAGGGCGGCAGCGCACAGGAAGTCGATGCCGTGCTCGCTTTGAAACCCCAGCGACTGGCCGACGTGCCCAAACGCCTCGCGGCCGTCCGCGCCTTCGCCGCCCTGCCCGAAGCCCCGGCCCTTGCCGCCGCCAACAAACGCATCGGCAACATCCTCAAAAAATCCGAAGGCGATGTGTCGGCCACCGTGAATGAATCCGTGCTGGTCGAACCAGCCGAGAAGGACCTGTTCGCCGCCATGCAAGCGACCGTGCCCGCCGCGAACGCGAAGTTCGAAGCAGGGGACTACACCGCCAGTCTGCAAGCACTCGCCGCCCTGCGCGCCCCGGTCGACGCCTTCTTCGATGGCGTGATGGTCAACGCCGACGACCCGGCCCTCAAGGCCAACCGCCTGGGCCTGCTGCGCCAACTGCACGACGCCATGAACCGCGTGGCCGACCTCTCGCGCCTCGCCACCTGAGACCGCCATGAAACTCCTCATCCTCGACCGCGACGGCACGCTCAACCGCAGCCGCGACGACTACGTCGCTTCGCCGGACGAGTGGGAGGCGCTGCCTGGTGCGCTCGAAGCGGTGGCGCGGCTCAACCAGGGCGGCTGGCGCGTGGTGCTGGCCACCAACCAGTCCGGCATCGGGCGCGGCCTGTTCGACATGGCCTCGCTCAACGCCATCCACGCCAAGATGCACCGCAAGCTGGCCGCGGCCGGCGCGCGGGTGGACGCGGTGTTTTTCTGCCCGCACGCGCCCGATGAAGGCTGCCCATGCCGCAAACCTTTGCCCGGCCTGTTCACCCAGATCGGTGAGCGCTTCGGTGTTTCCTTGGCATCGGTGCCGGCGGCCGGCAACGCGTTGCGGCACGTGAAGGCCGCCGCTGCCGCAGGCTGCCCGGCCCACCTGCTGCTCACCGGCCAGTCCGAGCACCTGCGCGGCCGTGTCGGCCAGGGATCGAGCGCCGATCTCGCCGCGCTCGCGCCCGACCTGCCCCCCGGCACCCACACACACGACGACCTCGGCGCCTTTGCCGACTGGCTGCTCGCGCAGCCCACGACCTGAACGGCCTCCATGTACCTACTCAATCTCCTGCGCTCGATCCTGCACACGCTGTTCATGGCGGTGACGGTGATCCCCTGGGGGCTCGCGGTGCTGATCGCCGCGCCCTTTCTCAACAGCACGCAGATCTACTGGATGTGCGCCGGCTGGCTCAAGCTGGCGGTCAACGGCGGCACGGTCATCCTCGGCATCAAGAACCACGTGATCGGTTTCGAGAACCTGCCGGTGGGCAGCACCGCGCCGGCGGTCTTGCTGGTCAAGCACCAGTCCACCTGGGAGACCTTCAGCATGCCCGCGCTCATGCCGCACCCGCTGGCTTATG
>JBKBWW010000123.1:0-10243 GCA_046314475.1 Hydrogenophaga sp.
ACGAGCACAACATTCGGCGTGTCCCCCTCTCACACACATGCGGGCGCAGGCGCGGGCGCAGGCGCGGGCGCAGGCGCGGGCGCGGGCGCCACGCTCACTCCTGCGTGCTCCGCTCGCTCGTCGGAGAGTCGTGCTGGTGGCGCTGCTGGTGCTCACACCGCTGCTGCACCACGTGCCCCTGGCGGTGCTCGCGGCCATCGTACTGGTGGCCATCCTGGGTCTGATCAAACCGAGGGCCTTCGTGCAGTTGTGGCGCATTTCACGCGTCGAGGCGTGCATTGCCGGTGCAACGTTTGCCGTGACGTTGCTGGCCGCGCCCCGGCTGTACTGGGGCGTGCTGGCCGGCGTGCTGATGGCGCTCTCGCACTTTCTCTACCTGCGGCTGCACCCGCGCATCATCGAGGTCGGCCTGCACCCCGACGGCAGCCTGCGCGACCGCCACCTCTGGCTGCTGCCCCCGCTGGCGCCCCACCTGTGTGCGCTGCGCATGGACGCCGCGCTCGACTTCGCCACCGCCAATGGCTTCGAGCGCGCGGTGGCCGAGCACATCGCGGCCCACCCGGGCACGCGCCACGTGATGCTGATCGCGCACCCGATCAACTGGATCGATGCCACCGGCGTTGAAGCCTTTGGTCGCCTGCGCGAGCAGCTCGACGATCAGGGCATCGAACTGCACCTCGTGGGCATCAAACTGCCGGTGGAAGCGGTGCTGCAGCGCGCCGGTCACCTGACCGAGAGCCCACGGCTGCATCTCTACCGCACCGAAGCAGAAGGCTTGCGGGCCGCAGCACGGCTGGCGGAACCTGCGGACTGAGACCGCTGGTCGCGCGGCGGGACAACGTGGATCAAGAAGCGGGCCCTGCCCGCCGATAACCACGGAAACCCGTGCTGTTTTCATTCAGGGTTGAACAAAAAAAACGTGCTTTCTGGAGCCCCGATGAGCTGCCGCGTGCTGATGGTTGACGACAACGAAAACGACCTGCTGTTCACCCGCATCGCCTTGCAGCGCAGCGGCGTGGACTGCGAGGTCCAGGCTTTCGAGCGCGCGCAAGAGGCGCTGGACCTGCTGAGCAGCCGCCCGGACCACGGCGTCGACCTCATCCTGCTCGACATCAACATGCCCGTCATGGACGGCTTTGCCTTTCTGCGGGCTTTTGAGGCCTTGCCGGCCGGGCATCGCGCCCACACCGTGGTGGTCATGCTCTCGTCCTCGTCGGACCCGGCCGACCACAGCCGGGCCGCGGGCCACGCCTGCGTGCGGGGCTTCCTGAACAAACCGCTGGACAAGGACGCCGCCGCAGGACTGATACGCCTGATCGGCCCGCGATGACCCCCGAGCCGCCTTCGATCTGGCGGCCCGGCCACCACCCCGTGAACGTGGTCACGTTCATGCGCAGCAGGTTGGCCGTGCGCGCGGGTCTCGGCTTCGCGCTGGTGCTGGTGCTGCTGGTGGTCAACAACTACTTCCAGCAACTCAAGAGCCTGCACCGCGAGACCGAACTGGCGCTTCACACCGCCGTGGATTCGGTGGCCCGAAACGCCGGGAGCAAATACGAGGAACGTCGGCGCAGCGTGCTCTTCCTCGTCAACACACCGCCGATCGGTGGCCTGGTGAGGGCCTTGCAGAACGGCGGCGTGGATGCGCAGGAGTCGTCCACCACGGCGCTGTGGCAGCGCCGCCTGGAACAAATCTTCACCGCCTACCTGACCGCCACCCCCGAGGCGTATCAGGTGCGCTTCATCGGTGCGGCCAACGAGGGGCAGGAACTCCTGCGCGTGGAGCGGCGGGACGACCGCGTGGTGGTGGTGCCGCCCGAGCGCCTGCAGCGCAAGGGCCACACGGCGTACGTGCGCGAGGCGCTGCGCCTGCCGCCAGGCGGGGTCTTCGTGTCGGACATCAACCTGAACCGGGAATACGACCAGATCGATCTGCCGCACCGCCCCACCATCCGCTACGCCACACCGGTGCACGACGCCCGGGGTCGGGTGTTCGGGGCCATCGTGATCAACGTCAACCTGTCCGGGCGGCTGGGCGTGCTGGCTCCGGGCAGTGGCCCGCGGCCGCAGGTCTATGTGACCAATGCGCAGGGGGATTTCCTGGCGCACCCCGACCCTTCGCTCACCTATGGCTTCGACCTCGGCCAGCGCCACGTGTGGGACGACCAGTTCAAGCCGGCCGCAGCACCCCAGGCCTACAGCGGCGGCCGCGCCACCTGGTGGAGCGGCCCCGAGGGTTTGGTCATGGCGGTGCAGGCCAGCGTGGTCGGCAACCCGGGATCGTCCATCGGTGTGCTGCACTACAAGGCCACACGGCTGGAGCGCGATCTGAGAGCAGCGGCGTTCGCCAGCGCCCGGGGGAGTGTGCTGCCGCTGCTGGGCGCCGGTGCGGTCGGCGCGCTCATGCTGTACCTGTATTGGGTGGGCGTACAACGCAGCCTGGAGGCGCGCAGCGACCGACTGCGCATCGCCTCCATGGTCGACCAGTCGCCCGACGCGATCGTGGGCCTGGACACCGCCGGTCGCGTGACCTCGTGGAACCGCGGCGCGCAGCGGCTGTTTGGCCACGCACGGCTGGAAGCGGTGGGGCACAGGCTGGACACGCTGATCGTGCCGCCGGGGCAGACCAGCGAGGAGCTGGAGGCGCTCAAGACCCTGCCCCGCGAGGGCGACGCACCCCCCATGGAGCTGTGGCGCCAGACCCGCGACGGCCAACCGGTGCTGGTGGCGATGACACTCTCGCGGCTGGACGACGAGAACGGCGTGCCCCTGGGGGCCTCGGCCATCGTGCGCGACATCACCGCCGAACGGGCGGCGCAGCGCAAGGTTGTGGAGCTCAAGGACGGCCTGGAACAGGAAGTGAAGGACCGCACTGCCGCCCTGGCCCTGGAACACGAGCGGCTCGACAACATCCTGCGGGGCACCGACGCCGGCACCTGGGAATGGAACGTGCAGACCGGCGAGCTGCGCATCAACGAGCGCTGGGCCACCATGATCGGCATGCGCGTGGAAGACCTCACACCGGTCACCACGGACGTCTGGCTTCAGCGCCTGCACCCCGACGACCGCGTGCTGACCAACGGCATGCTGCAGGGCCACTTCAGTGGCGCCTTCGACCGGTACGAATGCGAAGTGCGCGTGCGCCATCAAGCGGGCCACTGGGTCTGGGTGCTCGACCGTGGCGAGGTGCGCAGCTGGACCGCCGACGGCCACCCTGAGTGGATGTACGGCACGCACCAGGACATCTCGGCGAGCAAGCAGGCACAGGAAGACACCCAGCGCAACGAAGCCCTGCTGCGCGGCGCCATCGACACGGTGGACGAAGCCTTCGTGCTGTTCGACCCCGACGACCGGCTGGTTTTCTGCAACGAGAAGTACCGCCAGATCTCCCCCGGGCTGGAGCACCTCATGGTGGCGGGCACGTCGTTCGAGGACATCCTGCGCGCCAGCGCTGCGCAGGGCGATCACAAGGACAGCCGCGGTTGCGAGGACGCGTGGGTGGCCGAACGCATGGCCGCCCACCGCTCGGGCAACACCGAGATGCTGCAACAGCTCGCCAACGGTCGCACGCTGCGCCTGGTGGAGCGCCGCATGCCCGACGGCCACACCGTGGGCTTTCGCATCGACATCACCGACCTGGTGCGCGCCAAGGAACAGGCCCAGGAAGCCTCGCGTATCAAGGGCGAGTTCCTGGCCAACATGAGCCACGAAATCCGCACGCCGCTCAACGCCATGATCGGCATGACGCACCTGCTCGGTGACACGCCACTGACCAGCCACCAGGCCCAGCTGCTGGCCAAGTCGCGGGTGGCCAGTCGCTCGCTGCTGGGCCTGGTCAACGACGTGCTCGACCTGGCCAAGATCGAGGCCGGCGGGCTGGACCTGGAGATCCTGCCCTTCAGCCCGCAGGACATGATGGGCGAGATGGACGCCCTGTTCCGCGCCCAGACCGAGGCCAGCGGCATCCGGTACTCGATCAACGTGGCGCGCGAGGTGCCGCCCGTGTTGCTCGGGGACGCCCAGCGCGTGCGGCAGATCTTCACCAACCTCATCGGCAACGCCTGCAAGTTCACCAAGGCCGGCAGCATCTCGGTCTCGCTCGGCCTGGTGGCGCCGCTGAGCACCGACGGCCCAGGGCAGGTGCGCCTGCGCGGCGTCGTGCGCGACACCGGCAGCGGCATCGACAGCGACACCCAGGCCCGGCTGTTCACGCCCTTCACCCAGGCCGACACCTCGTCCACCCGCCGCTTCAGCGGCACCGGGCTGGGCCTGTCCATCGTGCGCAAGCTCACCGGGAAAATGGGCGGACACGTGGGCTTGAAGAGTGCCCCGGGCGAGGGCAGCGAGTTCTGGTTCGAACTGGTGCTGCGCCGGCCCACGGCGTTCGAACTGCAGGCGTTGACCGATCTGAGCCACGAAGGACAGGCCCGTGCCGACGCGCAGGGCCAGGCGCTGCGCCACCTCAACCTGCTGCTGGTGGACGACAGCGAGATCAACCTGGAGGTGGCCGCAGGCCTGCTGCAGCGCGAAGGCGCGCGCGTGTGCCTGGCGCGCACCGGACGCGAGGCGCTCGAAGCCTTGCGCACCACACCCACCGCGTTTGACGCCGTGCTGATGGACCTGCAGATGCCGGAGATGGATGGTCTGGAGGCCACGCGGCGCGTGCGCAGCGAACTGGGCCTGGGCGGGCTGCCCATCATCGCGCTGACCGCAGGCGCCCTTGCCGAGGAGCGCCAGATGGCGTTCGCCGCGGGCATGAACGCCTTCCTCACCAAACCACTGGACCCCGAACGGCTGGTGCGCACGGTGCACGACTGTGTGCACAAGGCTGCCAGCCCGCGCGACCTGCGTCCGGCGCCCGAACCGGGCCACGAAGCACCCGCTAACTGGCCGCAGATCCCGGGGGTGGACACCGCACAGGCGGCGCAGCGCCTCGGCGGTGACCTGGGACTGTGGCTGAAATCGCTTCAGCGTTTGTTGACCGAGTTCGGCGACTGGGCGCAAGGCGACACGGCGTGGCCCGACGACGAGAGCGCGCGGCGCGCTCTGGCTGCGCGCCTGCACAAGCTGCGCGGCATTGCCGGCACGCTGGGCATCACCGGGCTGATGGAGCAGGCGCGGGCGGTGGAGACCGGGCTGCTGCAGGCGGCGCCGGCCTCGGCACAGGCCGCGCCGTGGCGCGCGCTGCAGGCGGCGCTGGCCGCGTTGCGGCGGCACATCGAGCCGGTGTTGAACGCGGCGCAGGCTCCCAGCGACTCGGCGGGCCGGGTTGAGGCGAGCGAGGCCGATCTGCCGCAGTTGCTGGATCTGCTGCAACGTCAAGACCTGGACGCATTGACCTGGTGGCATGCCCGGACGCACTGGCTGCAGGCCCGGTTTGGCGTCACACTCGTCGAACGCGTGAGCCACCTGCTGGACGACCTGGATTTCGCAGGCGCCAGCGCGGCCCTGACCGAGGAACAGCAGCCATGACTCCCCCCGTCGCAGGGCACCCCGCCCCGAACGACACCACACCACACGCCTCGCTGGCCCCCGACATCCTGATCGTGGACGACGATCCCGGCATGGTGCAGACCCTGGCGCGGGTCATCCGCCCGCTGGGCCGGCTGCGCTTTGCCACACAGGGCGTGGACGCCCTGCGGCTGATGACCGAATCACCACCCGACCTGGTGCTGCTCGATGCCCAGATGCCCGGCATGTCGGGTTTCGACGTGCTCGAAGCCATCAAGCGCGACCCCAGGCTCGCCGACATCCCGGTGATCTTCGTCACCAGCCAGGCCGAGGCCCAGTTCGAGCAGACCGGGCTGGAAAAAGGCGCGGCCGATTTCATCGCCAAGCCGATCCGGCCCGCCATCGTGCAGGCACGGGTGCGCACCCAGTTGCGGCTGAAGCAGGCCAACGACGCGCTCAAGCAGGTGGCCGCCACCGACCGCCTGAACCTGGCCGAAGCGCTGACCGGGTTGCGCGAGAGCCACGCCCAGTTGCAGAAGACGGCCGAAGAACTCCAGCTCGCCAACGAGGGCCTGCTGCAGTTCGTGCGCATCACCTCGCACGACCTGCGCGAGCCTCTGAACACCGTGGTGCAGTTCGTCGGTCTGGTGGAGGACGACCACGGCGCCGGTCTGCCCGAGGATGCGCGCCACTACCTGCGGCTGGTGCGCAGCGCTGGCGAGCGCATGCGCACGTTGCTCGACGACGTGGTGCGCTACGCACGCCTGCAGCGCGGGGAAACCGAGCCCCGCACGCCGGTGGCGCTGGAGCCGCTGCTGGCCGAACTCTGCGAAGCCCTGGCGGCGCAGCTCGCGGCCAGCGGCGCCGAGCTGCACATCGGCCCGCTGCCGGTGGCCCGGGGCCACGCGAGCCTGTTGTCCCTGTTGTTCCAGAACCTGGTGTCCAACGCGCTCAAGTTCATGCCGGCCGGTCGTGCACCCCGCATCGAGATCACGGCACACAGCACCGAGGGCATGGTCACCGTCACGGTGGAAGACAACGGCATCGGCATCACGCCCGAGGGCATGGACCAGCTGTTCCAGCCGTTCGCCCGACTCAACCTGCGGCGCGAATTCGAAGGCTCGGGCCTGGGCCTGGCCATCTGCCGCCAGATCGCCGAAGCCCACGGCGGCACGATCAGCGTGCGCTCACGGCAGGGTGAAGGCTCCGCGTTCTCGGTCAAGCTGCCCCTGGCCTGAAGGTGTGGCGCCGTCCGGGCGCCGGGCTGCGCAGACGATGCCGTCCAGGATGTCCGGGATCTCGAACAGCGCCTGGTTGTTCATGGCCCGCGCGCTGGTGCGGAACTCGTCCAGGCGATCGAGCAACTCGTTCACAGCCCGGTCGATGGTGCGAAAGCTGCGGTGCACGATGCCCAGGTTGTGCTCGGTGATCCACTGCGCGTTGTAGCGCTCCTGCGGCATGGTCCAGGCGTTGTCGACCACGATCACCGGCAGGCCTTGTTGCACCGCCTCGCTGATGCTGCCCGGCCCGGGTTTGCCGATGAAGAAATCGGCCAGCCGCATGTAGCGCGGAATGTCGGACGCAAAGCCGACCACCAGCCGCGGTGCACCGGGCGGCAAGGCGCGCAATTGCGCCGCCAGCGGTTTGTTGTGGCCACACACCAGGATGAGCTGGGTGCTCGCACCCAGGCGTTTCGCAATGCCCAGCATGGCCTTGGAGCCGTGGCCGCCGAACAGCACCAGCGCGGTGGGCCGGGCCGGGTCCAGGCCCAGGCGACGCATCTCGCTGGCGCGGTCCAGCGCGGGGGCTGCGTAAAACTCCGGCCGGATGATCATGCCGCTGGTGGCGTGCACGCGCTCGGCGGCGTGGCCCAGCGCCCGCGCCTGCGCCACGGCCCGGGCGCTGCCGCAAATGAAGTGCTGCGGCTGGCCGCGCTCGATCCAGAAGTGCGGCGGGATGTCGGCCAGATCGGTGAGCACGGTGGCGTAAGGCACGCCCGGCAAGGTGCTGGCCAGGCTTTCGAACATCGCGCGGTTGAAGTTGGGCACCAGCGACACCACCAGATCGGGCTCGGTCTGCAGCCAGTGCTGCTGCAGGGTTTTGACCAGCGTGGTGTGGCCCAGCCGGATGAGGCCTTGCAGGATCTTGAGCTCCTGCGCCATGCCGATGGTCCAGCCGCGCGCCAGGCGCTTGTTGTACCAATCTTCGGGCGCGCTGCCGGTCATCTTGCGAAAGCGGTCCTGCGGGTCCAGCACCTCGAACAGGTTGACCAGCCGCACGCGCCAGCCGCGGGGGTGCTGCGAGAGCGCCGACTGCAGCGCCAACGCCGAGGCGCGGTGGCCGCCGCCAGCGTTGAAATAGACCAGATCGATGGTGGTGGCGGGCGTGAACGTTGGGGTGGGCATGGCGCGCTCGCTGAAAGGGCCGGGCACAGCGGCAGGGGCTGCGCCGGCAGGCGTCAGTAGAGCGCCCTTGTGTGACACCACGGTTTCAACCCGCCCGGCAGGCCGCGGCGGAAGTTGTCAAGAAATGCACACCGGCTGCCGATACCCATTGAAACAGGCGGTCCACCAGCAGGCACGCAACGCCGAATTCCTTTACAAAACAAGACCGCCCGAGGTGATCGACCGCTGGAGACCGCCGTTGTTGACAAGCCCACCCACCGCCACCGATGACCACCACCAGCTCGACGAGTTGACCGAGCTGGTGCCGGGCGCCTTGCTGCGCTACCGGGTGCATGCCGACGAGCGCGCCGAGTTGCTCTACATCAGCCGCTACGCCATGGACATCTGGGGCGTGACGGCCGAAGCGGCCATGGCCGACGAATCCCTGCTCTGGCACACCGGCGAGCGGCAGGCGCAAGTCGAGCTGCGCGAGTCCTTCATGCAGGCGGTGCGCCAGCGCCGCATCTGGTGGCACGAGTGGCGCATCCAGGACACGCGGGGTCGCTCCAAATGGCTGCGCGGCACGGCCAAACCGCTGGAGCAGAGGGATGGCACCGTGCTGTGCACCGCTTTCATCATGGACGTGACCGAGAGCATCCGCGCCCGCGCGCTGGAGGTCGCCAGCGAGCTGCGTCACCGCCAGATTTTTGACAACGTGCCGGGCCTGGCCGTGCAGGGTTATGGGCCCGACCTGATCGTGACCTACTGGAACGCGGGCTCCGAGCGGCTGTACGGCTTCAGCGAGCAGGAAGCGCTGGGGCGCAGCATGCTCGATCTGGTGGTGCCGCCCCACATGCACGCGGCGTTCAAGGCCACGGTGCAGCACATGGTGCAGACCCGCACACCGGTGCTCTCGGGCGTGCAGTGGCTGCGGCGCAAGGACGGCTCCAGCGTGGAGGTGCACTGCAACGAGGTCTTCATGGACCACCCCGAGCGCGGCATGGAGTGTTTCTGCGTCGACTTCGACCTGACCGAACGCCGCGCCGCCGAAGACCAGCGCCTCGCGCTGGAGATGCAGTTGCGCGAGTCGCAAAAACTCGAAGCCCTGGGCACGTTGGCCGGGGGCGTGGCGCACGACTTCAACAACATCATGGCGGCGATCCTGGGCAATGCGCGGCTGGCGCTGGAAGATGTGCAGAGCGACGACCCAGCGGCGATCAGCCTGCAGGAAATCCTCAAGGCCGGTGGCCGCGCGCGCGATCTGGTGCAACGCATCCTGTCGTTCAGCCGCCGCCAGGTGCTGGAGCGGCGCGTGATCGCGCTGAGCGCGGTGGTGGACGAGTCGGTGCGGCTGCTGCGCGCCACCTTGCCCCGAACGCTGGTGCTGCGCGTGGCGTGCGACCCGCAGACGCCCCCGGTGCTGGCCGACGCCACGCAGATGCAGCAGGTGCTGCTCAACCTGTGCACCAACGCCTGGCAGGCCATGCCGGACCTGGCCAGCGGCACGCTGCACATCGAACTGCGGCCGCACCGCGGCGCACCGCCGCCATCGAGGGTGGTGGGCACGACACTGGGCACGCCCACCGAGTGGCCCGATGTCAACGTGTGCCTCTCGGTGAGCGACAACGGCGCCGGCATGGACGCAGCGACCATGGAGCGGTTGTTCGAGCCCTTCTTCACCACCAAACCCCCGGGCGAAGGCACCGGCCTGGGCCTGGCGGTGGTGCACGGCATCCTGCGCGACCACCAGGCAGCGATCACGGTGGACAGCGCGCCTGGTCGGGGCTCCACGTTCTCGCTGTACTTCCGCGCGGCCGGACAACCGACGCTGTCGCCAGAACCGTCGGAAGCACCGCCGCGCCGCGGCCCGGCCCGGGTCGCCAGCGGCCTGGCGGGCACGCGCATCCTGTACGTGGACGACGACGAACTGATCAACCACCTCATCGAGCGCATGCTGCAGCGCGGTGGCTTCCAGGCCAGCGTGTACCGCAACCCGCGCCAGGCCCTGAGCGATGTGCGCGAAGGCAAGGTGGTGTACGACCTGGCCATCACCGACTTCGCCATGCCCGGCCTCTCGGGCCTGGAGCTGGCGCGCGAACTGCGGGCCCTGCATCCCGACCGCCCGGTGGCCGTCACCTCCGGCCACATCGGAGAAGAACTGCGGCGCCTGGCGCCTGCGGCCGGCATCGCCGACCTGATCCCCAAGTCCAACACCTGCGAAGAGCTGTTCGACGCCATCGAACGGCTCGCCAGCCGGGTCTGCCGACCGACGCAGCCCTGAACCTTGGCGTCAGGCACCGCGGGCAACGCCGTTGACAATGGCGACCCGATTCAACCCCCGCAGGAGCCCCGACATGAAAGCCGCGTGGTACCGCCGCAATGGCCTGGCCCAAGACGTTCTGGAAGTGGGC
>JBKBWW010000124.1:0-10221 GCA_046314475.1 Hydrogenophaga sp.
GGGGTGGCGTCCTGCATCACGCCGATGATGGTCCAGCTGGTGAGCGCACCCACCATGAGGACGTCGCCGTGGGCGAAATTGATCAGCCCGATGATGCCGTAGACCATGGTGTAACCCAGGGCCACGAGCGCATACATGCTGCCCAGCACCAGACCGTTGATGATCTGCTGTAGCAAAACTTCCATGAGGGTTCTCCGTGTGTGTGACAGGCCGAGAGGCGCTTGTGGCGCTGGCCGGTTTCAACCTAGCAAAAAACCCGCCAGACCTGACCTTTGAACAGGACAGACTGCGGGTTGGTGGACGGATTGTAATGAGGCGCTTTTGGGGGCCGCATGCGTGTAAGCCCTTAGCGAACAAGGGTTTACCCCGAATTCCCAAGGCACCCCACCGCTTGCATCAGCGCGAATGGCGACGCATTAGTTATTTTGATCGTTGCGTTTTTTGAGTTCGCGCAGCTTATCGGCGATGCGCAGCTCCAGCCCACGGTCCACCGGCCGGTAGAAACCGGGCTCGGCCATGCCCTCGGGCAGGTAGCGTTCGCCGGCGGCAAAACCACCCTCTTCGTCGTGCGCGTAGCGGTAGCCCTTGCCGTGGTCGAGCTCCTTCATGAGCTTGGTCGGCGCGTTGCGCAGGTGCATGGGCACCGGACGTGTGCCGTCCTTCTTGACCCAGGCCTTGGCTTCGTTGAAGGCCTTGTAGACCGCGTTGCTCTTGGGCGCCACGGCCAGGTAGATCACGCATTCGGCCAGCGCCAGCTCACCTTCGGGGCTGCCCAGGCGCTCATACACCTCGGCCGCGTCCAACGCCAGCCGCAGGGCGCGCGGGTCGGCCAGGCCGACGTCTTCCGCCGCCATGCGAATGAAGCGCCGAGCCATGTAGCGCGGGTCTGCGCCGCCATCGAGCATGCGCACGAACCAGTAGAGGGCTGCGTCCGGATCGGAGCCACGCACGCTTTTGTGCAGGGCGCTGATGGTGTCGTAGAACTGGTCGCCACCCTTGTCGTAACGGCGCATGCGCTCGCCCAGCACCTTGAGCAGCCAGGCGTCGGTGATCTCGGCGAGCTTCTCGCTGCCGGCCGCCACCGACAGCGTTTCCAGCGTGTTCAGCAAGCGGCGGGCATCGCCATCGGCGTAGGCAATCAAACGGTCAACGGCTGCCGCTTCGATCGCAGGCACCGCGTCGATGGCTTGCGCCTTGGTCACGATCAGCTTCAGGTCGTCTTCGGACAGCGGCTGCAACACATACACCGCGGCGCGCGAGAGCAGGGCCGAGTTGACCTCGAACGACGGGTTTTCGGTGGTGGCGCCGATGAAGGTGAACAGGCCACTTTCCACGTGCGGCAAAAAGGCGTCTTGCTGGCTCTTGTTGAAGCGGTGCACCTCGTCCACGAACAGGATCGTGCGCTGGGGCGAGAGTCCGGTGCGGGCAAGCTCTGCCCGCTCCACCGCGTCGCGGATGTCCTTCACCCCGCCGAGCACCGCGCTGATGGTGAGGAACTGGGCATCGAACGCGTCGGCCATGAGCCGCGCGATCGTGGTCTTGCCCACACCGGGTGGCCCCCAGAGGATGCAGCTGTGCGGTTGGCCCGATTCAAACGCCAGGCGCAGAGCCATGCCCTCGCCCAGCATGTGCTGCTGGCCGATCACCTCGGCCAGGGTGCGCGGGCGCAGCCGCTCGGCCAGGGGCGCGTGGGGACTGGGCGCGGGCACGGAAATCAGGGCCGCATGACCGAAGCGCCCGCCGGCGGTTCGAACCTGAAGTCGGCGGCCTTCAGTGGCGCATTGGACTGCCAGCCGTTGAAGGTGAGCACCGAGCGCTGGCCCAGGCTGTCCTGGATGTCGAGCACCGAGAGCTGGCCTTGCTTGAAGCCCACGCGCACCAGTTGCAGCTGGCCGTTGCGGTCCTTGGGCTTGGCTTCCAGCCACTCCAGGCCGTCTTTGGCCGCGCCGGGCTTGAGCTCGAACGCGTCCGACAAACCCTTGAGATCGGTGCCGGCTGCAATCAAGGCGGCGGGCGTGCTGCCCAATACTTCCTTCTGACCACGGGCCGTGACCTGGTTCAGATCAACGTCGTACAGCCACAGCGTCTGGCCGTCGGCCACGATGGTCTGCTCGAACGGTTTGGTGTACTCGAACCGGAAGCGGTTGGGCCGCAGGAATTCGAAGGTGCCGGTGGACGTCTTGCTGCGCGCCACGGTTTCGGTGGCGCGCTTGGGTGAGGTCACGACCTGGGTGAAGCCGGCCTTGCCGCTGCTCACTTCACGCAGGAATTTTTCGAGGTCTTGCAAACCGTCTGCGGAGGCAGCAAAGGTGGCAAAACCGAGAGAACTGGCTAGCAACAGTTTTTTCATCATGGGGATCTGATCCGGTTGGGCCGGCTCGGTTCAAGCCAGCGTCATTCGCCACGCGCCGGCACCAGGATGTCCCGCTGCCCGCTCGATGTGAGAGCACTCACCAAGCCTGCGTTCTCCATGTCTTCAAGCAAACGGGCGGCGCGGTTGTAGCCGATCTTGAGCTTGCGCTGCACATAGGAAATGCTGGCCTTGCGGTCCTTGATGACGATTTCCACCGCTTGGTCGTAGAGAGCGTCTTTTTCGCCGTTGCTCTCGCCGCCACCTTCGCCGAACAGGTCGCCGCCCTCACCATCCGCCACGCCGCCTTCCAGCACGCCGTCGATGTAGTTGGGCTCGCCACCCTGTTCCTTGAGGTAGGCCACCACGCGGTGCACTTCGTCATCGCTCACAAACGCACCATGCACCCGGATCGGGAATCCCGTACCCGACGGCATGTAAAGCATGTCACCCATGCCCAGCAGACTCTCCGCGCCCATCTGGTCGAGGATGGTGCGGCTGTCGATCTTGCTGCTGACCTGGAACGACAAACGCGTGGGGATGTTGGCCTTGATCAGGCCGGTGATCACGTCCACGCTGGGGCGCTGCGTGGCCAGGATCAAATGGATGCCGGCCGCGCGCGCTTTCTGCGCCAGGCGGGCAATGAGCTCTTCGATCTTCTTGCCCACCACCATCATCAGGTCGGCCAGCTCGTCGATCACCACCACGATGTAGGGCAGGCGCTCTAGCGGTTCGGGCTGCTCGGGCGTGAGGCTGAACGGGTTGCCGATGATCTCCCCGCGCGCTTTGGCCTCGTCGATCTTCACGTTGTAGCCCGCAAGGTTGCGCACGCCCATCTTGCTCATGAGCTTGTAGCGCTTCTCCATTTCGGCCACGCACCAGTTCAGGCCGTTGGCCGCGTGCTTCATGTCGGTGACCACAGGCGCCAGCAGGTGCGGAATGCCTTCGTAGACGCTCATCTCCAGCATCTTGGGATCAATCAGCAGCAGGCGCACCTCGCGTGCATCGGCCTTGTAGAGGAGCGACAGGATCATCGCGTTGATGCCGACCGACTTGCCCGAACCGGTGGTGCCGGCCACCAGGCAGTGCGGCATCTTGGCCAGATCGGCCACGATGGGCTGACCTCCGATGTCCTTGCCCAGGCCCATGGTCAGCATGGATTTCGCATCGTTGTAGACCGCCGATCCCAGAATCTCGCTGAGCTTGATGGTCTGGCGCTTGGCGTTGGGCAACTCCAGCGCCATGAGGTTCTTGCCGGGAATGGTCTCGATCACACGGATGGAGACCAGCGAGAGTGAACGCGCCAGGTCACGACCGAGGTTGACGATCTGCGAACCCTTCACGCCGGTGGCGGGTTCGATCTCGTAGCGCGTGATCACCGGTCCCGGTGCTGCGGCGACCACGCGCACGTCCACACCAAAATCCTTGAGCTTCTTCTCGATCAGACGGCTGGTCATCTCCAGCGTCTGGCTGTCCACGCCCGCCTGATGCACCGGCGCGCTGTCCAGCAGGTCCACCTGAGGCAGCTTGCTGTCGGGCAGTTCGGTGAACAGCGGCTTCTGGCGTTCTTTCGCCACACGCTCGCTCTTGGGCACATCGACCAGCGTGGGTTCGATCACCACCGGCGTGGGGTGGTGTTCTTCGATTTCCACCCGCTCGACCTTCACCACCTCTTCGCGCTCGCGTGCCGCCTTCTCGCCGATGCGCTGGTCTTCCACCGCCTCGCGTTTTTCGCGGCGCGCCTCGAACCAGCCGTCCAGCGTGTGCCCCACCTCTTCGGCCCAGTGGCCCCACGAAAAACGGAACACGCGCGGCAGGCACACCAGCAGCAGCGCCAGCATGGTCAGCGCCGAGCCGGTGAATCCGAGCCAGCGCATGGAAAACGCGCCCAGCCCGTGGCCGAGCACACCGCCCGCATGGCCCGGTAACAAAGCTTCGAGCCGGTACAGGCGACTCCACTCCAGAACCGTGCTCGCAGCCATCAAGGTGATCAGCGCCAGCCAGAACAGGCTGCGGCGCGCCCAGGGGCGCTGCCAGATGCGGGAATCCTGTTCATCACCCACGTCGGCGCGCGTGCCGCGAATCCAGCCGGCCAACGCGGACAACCAGGCCCTCACCCCGACCAGGAAACACCACCAGACCGAAAAGCCGAACAAGTAGTAACTCCAGTCGGCCAGCAGCGCGCCAAGCCGGCCACCCCAGTTGCCCACCTCGGTGGCGGTGCCCGTGGTGCTCCAGGCCGGGTCGGCCAGCGAGTGGCTCAACAAGGCCAACAACCAGAAAGCCAGCGCGGCCGCACCCAGCACCAAGCCGATCTCCTGGGCAAAACGAGAAACGCCGACCTGCGGTTGCCCCGCACGGTCGGCGTTGAGGGTGTTCAATGAGTAGGTCATGGGCTGTTCAAATGTCCAGCGGCAAGCTTACCCCAAGCCCACCCCGATCCCATGTCCGTCAGACCCTGCCACACGTCGGTGGCCCATCGGTTCAGCCGAGGGAATTCAGCCGTTCCTTGATGATGGTGCTGCCGTCTTCCGCCATCTCGATGAAGCCCCGGTCTTCCAGGTCTTTCATGACACGGCTGACCATCTCGCGCGAGGCTCCGATCATCTTGGCCACGTCTTGGCGCGACACCCGGTCCTTGATGGTGAGCTGGCCATCCTTGTCGGGCTGGGCGAATTCGAGCAGTGCGCGCGCCACGCGGCCATACACATCCATCAGCGCCAGCGATTCGATCTTGCGGTCGGCGTGGCGCAAGCGCTGCACCAGGCCCTTCATCACGGCGTAAGCCATGGAACTGTTCTCGGGCAGGCAGCGGGCGAACTCGGCACGGCCCAGGATCAACACATCGGTCTGCACCTCGGCCTTGACGGTGGCCGAGTGCGGCTGGTTGTCGATCAGGCTCATCTCGCCCACGTAGTCGCCGGGGTTCATGGTGGCCAGGATCACCTCGCGACCCCGGGAATCGGTGGTCACCACACGCGCGCGGCCGGTGAGCACGATCGCCAGACAGTTCGACTTCTTGCCCTGCTCGACGATGCATTCGCCCCGCTTGAAACGGCGCTTGATGACCGCATCTGCAACACCTTCGGCCTGGGCCTGCGTCAAGGTTGAAAAAAGAGGCACCCTGCGGATCAGATCGAGATTGGACAGTATCGACATGCGTGTATTCCTTGTTCTGGGAAGCGCCTGCAGCGCCGTTTCATACAATGACCTGAAGTCATGGTCCCCTGCTCCGCAGGCTTCTGACCTGACGCACCAATGTAACCGCCGACTCTAAACCACTTGCCCCTGAATCTGATGGGGACTTGCACCATGAAACACGCCAAAGTACTGATCCTGGGCTCCGGCCCCGCCGGCTACACCGCCGCGGTCTACGCCGCTCGCGCCAACCTGAACCCGGTGCTGATCACGGGCATCGCACAAGGCGGCCAGCTCATGACCACGACCGACGTGGACAACTGGCCAGCCGATGCCGACGGCGTGCAAGGCCCCGACCTGATGCAGCGCTTTCAGGCGCACGCCGAGCGCTTCAAGACCGAGATGATCTTTGACCACATCAACGCGGTCGACTTCAGCAAACGTCCCTTCGTGCTCAAGGGTGACAGCGGTGAATACAGCTGCGACGCGCTCATCATCGCCACCGGCGCCTCCGCCAAATACCTCGGCCTGCCGTCTGAAGAAGCGTTCATGGGCAAGGGCGTCTCGGGCTGTGCCACGTGCGACGGTTTCTTCTACCGCGGGGAAGAAGTCAGCGTGGTCGGCGGCGGCAACACGGCGGTGGAAGAAGCACTGTACCTGTCCAACATTGCCAGCAAGGTCACGCTGGTGCACCGCCGAGACACATTCAAGGCCGAAGCCATCCTGATCGACAAGCTGATGGAGAAGGTCGCCGCTGGCAAGATCGAACTCAAGCTGCACAACACGCTCGACGAAGTGCTGGGCGACCAGACCGGCGTGACCGGTGTGCGTCTCAAGAGCGTGAAGACCGGCGACACCGAAGACCTCACGCTCAAAGGCTGCTTCATCGCCATCGGCCACCAGCCCAACACCGATATCTTCAAGGGCCAGTTGGACATGAAGGACGGCTACATCACCACCCGCTCGGGCCTGCAGGGCATGGCCACCATGACCAGCGTGCCGGGCGTGTTCGCCGCTGGTGATGTGCAGGACCACGTGTACCGCCAAGCCATCACCAGCGCCGGCACGGGTTGCATGGCCGCACTGGACGCCCAGCGTTTCCTGGAGCAGAACGCTTCCTGACCCCGCCAGATGGCCGATTGGCTATAATCGCGGGCTTTGCTGAGTTTGACCGGTCCATCCGGTGCATCGGCAGATTCGGGTTACCGCCACCCTTTCCTGGCGAGGTGAGGCTGAGTGGCCAGACACGGAATGTCTTCCGGTCGAGGTCAGCAGCTGTTTGAAATGATCGGAGTGTCCACATGGCACGCGTCTGCGAAGTCACGGGCAAGAAGCCCATGGTGGGAAACAACGTTTCCCACGCCAACAACAAAACCAAGCGCCGGTTCCTGCCGAACCTGCAATACCGCCGTTTCTGGGTCGAGAGCGAAAACCGTTGGGTGCGTCTGCGCGTCTCCGGCGCCGCCCTTCGCCTGATCGACAAAAACGGCATTGACGCCGTGCTCGCCGACCTGCGCGCACGCGGTCAAGCTTAAGGAGAACCGAACATGGCAACCAAAGGCGCACGCGAGAAGATCAAGCTGGAATCCACCGCTGGAACCGGCCACTTCTACACCACCACCAAAAACAAGAAGACCACGCCCGAGAAGATGCTGATCAAGAAATTTGATCCCAAAGCTCGCAAGCACGTGGACTACAAAGAAATCAAGCTGAAATAAGCTGGATCTCTTCCAACAAAAAGCCGCTGTCACCAGCGGCTTTTTTGTGCGCGATCCAAAACCATTGGCCCATGAAAAAACCACCCCGCAGGATGGTTTCTCGTGGAGCCGTCGAGTTCAGGCGTGGGCCGAACGCAGGCGAATCGAGAAGTCGCGCAGTGCAGCGATGCCGCTCTCTTCAGCCCGGCGGCACCAGGCCTGCAAATCGGTGGCCAGTTGTTCACGCGTGGCGGTGGTGCTGGACCACAGGGCGCGCAGTTCTTCGCGCATGGTCACCATCTTGTCAAGCACAGGGTGTTCGGCGCGCACTTGCGCGAGCTGGGGCTTGACACTGGCGGGCACCTTGTCGTCGTCACGGTGCAGCCACTGGCGGGCCGATTGCAACACAGTGGCATCGCCCCGACGCTGCTGAAGCGCCTCAAGTTCGCGCTTGCAGGCCGCGCGCATCTCGCGGGCGTAACCCGCCATCACCTCGTAGCGGTTGGCAATGATCGCCTCCAGCGTCTTTTCGTCCGCCACGGGCTTCACATCGCCAAACGCCATCTTGGGCGGCAGCTTCTTGACCGAGGCCAGGCCCACCGCACTCAGCATGCTGATGTACATCCAGCCGATGTCGAATTCGTAGGGCTTGACCGACAGCTTGGCCGATGTGGGGTAGGTGTGGTGGTTGTTGTGCAACTCTTCGCCGCCAATGAGGATGCCCCATGGCGACACGTTGGTGCTGGCGTCGGTCGCTTCAAAGTTGCGGTAACCCCACCAATGGCCGATGCCGTTGATGATGCCGGCGGCCGTGATCGGGATCCAGATCATCTGGATCGCCCAGACGGTCACGCCCAGCACGCCGAACAGCGCGATGTTGATGATCATCATGAGGGTCACACCCAGGCGTGAACGGCCGGTGTAGACCACACGCTCAATCCAGTCGTTGGGGGTGTTGTGGCCGTAGCGGTCCAGGGTTTCCTGGTTTTTGGCTTCCGAACGGTACAGCTCACTGCCTTCGAAAAACACCTTTTTGATGCCGAACACGACCGGGCTGTGCGGATCGCCTTCGTGCTCGCACTTGGCGTGGTGCTTGCGGTGGATGGCGGTCCATTCCTTGGTGACCATGCCGGTGGTCATCCAGAGCCAGAAACGGAAAAAATGCGACGCGATGGGGTGCAGGTCCAGCGAGCGGTGGGCCTGGTGGCGGTGCAGGTAGATGGTGACGCTGGCGATGGTGATGTGGGTGAACACCAGGGCCACGATCATGGCCTGCCACCAAGTGGCGCCGGTCAAACCGTGCGCGAGGAACTGGATGAGGGCGTCCCAGAGGGACGAAAAGATACCGAAGTCGGAAGAAGACATTGATTTCCCAATAGACCGCCCAAGGCGGCGGATGGATACCGAGTGGGCTCCAGGACACCCGGAGCAGTAGCGCCCCTGATTTTAAGGGCGGGGGTGCCAAACACCAACCGGTATCCAGCCCCGAATGTGGAAACTACTGTCCCAGATCAAGTGAATTGGCGGCTTTTCAAGGCTTTTTCCGCCAGACGGCAGCAAAGAAGCCATCCGTAGCGTGCCGATGCGGCCACAGACGCATCCAGCGCCCTTCGTCACCCTGGCACAGCGAGGCGGCGTTTTTCACCTGCGCGGTGTCCAGCAAACCGGACACAGGGAGCACTTCAAAGTCGGGATGTGCCGCCTCGAAAGCCGCACAAACGTCTTCGTTCTCGTGCTTCAGCAAGCTGCAGGTGGCGTAAACCAGCCGCCCACCCGGTTTGAGCAGGCGCACCGCGCTGTTCAGGATGGCGAGCTGCAGTTCTGCCTGCGCCGCCACGGTCTGGGGGTTCTGGCGCCATTTCAGATCGGGGCTGCGGCGCAAGGTGCCCAGGCCCGAACACGGGGCATCGACCAACACGCGGTCGATCTTGCCGGCCAGTCGCTTGATGCGGTCGTCGCGTTCGTGGGCAATGGCCACCGGGTGCACATTGGACAGACCGCTGCGCGCCAGCCGCGGTTTGAGGGCATCCAGCCGGTGGCCGGAGGTGTCGAAGGCGTAGAGCCGGCCGCTGTTGCGCATGGCGGCGCCAATGGCCAGGGTTTTGCCGCCAGCGCCAGCGCAGAAATCCACCACCATTTCGCCGCGTTTGGCGTCCAGCAACAGGGCCAGCAGTTGCGAGCCTTCGTCCTGCACCTCGACCTCACCTTCAGTGAAGGCGGGGAGCTTCGCCAGCGACGGTTTGCCCTGCAGGCGAATGCCCAGCGGCGAATAGGGCGTGGCCTCGCCCGCCAGACCGGCTTTTTGCAAGGAGGCCAGCACCGCCTCGCGCTTGGCCTTGAGCACGTTCACGCGCAAGTCCAGTGGCGCGGGCTGGTTCAGGCTGGCCACCAGCGCGTCGAATTCGTTGCCCACCTGCTCGCGCAAGGCGGTGGCGAGCCACTCAGGCAGGTTGTGGCGGTGTTGCGCCATCAGGTCGGCATCTTTGACGGCGTCGCAGTGGTCGAGCCAGGTCTTCTCGGGTTCGGTCAGCGCGCTTTTGATGAAATCGCGGTCGCCCGGAAAGGCCAGGATCGCCAGCCGACGCCACTTGGAGCCGCTGCCCGAGCGGGCGAGCCATTCGAGTTTGAGGCGCTGGCGCAGGATGGAGTAGACGGTGTCGGACAGTGTGGCGCGCTCGCGGGAGCCGAGCGAGCGGTTCTCGCGAAAGTGGCGGGCAACGACGGCGTCGGTGGGGTGTTCGAACTTGAAAACCTGTTCGATCAGGATGGCGCTTTCGTCCAGGAGGGCTTTTGGATGCATAGGCTGTATTGTCCCCCGGCGTGGGCCAGCCGCCGGGCCGCCCCCAAGGCAGGCCCAGCCCCCTCGGGGGGCAGCGGACCTCGTGAAGCGGGGTAGCGTGGGGGCCCGATAATCAGCGGCTATGTCCGAACTTTCCCAACAGGTGCGCCGCCGCCGCACCTTCGCCATCATTTCCCACCCCGACGCGGGCAAGACCACCCTCACCGAGAAGCTGTTGCTGTTCTCCGGCGCAATCA
>JBKBWW010000125.1:0-10218 GCA_046314475.1 Hydrogenophaga sp.
CGGGCACGTGCTGGCGCATCGAAGCCCAGGCGCTGCGACAAGCCATGGACGACCTGCCTGCGTTGCGAAGCGTGTTGCAGCGCAGCTTGATGGTTCGCCTGCACCAGCAGGCGCTGGCCTCGGCGTGTGAACGCTTCCACCCCATTGGTCAGCGGCTGGCGCGCTGGCTGCTGATGAGCCAGGATCGGGCGGATACCGACCACTTCCACGTCACGCAGGAATTCATTTCGCTGATGCTGGGCGTGCGGCGCGTGGGGGTCACTCAGGCCGCGAGCGACTTTCAGAAAGACGGCCTCATCCAGTACACGCGGGGCGAACTTCAGGTGATCGACCGCGCTGGTCTGGAGCGCGAGGCCTGCAGCTGTTACGAGGCCGACAAGCTGCTGCACACCGCGCTCATGGACGAGAAGATTTCGGACTAGGCACGCCGCCGCAGGGCGGGGTTCTGTGCGCAACAGCACCGACGCGGGCAGCCCCGCGCGCCATGCTGGGTGTCGACCATCAGGACACCTCGATGAAAAGCACCTTCGCACCCCGCGCCAACCCCACCCGATCGGAAAACCCCATGAACGAACCCCTCAAACCGCTTGACATTCCCGCACTGCGCAAGAGCGCGCGCCAGCACATGGAAGAGGGCGCCGTGACCGCCGGTTACAGCGCCGATCGCACCGAAGTCATTGCCATGCTCAACGACGCACTGGCCACGGAACTCGTGTGTGTGCTGCGTTACCGCCGCCACCACTTCATGGCCAGCGGCATCCACTCGCACGCCACCGCAGCGGAATTTCTGGTGCATTCGAACGAAGAGCAGGGCCACGCCGACCAGCTGGCCGAACGCATCGTGCAGCTCGGTGGTGAGCCCGACTTTTCGCCCGACTCGCTCACGAAGCGCAGCCATGCCGAGTACGTGGAAGGCACCACGCTGACCCAGATGATTCGCGAAAACCTGGTGGCCGAACGCATCGCCATCGACAGCTACCGCCACGCGATCGAATCGGTGGGCAACGACGACCCGACCACGCGCCGCCTGCTCGAATCCATCCTGGCGGTGGAAGAAGAGCACGCCGACGAACTGGCCGATCTGCTCACACAAGTGCCCACCCCGGCCAATTGACTGAAGGAGCACCCATGGCGAAGAAGCAAGCACAAGACGCCCACCTGGGCACCGGCGGCGAACTGCACCAGCAGGCCAACGCAGAGCACCCACCGCTGACCACGCAGCAAGGCCTGGTGGTCTCGGACAACCAGAACTCGCTGCGCGCCCACCCGCAGGGCCCCACGCTGCTGGAAGACTTCATCCTGCGCGAGAAGATCACCCACTTCGACCACGAGCGCATTCCCGAGCGCGTGGTGCACGCGCGCGGCAGCGGCGCCCACGGCTTCTTCGAGCTCACGCATTCGCTGGAGGCCTTCACCACCGCGCAGGTGCTCACCGAGGTCGGCGTGAAAACGCCGGTTTTCTCGCGCATCTCCACCGTGGCGGGCGGTTCGGGTTCGTCCGACACGCCGCGCGACGTGCGAGGCTTTGCGGTCAAGATGTACACGGCCCAGGGCAACTGGGACATCGTGGGCAACAACGTGCCGGTGTTCTTCATCCAGGACGCCATCAAGTTCCCCGACCTGATCCACGCGGTGAAGATGGAGCCCGACCGGGGCTTTCCGCAAGCCGCTTCGGCCCACGACACCTTCTGGGACTTCATCTCGCTCACGCCCGAAGCCATGCACATGGTGATGTGGATCATGTCGGACCGCACGCTGGCGCGTTCGTTGCGCATGATCGAGGGCTTTGGCGTGCACAGCTTCCGCCTGATCAACGCCGATGGCCACCCGACCTTTGTGAAGTTCCACTGGCGGCCCAAGCTCGGCATGCAGTCCACCGTGTGGGACGAAACCGTGAAGATCGCTGGCGCCGACCCGGACTTCCACCGCCGTGAACTGTTCGAGGTGTTGGGTGCGGGCGAAGTGGCCGAGTGGGAATTTGCGGTGCAGCTGTTCACGCAAGCCGAGGCCGACAAGTTTCCCTTCAACCACCTGGACGCGACCAAGCTGATCCCCGAAGAGCTGGTGCCTTTGCAGGTGATCGGGCGCCTGGTGCTCGACCGCTGGCCAGACAACTTTTTTGCCGAGACCGAGCAGGTGGCGTTTTGCCCTTCGCACCTGGTGCCGGGCATCGATTTTTCGAACGACCCGCTGCTGCAGGGCCGCCTGTTCTCGTACCTGGACACGCAGCTCTCGCGCCTGGGCTCGACGAACTTTGCGCAACTCCCGATCAACGCACCCAAATGCCCGTTTGCCAACCAGCAGCGCGACGGCCACATGCAGATGACCCAGCCGGCCGGGCGCGTGGCCTACGAGCCCAACAGCTTGTCGACCGACGCACCGCGGGCCGATCGCAACAAGGGCTTCGCGAGCCTGGCGGTTGACGAAGGTGGCGTGCGTGGCCGTGTGCGCGCTGCCAGCTTCGCCGACCACTACAGCCAGGCGCGCCAGTTCTGGATCAGCCAGAGCGAACCCGAGCAGGCCCACCTGGCCTCTGCGCTGGTGTTCGAGCTGTCCAAGGTGGAGCACCCGCACGTGGTTGAGGCCATGGTGGCCCACCTGCTGGTGATCGACGAAGGCCTGGGCCAGCGCGTGGCCGATGGCCTGGGCATGGACAAACTGCCGGCACCCGCCACCCCGGCCCAGCCGGTGATGGACCTGCCACCTTCGGCCGCGCTGAGCATCATCGACAACGCCAAGGACACGTTGGAAGGCCGATGTGTCGCCATGCTGGTGGACGACGGCTCGGACGGCGCGGCCATTGCGGCGCTGAAGAAGGCGGTGGAGGCGGCCGGTGCGCGCGTGAAGATCGTCGCGCCCAAGGTGGGTGGCATCACGCTGGCCAACGGCAAGAAGCTCGCGGTGGACGGACAGCTCGCCGGCACACCTTCGGTGTTGTTCGACGCGGTGGCGCTGGTGCTGTCGGACGCGGCGGGCAAGGCCCTGAGTCGCGAAGCGGCGGCGGTGGACTTCGTGCGCGACGCCTTCGGCCACCTCAAGGCGATCGCGGCCGATGCGGGTGCACAAGCGCTGCTGAAGGCGGCCGGGATCAAGGCCGATGCGGGCGTGTTGGGTGCCGACGACGCCAAGGCGTTTGTGGACGCCGCGTGCACGCGCCAGTGGGTGCGCGAGCCATCGGTGCGCACGCTGGCCTGACCCCCCGCGCTTCGGCGCGTGGGGTTTTCTGCGTACGGTCTCGAACAGACGCTGCCGGGGTGGAGGGCCATCCTCGGGGCATTGACATTCAGGTTTTGGACGCATCCCGCGACAAGATCCGTCCCGCAGGAAAGCGCCCATGACCCGACCCGACAAACCCCGCCAGAACCAGCTGCTGGCCTCGTTGCCAGAGGCCGAGTGGCAACACTGGAAACCCCAGCTGGAGATGGTCGACCTGCCGCTGGGCAAGGTGTTGTACGAATCTGGCGAACAGATGAAGTTCGTCTACTTCCCCACCAGCGGGATCGTGTCGCTGCTCTATGTGCTCAACAGTGGCGCGTCGGCGGAAATCGCGGTGGTCGGCCGCGAGGGCGTGGTGGGCATCTCCATCTTCATGGGCGGAGGCTCCACACCGAGCCGGGCCGTGGTGCAAAGCGCCGGCATGGGCTACCGCCTGCCGGCCGAAGCGGTGCAGGCCGCGTTCGAGCACGCGGGCCCGGTGATGCACCTGATGCTGCGCTACACGCAGGCACTCATCACACAGATGAGCCAGACGGCGGTGTGCAACCGCCACCACACGTTGGATCAGCAGCTCTGCCGCTGGTTGCTGCTCAGCCTGGACCGGCTGCCCGGCAACGAACTGGTGATGACGCAGGAACTGATCGCCAACATGCTGGGCGTGCGCCGCGAAGGCGTCACCGAGGCGGCGATCAAGCTGCAGAGCGCCGACATCATCCGGTATGCGCGGGGCCGCATCTCGGTGCTGGACCGCCCCAAGCTGGAGCTGCGCACCTGCGAGTGTTACCAGGTGGTCAAACAGGAGTACGACCGCCTGCTGCCTCCGCTGACCGCGGGTTGAAGCTCCCCGCGGCGGGGGAGCTTCGAGGGCCGGTCAGGACTTGCGGTTCTGCGCGTGCTCGGCGTCGGTCGTGATGTTCAGCCACGAGTCGTCGGCGCTCTTCTCCCAGGCCTTCAGCTGTTCCTCGGCTTCGTCCTTGGCAATGCCGTAACGCTCCTGGATCTTGCCGGCGAGCTGGTCGCGGTGGCCGGCCACCACGGTCAGGTCGTCGTCGGTGAGCTTGCCCCACTGCTGCTTGGCGCGGCCGGTGAGTTGTTTCCAGTTGCCTTGAATGGTGTCCCAGTTCATGCGATGTCCTTTGGTTGTGGCGATTTCAACGAGCACGGGTGTGCGAACCGCTGCGTCTGTTTTAAGGGGCAGGCGGGCGCAGGGTCTGTGCGCCATAGCACCGACGCAGCCACTTCACCCGCCCATGCTCGACACGTCGGCCAACACGGCCCTGATGACAGAAAGACATTGCGATGCACACCCCGTTCACACCCGGCGTTCAAGCGTTGAACACACCCTCGCGCCACCAGCTCGTGCGCCTGTTCGGCCTCACGGCGCTCGCTGCGCTCACGCTCACGCTGATGGCCTGCGCCACCAGGATTGCGGCACCCACGCAGGAGCTGGCGCTCTCGCGCGCTGCCATTGAAGCCGCGGCGCGCGCCGGTGCGGCCGAGCTGGCCCCCAACGAACTGAACATCGCCCGCCAGAAGCAGGTGATGGCCGACACCGCCATGACGCAGGAGCAATACGACCGTGCGCTGTTGTTGTCGAACGAAGTGCAGGTGGACGCACGGCTGGCCGAGGCCAAAGCCCGCAGCGTCCGGGCCGACAAGGCCGCTGGCGAGATTCGTGAAGACGGTCGCGTGCTGCGCCAGGAAATCAACCGCGCCCAATGAACACGACAACAGGACTCCCCATGAAAACCATGCACCGCTTCGCACTGTCTCTCACCGCCCTGGCCGTTGTGGCCGGTTGCAGCACCACACCGCCCACCAACGTGCGGTTGGACCAGGCGCGGGAAGATTTCCGCACCGTTCAGGCCGACCCCCGCTCGCAGAACCAGGCCCCCGCCGAGTTGCGCCAGGCCGCCGATGCCCTGACTGCGGCGAACACGGCGGCCAGCAACCGCGAAGACGTGTCGCAGGTGAACCACCTCGCCTACGTGGCCTCGCAGCGCGCGGCCATCGTGCGTGAGACGGTGAACTTCAAGAGCGCCGAGATGGGTGTAGCCAACGCCGCTGCCGCGCGCACCAGCGCCCAGCTGCAGGCCCGCACGCAAGAGGCCGATGCGGCCCAGCGCGCCGCTGCCGAAGCACAACGTGCTGCCGCTGAAGCGCAGCGCAGTGCCAGCCTGGCCCGCACCGACACGGTGGAAGCCCAGCGCCAAGCCGCCATGGCGCAGGAGCGCAACCGCCTGCTCGAAGCGCGCATGGCCGAGCTCAACGCCAAGCAGACACCGCGCGGCATCGTGATCACCCTGGGTGACGTGTTGTTCGATGTGGACCGCTCCGCGCTCAAGCCGGCTGGCATGCGCATGGTCGACCAGTTGGCCGAGGTGCTCAAGGCCGATCCGCAGCGCACGGTGCTGGTGGAAGGCTTCACCGACAGCACCGGCGCCGACGCCTACAACCAGACCTTGTCCACCGAGCGCGCCGACGCGGTGCGCGTGGCCTTGATGGGCCAGGGCATCGCGTCCACCCGCGTCGCCGCCCGCGGCTACGGCAAGGCCAGCCCGGTGGGCAGCAACGACACCGCCGCCGGCCGCCAGATGAACCGCCGCGTCGAGATCGTGCTGTCCGACGAGAGCGGCCAGATCAAGGCGCGCTGACCTCACATGCGCGGGCAGCCCGCCAGCCCGTGGCTTTCTGATCAAGGCCGCCGCGTCCCGCCCGGGATGCGGCGGCCTTGTTGTTGGTCATGACCACCGCCCACTGGTTTCTGTTTGTCGGCGCGCTGCTGATCGTGATGGGCGTGACGCCCACGCTGCTCAAGCGCCTGCCCATCACACCTGCCATGCTCTACCTCGCGGTGGGCCTGCTCATGGGCCCCACCGTGCTCGGTGCCTTCAGCTTCAACCCGCTGAAAGAATCGGCCTTGCTCGAAGTGCTGACCGAGGTGGCGGTGCTGATCTCGCTGTTTTCGGCCGGCGTGAAGATGCCGGTGCCGTTCGGCCTTCGGCAGTGGCGCGCGCCGCTGCTGCTGGCCACCGTGTCGATGGCGCTGACCGTGGGTCTGGTGGCGGCGTTCGGCGTGTGGGCGCTGGGCCTGCCGCTGGGTGCGGCAGTTCTGCTCGGTGCCATCGTGGCGCCCACCGACCCGGTGCTCGCCACCGACGTGCAAAGCCGCCACCCCGGCGATCGCGACCAGCTGCGCTTCACGTTGACCTGTGAGGCAGGTCTCAACGACGGATCGGCCTTCCCGTTCGTGATGCTCGGCCTGGGTTTGCTGGGCCTGCACAACCTGGGTGACAACGGTGCGCATTGGGTCATGCTGGATGTGGTCTGGGCCACGGCCGGCGGCGTCGCCATCGGGGTGGTGTGCGGTGTGGCGCTGGCGCGCATGGGCTGGTGGCTGCGCGGCGCACCGCAGCGCCACGAGTTGCTCGACGATTTTCTGGGCCTGGGCCTCATCGGGGTGGTGTACGGCCTGAGCGTGTGGCTGCACGCCTGGGGTTTTCTGGCCGTGTTCTTCGCGGCCGTGGCGCTGCGCCAGACCGAAATGCGGCTGGCGCGCCGGGCGCAGGACACCGCTGCGACGCAGGTGCAAGCTTCCGAATCTGACGCCGCCTCCGACGCTGGAGCCCCGTCCACCGTGAGCCAGGGCTCGCTGGTGTTCAAGGAACACCTGGAGCGCCTGTCCGAACTCATGCTGGTGCTGCTGCTCGGCGGCTCGCTCTACCGCGACTCGTGGAGCTGGGCGGCGGTGGGCCTGGCGCTGTTCCTGTTTTTCGTGGCACGCCCGTTGAGCGTGTTCATCGGCCTGCTGGGCACCCGCGCCATCGCCCCGGTGCGCGGCATGACCGCCTGGTTCGGCGTGCGCGGCATCGGCTCGCTCTACTACCTGATGTACGCCATCCAGCACGGCTTGCCCGAACCCCTGGCGCTGCAGCTGATGCAACTCACCCTGATCGTGGTGGCCATGTCCATCCTGATGCACGGCCTGAGCGTGAAGCCGCTGATGAACCTGGTGTGGCGGCGCGGGGCGGTTTGAGCGCCGAGCGCGGTCTTCAAGCCGGTGTTAGCGCGGCCTTCCAGGTGGCAACAGCCGCGTCCAGATTGGGCGCCGACATCAGCGCGCGCACCACGCCCACCGAGCCCACCTCGGCCTTCAACACCTCGGGCAGTGAAGCCAGGTCGATGCCGCCGATGGCCACGCGCGGGGTGTCTCGCAGCAGCTTCGAATACACAGCAAGCCGGCCCGTGCCTTGCGGTGCGGTGGCCATCTGTTTGAGGGTGGTGGGGAACACCGCGCCCATGGCGATGTAGCTCGGGCTGTGCTGGTCGGCGATCAGCATTTCGGCGTAGCCGTGGGTGCTCAGGCCCAGGCGCAGGCCGGCGTTTTTGATGGCCTTCAATCCGGCCGGCGCCATGGCCTGCAGGTCTTCCTGGCCCAGGTGCACGCCGTAGGCGCCGGCCTCGATGGCGAGTTGCCAGTGGTCGTTGATGAACAGGCGCGCACCGGTGCCCTGGACGCCGGCGACCGTGGCCATGATCTCGGCGCGCACGGCCGATGCATCGCCCGACTTGAAGCGCAACTGCACGGTGGGCACACCGGCGCGCGCCATGCGGATGGTCCAGTCGGCGTCGGGCATCACCGCGTACAGGCCGAGCGCTGGCGGGCAGGGCGCAAACGCATCGCTGCGGGGCATGGGTGCCATGCCGAAATCGACCGCGTCGACGGGCCATTGTTCGGGGTGGAATTCGCCCGTGCGCAGCGCCTGGCGAGACCACGCCTGCGCGATGCACAAGGCGTCGGCCGGCACAAAGCCCAACTGGTGTGCGGCTTGCAGGGCGGCGGCGAAGACCAGGTCGTCCACGTCGCCCTTGAGCGCCTGGGCGCCGGGGGCCAGCGGCAAGGCCAGGGTGGCCTGGTGGGCTTGCACGATGGACTGCGCCATCGCCATCACGTTCATGTCGACGTTCATGGGTGGTGCCAGAAAGGGGTGCCGAGCACGGGGGTGCTGGGTTGGGCGCTGTCCTGCGCCTGCATGGCGCCCGACCGGTACGCGGCGCGCCCGGCGCGCACGGCGTCGGCAAAGGCGCCGGCCATGTCCACGGGGGATTGCGCGAGCGCCACCGCGGTGTTGAGCAGCACGGCGTCATAGCCCCACTCCATCACGGTGCAGGCGTGTGAAGGCAGGCCCAGGCCGGCGTCCACGATCAGCGGCACCTTCAGGCGCTCTCGCAGCAGACGCATGGCATAGGGATTCACCGGGCCGCGACCGGTGCCGATGGGTGCGGCCCAGGGCATCACGGCCTGGCAGCCCACGTCGACCAGGCGCTGGCACAGCACCAGGTCTTCGGTGCAGTAGGGCAGCACCTTGAAGCCCTCGTTGATGAGCTGGCGCGCGCAGTCCACCAGGTTGAGCGTGTCGGGCTGCAGGCTGTAGTCGTCGCCGATGAGTTCGAGCTTGATCCACGGCGTGTTGAACACCTCGCGCGCCATCTGCGCGGTGGTGATGACTTCTTGCGCGCTGTGGCAGCCGGCGGTGTTGGGCAGCACCGGCACGGCGAGGTCTTGCAGCAGTTTCCAGAAAGCCGCGCCGGCCTCGGGCTGCACCGCGCCCTGGCGCCGCAGCGAGGCGGTGAGCATGGCGGGCTGGGCGCGTTTGGCGGCGGCCTCCAGCGTGGCGGGCGAGGGGTAGCGCGAGGTGCCGAGCATCAGGCGGCTCTGGAACACCTCGCCGTAGAGGATCAGCGGGTCGTCGTGGGTCGGTGGGGTGGTCATGTCCATGGCGGTGTTCCTCAGCCTCCGGTGATGGGCGCGATGATTTCGATGCGATCACCTTCACGCAGCACGTGCTGCGCGTAGGCGGTGCGCGGCACGAACTGCAGATTGACCGCAGCCGCGAACACGGCCGGTGGATCGCACACGCGCAGCGCGTCGGCCAGCGTGGCGCCCTCGGGAAGCTCGCGGGGGTCGTGGTTGATCAAGACGTTCATGGGGGTTCAGTGCGCAGTGTTCTGGAGCGACAGGCCCCATTGTTCGGCCAGCGCGGAGTGTCCATTGTCCATGGCCTGCAGCGCGGCATCGAGCATGGCGGGTGCGATCAAAAAACCGTGGCGGTACAGGCCGTTGATCTGCATGCGGCGCGGTCCGCTCAGCCGGATTTCGGGCAGGTTGTCGGGCAGGGTGGGGCGCAGTTGGACCCCCATCTCGATGATGCGCGCTTCACCAAAACCGGGGTGCACGGTGTAAGCCGCGCTCAGCAGCTCCAGCGTGGAGCGCACGCTCGCGGGCGAGAGGTCGTCGGACTCGATTTCGGTGGCACCGATGACGAACATGCCGCCCGGCTTGGGCGCGATGTAGAGCGGGTAGCGCGGGTGCAGCAGCCGCGTGGGGCGCGAGAGGCTCACGCCAGGCGCATGCACCCGCGCCACCTCGCCGCGCACGCCACGCAGCGCGCCCCACTGTGGTTGGGCGCCGAGGCCGCGGCAGTCGAACAGCCAGGCGCCCTGGCCGGGGTCGACCTCGTCGGGTGTGCGCGGGCTGTTCCAGTGCACGGTCACACCGAGCACCTGCATCTGGTTCGCGAGCGCGGCCAGCAGTTCGCGGTTGTCGAGCTGGCCTTCATGCGGCAGGTACAGGCCCTGGGCAAAACGGTGGTCCAGCGCGGGCTCCAGCGCGGTGAGCTCGGCCGCGTTCAAACGCTGCGCGTGCGGCAGCGAGGGCAGGGCGGCGGTGGTGCGCGCGAGCTGGCCCGAGAAACGTTCGGCCTCGGCCGTGTCCTGCCGGTGCCACAGCACCAGCGTACCGCTTTGTTGAAAGAACACCGGTTGTTCCAGCGCGGCCAGCAGCTGCGGCCAGCGCGCCAGCGCGTGCTGAGGCGCCAAGGAAAGCGACGAGTCACCCGGCTCCGCCACACGCACGGCGCAACCGGCCGCCGTGCCAATTGTGCCCGTTGCGAGGATGTGCGACACGTCTCGAGGGCGGCACGCGCAGGCTTCACTTGCCGC
>JBKBWW010000126.1:0-2867 GCA_046314475.1 Hydrogenophaga sp.
TGCCGCGCACGTTGGTCCACTCCCAGTACTTGCGGTCGGTCAGGTTGTGGACCGCGGCGCTCACGCGCGTGGCGGGTGTGATCTGCCAGCTCGCGCGCAGGTCGAGCGTGGTGAAGGCGGGGGTGGCGAACTGGTTGGCGGTGCCGGTGGTGTCGATGTCGCTGGTCGATTTCCCTGCGCTGTGCGCGAGCGAAGCGCCCACCGACCAGTCGCCCACGCGGTGATCGACGCCCAGCACCAGCCGGGCCGGGTTCACCGAGTTCAGCGGCAGGCCGCGAGCGGTGTCGGTGCCGGTGGTCTGCCCGTAGGCGGCGCGCAGCGACGTGTGGGCGGTGAGGCGCGCCGAGCCCTTGAGCTCGAAACCGCGCAGCGTGACGGCCTGTCGGTTGACGGCCTGGAACTGCAGGATGGGCGCGGTCTGCACGGTGACCAGCTCTTCGATGAAGTCCTTGTAGCGGCCCGTGAAAGCCACCGCCTCCCATTCGAAGCCGCTGGCCCGGCCCCGCGTGCCCAGCTCCAGGGTGCGGCTTTTCTCGGGGCGCAGGTTCGGGTTGGGGATGGTTTCGTAGTTGCCGAACGGATTGCGGAAGAAGTTGTTGAGCTGCAGGGGATTCGGTGACTTGAAGCCGGCGGCGAGGTTGCCGAACACGCTCCATTGGTCGCTGCCGCGCCAGATCACGCCCAGCTTGGGGGTGACGGCGCTGTTGGACAGCGAGGCGGGTTGCAGCGGGTACAGCGGGCTGGTGCGTGCGTCCAGTGCCACCCGGTCGTAGCGCAGGGCCGGGATCACGCTCCAGCGGTCGCTGGCGTACTCGCTCTGCAGGAACAGCGCCGAGGTGGTCTCGACGGTTTCGGGGAAACGCTGCAGCGGGTAGGCCTCGTAGGCCGGGCCGTTGACGCCGGTGACGAGGTTGTCCAGGTTGGCACGCGAGAGGTCCATGCCGTAGACCACTTTCTGCGACCAGCCACCGCCCAGCGGGCGCAGTTTTTCAGCCTGCAGCACGGCTTGCACGATGCGTTCGGTGTAAGTCACGTCGCGCACCCGGTTGCGGGTGGCCGCGGCCTGCAGCGGGCGGAACTCGTGCGTGGTTTCCTGCGATTCGGACGACTGCAGGCCCAGCATGGTGCGGATGTCGTCGGCCCAGGGCGATGTCACCGGGAAACGGCCGTCCCAGCTCACACGGGTGCGTGTCATGTCGGAAGTGCCGTCCAGATCGCCCACGTGGGTGGCCGTGGAGACCACGGGCGTTCGTCCGGTGTAGGCCTCGACCTCGCTGCTCTTGTCCACGTGTTCGGCGGTGAACACATGGCGCTGCCCGCCGCCGGGCGTGAACACCAGCTTGCCCATCAGGGAGGCGTTGCGGTCTTTCTGCGGATTGGGCGCGGTGCGGTTGCTGTTGAGCGCAAAGTTGCTGCCCTGGTTGTCCAGCGCCTCGCTGCGTCCCACCTGCACGCTGCCCAGCCACTGCAGGATGTCGCTGGCCACGCCGGCGAGCGTGAGGCCGAGACGGCGCGCGTCGTCTTGTCCGTCGTAAGACAGACCGACGCGCCCACCCAGCGTTTGCCCGGGTTGGAGCAGGTCCTTGGGCTCGGTGGTGAACATCGCCACCATGCCGGCCAGGCCGTCGGAGCCATACAGCGCCGAGCTTGAGCCGCGCAGGATCTCCACGCGGGAAATCAGGCCGAGGTCGTAGTAGTCGCGCCCGAAGGCGGCTGGGCCGAACACGCCGCTGCTGAGTTCGCGCGGCACGCGGATGCCGTCGATGGTGAGCAGCACACGGTTGCCCTCCAGCCCGCGGATGTTGAAACCCGCGTTGCCATCGCGCCCGACGTTGCCGGTCACACCACCGAAGCGCACCGGTGCGCGCTTGACGCTCACATTGGGCAGTTCCTGCACGAGGTCGCGGATGTTCTGCACCCGGGCTGGGTCCAGGTCGTCGCCAGCCAACACGTCGATGGCTGCGGGCACATCGTCCAGCGCGCGCTCGCTGCGCGCCCCGCTGACGACGATTTCGCGCAGGACGCTGGCGCTTGCGCCCTGTGCAACGGTGGTGGCGGGCACATCGGGCACGGCTTGCGCGAGCGCGGGATCGGCCAGCAGGACCGCACACGCCATGAAAAGCGGGTGGAACGGGAAGGGAGAACGGGGGACAGCAAAGCAGGAGATGGTCACGACGACACCTGGATCCATGGGTTGGAGAACAAGGCTGGCGTCACGACCGCGGGGTTTCCCCGGGTGCTGGCTGGCTGACAGGATCAGATCATATACGAACGATTCTCATTTGAGAAATTGCGGTGTTCGGGTGCTCGTCGGACGCTTGCCGTGGAGGCATCCGGGCCAGGGCTTTTTGGCGCCCGAAGGTCCTAGACCGTTGAGCCGGTCTGGAACAGCGTGAACCACGCTTCCCGTCGCCGGATGCGCCAGCCCTCTGGCGTCCTGGCGAGCAGGTCGTGGATCTCGCCCACTTGCTGCACCGGATCGGCTGGGCGCCCGCGAGCGGTGGTGGCATCGCTGTGTTTGCCGCTCCACAGCAGCACGGCACAGGTCGAGCGCGCAGTGCCGGCGGCCAGGTCCACGGTCACGCGCTGGTTGCTCACCAGGTGGCGCGTCAGGCGGTCGGGGTCGCGCGCTGCGTAGGCCGCCACGATGGCGTCGCGCCCGCGCAGTTCCACGCCGTCGGGGCGCACCAGCACGCCATCGGTGTCGAACAACGCGGCCAGCGCGCTGAACTGGCGGCTGTCCACCGCGTCGGCGGCGGCCATCTCCCGACTGCTGCAGCACACGAGCGACCCCGCGGCGGTGGCGACCGCCGCAGGTGATGGGGGCATGCCGCTGCCGCCGCACGCGCAGCTGGGTATGGAGATGT